>CAZZJR010000102.1:0-8782 GCA_964654585.1 uncultured Bdellovibrionales bacterium
TTGTGTCACCCATGTGTTGTCGCTATCTGTCACCTATGTCGCGCCGCTGTACCCCGACTCCTGCTCATAATCAAGACGTAGCCCTGAATAGCCTGCGCTGTTGGCGTCGGACAGCCGGATGAGGATTAGGAATCCAGTGCAGGTGCAGGAGAAAGAGACGGATTAGCAAGAAGATGAGAAATGCTGCGCCTCGCTACTACCTGCTCCGAGACGCCACATGTCTTCAACGGAGTGCTTCCGCCACCGTCTCGTCAAACAGCAGCGCTAACCTCGCGCTCGTCAGCAAGCCGCAAGGCCTCTGACCCACCGTCGCTGTGCAGCGCGACCCGCTCACGCAGCGCCGCACCCCAGCCAGTCTTCGCTTTGAGGAGAGCGCTCGGCACTCCCTCAAACACGATACGCCCGCCTCGCTCGCCAGGACCGGGGCCAAGCTCAACTACCCAGTCAGACTGCGCGATAGTGTCGGCGTCGTGCTCGATCACGAGAACTGAGTGTCCCTGGTCGACGAGCCCGTGAAGCCCCTTGAGGAGCAGCGAGACATCGAGCCGGTGCAGCCCGGTTGTTGGCTCATCGAGGATGTAGAGCGTGTGGCCGCGCCGCGAGACGTGCAGCTCTGAGACGAGCTTCAGGCGCTGGCTCTCGCCGCCGGAGAGCGTCGAAGACGGCTGGCCCAGCGTGAGGTACCCGAGCCCAAGCTCGCACGCGAGCTTGCACACCTGGTGGATCTTCTTGTGGTTCACGAAGAAGGTGCGCGCCTGCTCGAAGGTGAGCTGCAGCGCGTCGCTGACCGAGATGCCCTTAAAGAGAACCGTCTGCGCTTCCGGTGTGAACCGGCTGCCGAGGCAGCTCTCGCACGTGACCTTCGCCTCGGCCAGGAAGCTCATCTCAAGCGTTATCTCGCCCTGTCCCTTGCAAGCCGGGCAGCGCCCTTTGCCGGCATTGTGCGAGAAGAAGCTCGTCGTCCAGCCGCGTGACTTCGCCTCAAGCGTTCCTGCGAACACCTTCCGGATCTCGTCCCAGACGCCAAGGTACGAGGCAGGGGTAGAGCGGGAGGTCTTCCCGATCGGCTGCTGGTCGACGACCAGGAAGCGCTCGATCTCGAGCGAGCTCTCAACGGCTCCGGCTGGCCCCTTAAAGAGCTTCTTCGAAGAGCCTGCCGAAGCGAGCGCCGCAGCGATAACGCCGTGCACGAGCGAGCTCTTTCCGGACCCTGAAACGCCAGCCACCGTGACGAGGCTCTTGAGCGGCAGCGACACCGAGAGGCCGCGCAGGTTGTTGCAGGACGCGCCACTGACCGAGAGCTTCTCGCCAGAGCTCGCGCGCTCTTTGCCACGGATCTCGATCGGCGACGAGAGCGCTCGTCCGGTCGCAGAGCGGGCAGATGCGGCGGCGCCCTTCACGGGGCCCTGGTAGACGATCTCTCCGCCGTGCGTGCCGGCGCCAGGGCCAACATCGATGACGTGCTCTGCCGCGATGATGTTGTCGATCTCGTGCTCAATCTGGATGACGGTGTTGCCTCTCGCAGAAAGCTCCGCGAGGCGATCGAGGAGCCGCTTGTTGTCGTCTGGGTGAAGCCCCGCGCTCGGCTCGTCGAAGATGTACGTCACGCCGCACAGCGGAGACCCCATCGCAGTGCCGAGCCGGAGCCTTTGCAGCTCGCCGTTTGAGAGCGTGGCGCACTCGCGGTTGAGCGCAATGTGATCGAGCCCGAGGCTTGAGAGGGTTTTGAGCTTTCCGTCGAGCTCTCGCACGATCGGCTCGACGATCTCTCTTGCGAGCGAGTCCTGCGAGAGCTTCGTCAGGAGCTCGTGCAGCTTAGGTGCCGTGAGCATCGAGAGCTCGTGGATGTTCTGCCCGAAGAGCCGGATGTTGCGGCCGATCTCGTTGATGCGCGCGCCGCCGCACGTTGGGCAGGGCTTGTTGCGCACCGCCCCGTAGCCGTCGCACTTCGGGCACCGTCCGCGGCGGGAGTTGAAGGAGAGGTCCTCAGGGTCAGGCTTAAAGAACCCGCGCTGGCAGATTCGGCAGGTGCGCTCAGAGCTAAACACCCGCTCGTCGGAGCCGCTCAGCAGCACCACCGTGCCGCCGCCTACAGCGAGCGCCTGCTTGACGCCGTCTGTGATGAGGTCGGCAGGCATGCGAGAGGCGTTGAAGCTTGCCGTCACGAAGTCTACCGAATGAACGACGCTCTTCTTGAGCCCCTCCTCGACGAAACGCGACGGAGGGGCGATCTTGCCGTCGACCCTAACTTCAGTGATGTCAGTGTCGATGGCACGCTGGAAGACCGCCTTGTGGTTTCCCTTCTTCTGGTTAATGACCGGGGCGAGGAGCTTCACGGGCCCGGAGTAGCTCTGCTTGATGGTGGCAGCGATCTGCTCAGCCGAGAGGGGGGAAATCGCCTCTTTCGGGTGCTCGGGGCAGAACTGTACGCCGACCTTGGCGTACAGGAGCCGCAAGAAGTTGTACACCTCGCTCATGGTGGCGACCGTAGAGAGCGCTGAGGGCTGGAAGGTGTGCTGGTAAACGCAGATGGTTGGCTGCACGTTGCGGATGTCGTCGATCGCCGGCTTCTTGAGCTCCTTGATGAACTGCCGCGCGTACGGCGAGAGGCAGTCGAGGTAGCGGCGCTGCCCCTCGGCATACAGGATGTCCTTGGCGATAGTCGACTTGCCCGAGCCAGAGACGCCCGTGATGGTGATGAGCGAGTTGAGTGGCACGGAGAGCGAGACGTTCTTTAGGTTGTGCTCGCGCGCGCCGATAATGTCTATCGATTTCGGAAGTGGCGGCGCCGCGCGCCCCTTGCGCTTCGCTGAAGCCTGGCGCGACACCTTGCGCCGCCCGTGCTGCTCGGCGAACTCGCGCAGGTAGCGCGCGGTCAGGCTTGCGCCCTTGCTCGCCACGAGCTCCTCAGGCGTGCCCTGCGCAACGACCTCGCCGCCCTTAAAGCCGCCCTCAGGCCCTAGGTCGATAATCCAGTCGGCAGCAGCAATGAGCCTCAGGTTGTGCTCCACGCACACGATCGAGTGCCCGCTGTCGCGCAGGAACTCAAAGAGCTCAATCAGGCGCTCGACGTCGCGCACGTGCAGCCCTGTCGTTGGCTCGTCGAAGAGGAAGAGCGACCGGCTACGGGAGCCTTCAACGATGTGCGGGACGAGCTTGAGCCGCTGCGCCTCTCCGCCTGACAGGTCGCTCAGCGGATGCCCGAGCGTGATGTGCCCGAGCCCGAGCTGCTTCAGCACCCGGCAGACGCTCGAGATGAGCAGGTCGCCTTCGAAGAACTCAGCGCACGAGTCTACCGTCATGGTGAGGATCTCGTGCACGTTCTTCCCCTTGAGCCGCACCTCTAGCACCGGAGCCTGGAAGCGCATGCCGAGGCACGACTCGCACTCGATGAAGACGTCGCTCAGGAACTGCATGTCTTCGCGGATGAAGCCGGCGCCCTCGCAGGTCGGGCAGCGCCCGGCGTTGACGTTAAACGAGAAGGAGGAGCGGGAGAGCCCGCGCGCCTTGGCGTCGTCAGTTCCTGCGAGCAGGTCGCGCACCCGGTCCCAGACCTTGGTGTAGGTTGCGATGTTCGCGCGCGGAGTCTTAGAGAGCGGCGACTGGTCGACGAGCAGCACGTTGCTGACATGCTCAAAGCCTGCCACCTCTGCGTCTGCCGTCGTCTCGCCTGGCACAACGCCCTTGTGCAGGTGCCACGACGCCTCGATCACCTCAGTCAGGAGCGAGCTTTTGCCGCTTCCTGAGACACCCGTCAGGCACACAAAAGACTGCAGCGGAATGTCGAGCGAGATCGACTTTAAGTTTCTGTTCTTGGCGTTCCGAACTGAGAGCGTCGTTGCGAAGCTCGGGCGTGAGCTGGCGAGCGAGAAGGGGGCCATTCGAACCCCGCCCCAGCCGTCTCGTGGGCCGAAGTACGTCACCTCGCCGCCACGCTCGCCGGCTTCTGGGCCGAGCTCAAGGATGGAGTCAGCAGCGTCGAGGCAGTCTGGGTCGTGCTCGACGACCGTGAGCGAGTTGCCGCGGGTTGTTAAATCACGCAGCGCCTTCACGAGCTCTTCAGTGTCACGGGCGTGGAGCCCGACCGACGGCTCATCGAGCACGAAGTGGGTCGAGATCAGGTTGCTCCCGAGCGCAGAGACGAGGTTGACGCGCTGCGTCTCGCCGCCCGAGAGCGTCCGCGACTGCCGGTCGAGTGTTAGGTACGGAAGCCCAAGCGCGACCAAGTACTGTAGCCGACCGTGGATCCCTTTGAACACGTCCTGGAGCTGGCGCGGGAGGCGCTTCTCTTCCTTGAGCGACGACTCAAGTTTAAGAAACCATGCGTAGAGATCCTCCAGCGGCAGCGCGGAGACGTCTGAAATAGTTAGGCCCTGCACCCGGTACGCAAGCGCGTCGGCCTTAAGGCGCGACCCCTTGCACTGCGGACAGTCTGCCTGTCCACGGTAGCGGGCGAGGAAGACCCGCACGTGCATCTTGTATTTCTTGCGCTCTAGCCACGTAAACCACGGGAGGATACCGATGAAGGCACGCGACTTGTGGTTAAATATGAGATCCTGCTGTTCCTTCGAGAGCGTCGACCACGGCTCGTCAGTCGGGATGCCCTGCGCCTTGCAGAACTTTAAGAGTTCACGGAACTCCCACGAGGCAGCCTTGCCGCGCCAACAGTCGATTGCGTGGCTTGCGATCGACTTGCTGTGGTCTGGAACAACTCGGTGCGGGTCAACCACCAGGATCTTCCCGAAGCCGTTGCACTCCGGGCATGCGCCGATCGGATGATTGTACGAGAAGAGCGCGGGGCGCGGGCGCTCCACTGAAACTTCGCCGTCGCCGCAGTGGTACGAAGTCTTGAACACGTGCGTCTCACACTCGCGCCGAATGGCTGCCTCTCCGTGGTGCACCGTTATCCGCGCCAGCGGCTTGAGCAGCTTCTCTCGCAGCTCGATGACGTTCACGGTGCCGCTCCCGAGGGAGAAGCACTGGTCGAGCGAGTCTTGCACCTGCTTGCGCGTGAAGCCCTGCTTGCGACAGCGGTCGATCGCGACGATTACTTCCTTTGTCTTCTTCGGGGGAGGAGAATCTTCGAAGCTCTCGAGGCTCGCGGACTTGTCGTTAAAGTAACGCGAGTAGCCAAGTGTCTGTAGGCGCTCAAGGAGCTCGGGTGAATTCTTCGTGCGCACCCCGAGCACGAACGTCGCGTCAGGCTTCGCGTCACACCAGCGCTCGAGCAGCGCCGCGAGCGAGGATGCGTCCCAGCGCGAGAGCTCGAGCCCGCAGGTCTGGCACACCGGAACGGCGAGGTTGCTCCAGACAATCTTCAAGAAGTCGTTGATGTCTGTCATCGAGCCGACAGTCGAGCGCGAGTTTAAGATCCTCGTTCGCTGCTGGATGGCGATCGCTGGCCTGACGTTCTCAATCAGGTCAACGCGCGGGCGCTTAACCTTGTCGAAGAACTGGCGCGTGTACGGAGAGAAGGTCTCGATGTAGCGGCGCTGTCCCTCGGCGTAGATCGTGTCGAAGGCGAGCGAAGACTTGCCCGAGCCAGAGAGCCCCGTGATGGCGACAAACGAGTCGTGCGGAAGCTCAAGGACGATATCCTTGAGGTTGTTCTCGCTGGCCTTGATGATGGAGAGGCTGTTTCGTTGCGGCATGCCTTAAGCAGTGTACCAAGGGGAATCTTAAAAGGCACTTCCGGGCTCGCTTCTTTCCGGGGCCGGCACCGGCCCCGGGAACGGTCTCGGCGCCGCGCGAGACGCGAGTGAACTGCCGAGCGGACCTCGCTCGGGGTGAGCCACTGTATCCTTCCCGTGCCCCGGAGCCTTTCACGTGGTCAGGCGTGTGGCAGCGCGAAAATCTGGAAGTAGCGGCTGAAGTTACAGCGCGAGGGGCGTTCCTGGCTCCCTAAAAACGGGCTGCCGTGATAGCTCAGGAGGAGGTGGAGGATGCAAGTGAGAGCGCCAGTTGCAAGAGATCGGAACGAGCCGGACAGAAGCGCCGACGAGAGATCTGTGCGCGCATGCCTTGACGCAGCGATCTTGAGACCTCCTCGCAACAGTATCCGTGCTCTCACGCTTGTTGCCTTTATCCTTCTACTTCAAGTTTTAGGCCTTTTGCCGACGCAGGCTCAAGCTGCTGAGGGGGAGCCGTGCTCCATCATGCAGCAGAAGCTGGAAGAAGTAACGCGACTTCGGGGCCTAGCGGCAACGAGCCCTGTTCCGTGTGCAGTTGAGAGCAGGGCGCAGGTAGAGGAGTTCCTCCGCAACACCATCGCCCGCAGGCTCCCGCCGCAGAAGCTTGAGCACGAGCAGGCCGTATACCGCGCGGTGGGCGTCGTGCCTGACGACTTCGACTACCCAAGGGGTCTCCTCAACCTCTACATGAGCCAGATCGGCGGCTACTACGACCCGGAGAGCAAGCGCTTCATCATGGCTGACTGGATGCCCGCGCACGTTCAGGCCGTCATCGCGCGCCACGAGCTGACTCACGCGCTGCAGGACCAGCACTACAACTTAGAGACCTTCATCGATCCGAAGATGGAGAACGGCGACGAGCTGCTCGCGCACTCAAGCTTGATAGAGGGAGACGCAACAGCCGTGATGCTCGACATCGAGCGCGGCATCAAAGGGATGGCGCCGCTCTCAAGCGAGCGCAGCGTGAAGGCTTACATGGAAGGGCAGGCCCGGTCACTCGCAGCAGCCGCAGAGCTAAAAGACTCGCCGCCTGCGCTCAGGGATCTCGTGCTCTTCCCGTACACGCACGGATTGCGATTCGTTCACGAACTGATCCGCCGAGACGGATACCGTGAGGTCGACCGCGCCTTTGAGCGACCGCCGCGCTCAACGCGCGAGATCTTGCACGAGCGGGACTTCATCGACCGCAGGTTCTCGCTCGCTGTTCCTGCGGTGCACGAGCTGCGCGGAGCAGCCGCTGGGCAGACACCATCGTACACCGACACCCTCGGAGAGTTCCTGATTCGCGCGGTGCTAGAAGCTCAAGAAGAGACTCGCGGAGATGCGGCACGAGCGGCTCAGGGCTGGGTTGGCGACCGTGTAGGGCTCTTCCCAGCTTCTGATGGTGAAACAGTCGTGTCGTGGATGATCTCCTGGGAGAGCGAGAACGATGCGCGCGAGTTTGCGCTCGCGTACCGAAAGCTGCTCAAAGCCCGCTACGGCAAGGCGCCAACGTCGGGGCGCATTGAGCTCTCGCCAACTAAGGCAGCTTCTATCGAAGTGAGCGGCAAGCGAGTCTCGGTGGTTTTCTGGTGCCGCTGACGGCAGAGCCGCAAGGCACCGCCCCTGCGATCAGCAGACCGCCTCGCGCTCAGCGTGCACGTACAGAAAGTTCCCAAACATCGGCAGGCAGCCCCGCACCGGCTTCGGCGCCTGGTACAGCAGGCTCAGCATCATAATGTTGTCCGGGTCGAGCTTCGGCACCTCGAGCGCAGGCTCTAGCTCGTCGATCGGCTCAAAGTGCGAGAGCTGCGCCTCGCCCCGGCTCGCCAGAACGTAGCTCAGCGCAACCTTGAGCAGCGACTCGCGCGGCCCAAGCCGTCCGCACAGCTCGTCGTTGTAGCGGTACCCCATCAGCCGCTCGAACTCATCGAAGGCGAAATCGTCCACCATGCAGTTCCCCGTCGAGTCGTAGCCACTCACGAACTCATCGATCGGAGTCAGGTTCGGGTAGCGTTGCCGCAGCTCATCGAGCGGGTAGTAGAGCTCGGCGGCGTCGCCGCAGTTGTACTGCACCACGAGGCACAAACAGTCAACTTTCCCTGTCGCGTCGTCCTGACCGCGCAAGAAGGTGAGCACTCCCTCTCGCTGCTGAACGAACCAGTGGCTGATAAAGCTCTCAACGTCGTCAGTCGAATCGATAATCGCCTGGATGGCACCATTGCTCTCGCTGTTTGACGGGTCCAGGTACCGAACTTCAATTGGCTTCATAGGAGTCCTCCAGATACTTTTTAGGGTTACGGAGGTTAGTTCGGGGGTCGCCCAGTGAAGTTGCGTAAAACCCCTGTCAGTCATGACTTTCTGACTTTTTCGACGCACCACACGAAACTGTCTAAGCCAGGACTCGATATGAGTATGTGTCGCGAGATATTCGAACCGTAATTCAATTGTTACCCCATCACGTCACCCAACGTGGCGGTCGACGTCAGGATGTATTTTTCACCCCGGAAGACCGTTCCGTATACCTGGAGTGGCTTAGCCTCTACGCGCAACGTTACGGCCTTGAGCTCTTGGCGTACACCCTGATGACTAATCACGTACATCACTTAGCTGTTCCTCATGAGAAGGATTCCCTTCGGTGGACGTTTCAAATGACGCACAAAAGGTATGCGGAATATATCAACGCTCGAAATAAATGGACCGGACATCTCTGGCAGGCGAAGTTTTTCTCCAGTCCCGTCGATGATGACTATTTTTGGGTTGCCCTTCGATACATCTACCGCAATCCGGTTGAGGCGAGCTTAGTGACGCATCCAGCAGATTATGCGTGGTCAAGCGCGTCAGCGCACTGCGGTAATGGCATAAACCCTTACATCAACACCGAGGGCCCTTATGGCATTCGCCTCGCAGCTAAGTCGGACGTCTCGCAGTGGCTGGAAGAGCGGTCCGATCCGGAGCATGTCAAGCGACTTCGAATGTGCACAAGTCGAGACCTGCCGACAGGCTCCGAGGATTTTCTGGATTCGCTGGAGCGGGAGTATGGTGTTCGGGCACATCCGCCAAAGATCGGCAGGCCGAAAAAGAGGGAAAGTCATGACTGACAGGGGTTTTCC
>CAZZJR010000103.1:0-2927 GCA_964654585.1 uncultured Bdellovibrionales bacterium
AGGCACCAGTCGTACTCTTCGAGCGTCTCGCCCTTCCAGGCGAAGACCGGGATGCCCTTGGCTGCGATAGCTGCTGCCGCGTGATCCTGCGTCGAGAAGATGTTGCAGCTTGACCAGCGAACGTCAGCGCCGAGCTCGATCAGGGTCTCGATCAGAACGGCTGTCTGGATCGTCATGTGGAGGCTGCCGGCGATGCGGGCGCCTTTCAACGGCTTCTGCTTGCCGTACTCGGCGCGCAGAGCCATGAGGCCTGGCATCTCTTTTTCGGCCATCTCGATCTCTTTTCGGCCCCAATCTGCGAGGGTGATATCTGCGACTTTGTAATCTGGCTTGCCTGTCTTCATGGCGGTCAACATAGTTATTTTCTTCACTTAAAAGGCTCTTTCGCCGAGACATTTCGACGGAGCACTGTTGAACGTCGGGATGCTATACCAGCATAGCGGCAGCTTCAAGCCGCTGTAATCAATTACTTACGTTAGTGGGAACTATGCTGCGTACAGCCCGCTTTACGGCTGCTACTGCCTACCGAGTTGAGATGACGACCGATAAAAAAGGCACCAGAAAACGGAGATTTGTGGGCCTTAGTAGGGGAAATGCCGCAAAGTCCCGACCTAGTACGTACTCGGGCAGAAGTAAGCGGAGGGAAGGACTCTGATGTAGAGCAACCTTTTTGGGAACCTCCGCAAAACCGGTAGTGCGTGACCCTAGTCAGCACTGTCCTACTGAGCCCTGGAGAAGAAAAAAGGAGACTTTACAAAACGTCTTGGCGCGGCGGCAGTTGGTCCTGATCCACCAACTCCTTCCTCGCAATAAAGACATCCTTCGGTGCCTCTATGCCGATACGGACTTTGTTGCGGTCGATGTCGACCACAGTAATCCAGATATCGTTGCCAATCTTGATCTTCTCACCCAGCCTTCGCGACAGCACTAGCATATGGGAACCTCCCTGTAGCTGTCCTACGGAACGTGTTGCTTCTCGTTCTACATAACGAGTCAGACCAACTTTTCCGTGACGTGGAATTAGAGTCCTTCCTCCGCCATATGTTGCGAGCTGGGGAGCGTATCCCAGTTGCTCGGCATTTTCAAAAGGCGTCGAGCGTTCGGTTAATCGATGGCAGTCCTAGAAGCAGCATCCACCTGAATTTGTTGGATTTTCGCGCATTCCCACAGGCTGCTTGGGGCTACGGCAACACTGCTTTGGCCCGTAACCAGAGGGCGTTCAACTGCTCTGCCGATAGGCTACCGAGCTGTGTTCCGCCATGCTGCTGCTCTGCGAGAGTCTCAAGCGCCTTGAAGCGCTTTGAGAACTTGGTATTCGCCGCAGCAAGAGCCTCCTCTGCATTGAAGCCCAAGAGTCGGCTCTGTTGTACCAGCGTAAAGAGCAGGTCTCCGAACTCCTCTTCGATTCGCTCGCTGTTTTGGTTCGCTCTACCACCGGTCTGGGGCGCTGCTTCTTCGAGAAATTCGGTGAGCTCCTCGCGTACCTTCTCTGCAACTCCCTCGGCGGAGTCCCAATCAAAGCCGACACGCGCGCAGCGCTCGCCGATCTCATGCGCCCGCATCAGCGCCGGCATCGAGCGGGGCAGGCCGTCGAGGAGCCCCTTCTTTTGTGTCCCCGCTTCGGCCTTCTCTTTGAGCTTTATCGCTTCCCAGTTCTCAAGCACCTCTTTCGTTCCAGATACCTTCGTGTCGCCGAACACGTGCGGGTGCCTGCGCACCAGCTTCTCCGTGATGCCCTGCACGATATCGCCGAAGGAGAACAGCGATGACTCACGAGCGATCTGGCAGTAGAGCGCGATCAGGGAAAGGAGATCTCCTAGCTCCTCGCACACCTTATTCGGGCTCTCCTCGACTGCATCGCCGATTTCGTAGGCCTCTTCGACGAGGTGAGAGCGGAGCGACTCAAATGTCTGCTTGAGGTCCCACGGGCACCCACCCTGCGGGTCTCGAAGCTTCTCCATTACTTTGAGGAATTCAACCAACGCTTCGGCGGCTTTTGTGTGCGGCGAATCTGTCATGCGGAGATGTTAGCCTGATTCGCCCTGCGGCGCGAGCTGTGCCCTGTTTGTCGCCTCCCAAATGAGCCGTCTAAAACGGGGCCAGACGGTGGTCTGAGCCAGCGATGCTATGTCGATGGTCTCGGCCCCGGCAGCGCGGAGAGCGAGGGCTGCTGCAGTCGTTGTTGCGCCGGTGGTAATGACGTCCTCAATCAGAAGGCAGCGCTTCCCCAGAACAGAGACCTTCGAGTTGGCAGTAAACATAGAAGCGAGAGCTCGCAGTCGTTCCTGGTGAGAGAGCGATGCTTGAGGTGCCCGCCGGAAGGCATGCGTGAGCGCTGGTGCAAGGGCAGGGGCATGTCGTTTTGCCAGCACGCGTCTGCCCATCTCGAAGCAGGGCTGAAAGAGCCGCCGGCGGAAGTTCGCCTGGGATGCGGGCACGGGCACGACCACGTCCCAAGAGTCAGGCCCGAACATCACGTGGAGGTTGTCAGCCAGGATGTCGCCGCACATCCGAGCCAAAGTGACGCTCGGCCGAAACTTCATGGCGCGGACCAGGTCTCGTGCCAGACCTGAGTACTCCCAAACGAAACGGCACCGATCGAAGGCAGGCGGATAGAGAGCGCACGTAGCGCACTCGGTCTCATCCCCAAACCTCACCCCGAAGCACCGCCGACAGCGCGATGCGCCGAGCTCCCCCAGGAGCGGAACTCGAGGTGAGCAGCGAAAGCACAGCGAGCCCCCACGCATCGGGCGAGAGCAAACCAAGCACTCCCGCGGCAGCAGGATCTCTAAAGCGCCGCTGAGCCAGGGCCACAAGAGCAACTCCATGCCCTGTCTATCGCGCCCGCCGCACAAATTGTTGCTACCAACCCTTCCGGCGCCGCTTTCGGTAAGTCTTCTACAACGTCTCAGAGACCTTGTAGTGGG
>CAZZJR010000103.1:3027-8002 GCA_964654585.1 uncultured Bdellovibrionales bacterium
CGGCCCCCGAAACGGTTCCGGCTCCGATTCCGTCGAGTCTTTTACAACTTCTCAGAGACCTAGTGGGAGGAGGGAACTTGTCGTAAGTGCGAGGCTTACTCGACCGGTCCTGAGTACTTTACCTTGATGTCCCCATTACGTGATGTGAGCTGGAGAGTCGGAAGCTCCGTATCGCCAGCCACGTGGGGCGGTCGATAAACACCTCCCGCTACCTTCTTCATCCCCTTGATCCGACACTCCCCATTTACGGTCTTAACGCGGAGCTCGATTGGAGCTGACAGCTCAATCTTTATGTCACCGTTCTCAGTTTTTAACCTGCCGGATGCGCTAGTCCTGCCCTTAATAGAACCGTTAACCGTTGTCCCATGCACAGACACACCACTCTGCGGGAGAGTAACGGAGCCACCGAAGTCGTTGAGTTCCAAGACTCCGTCCGTTATCGAATGTCCACGAGCACGGGCTCCCGTCACCGTGACGTCCGAAGAGGCGCTCGTGTCCAATAAAATGCCGTCGTTCGTCGTTGACATACGAACCTGTGATACGCCGGAATAGAGAGCGGTGCTTTTCTGAGCCGGGAAAGCTGCGTTGATGGGGCTATCAGAGTCCGCTACGAAGCTGATGTCACCGCAGCTAGTTACACTCACTCCTTTGAGCGAAGTTGTCTCGCCCAAGTTTAAAGAGATGCTAGACCTCTGATTGCGATTGTCACCGAGGTTGCTGCCTACAACAGAGGTAATCCGCCCTCCGGTAAACTGTATCGTGCTGCGTCCAAGCGTGAGCGCCCCATCCACCGGGCACTCCCCCTCTGTAACCTTCCCGCTGCCGTCTACATGCGCGTAACTCTTCCCGTCTTTAGAGATGGCAATATTATTGAGAAGGAGTTGAGCAGAAGCGAATTTTTTCGGCAGAGTGACTCCATTGATTCTTGGTGGTTGATTAGAAAACATCTATTGCAGGCCTCCAGCGCAGAGCTATGAAAATTGCCATGTCCCAGTTTAAACCTAATCCTCGGTGGGACCGACGGTTTATGCTCATGAAGTTGGGAGATGTCGCATAGTACAAGTTCTAGTAAGTACCCGACTACAAATTTCGAGGAGTAAGTACCAATTTGTACGGCACCCGGCACCGGGGTCGGTCCCAGCTTCGGAACCAGCTCCGCCTTCTTTTCTGAAACTTCTCGGATACCATGTAGTTATAAACAACCATCTACAAGTCTTCTGAAAAATTGGAGTGCGGTCTCTGCAAAGGGAAACCCGCTCGCTATGGGAGCGCAGCCTTCTACAACTTCTCAGAGACCTGGTAGTAGAGACTTCGCACCAGGCGAAGCTCGTTCCTAAGATTCTCCTTCTCCGTTCCTGATGAATCTTTAGAGAAGGCTTCGGGCCGTCTTCGCCGTCTTTGAATGCGTTCGTCTGGCGTCTTTTAGAACTCAGAAAATAAAGCTGAAATAGATTCGCTTTTTTCACAAAAACAATCGCAACACTCAGTCCCCATGAATGTTTTCGCGTTCACAGCAGAGTCCGTCTCTGGCTTGTGATTGCAGGTTCTAGATCTGGGAATCCAAGTTGAGTTCGATATAGGCTCCGCCTCATGAAAACAGCATCGTTCCTCGCACGCCTCACTTCTACTTCTCTCGCATCTCTCGTTACAGCGTCGTTGGCGCTGCTCTTGCTCCCGCGACAAGCCGTTGCCGGACCGCTCGTCAGCGTGTTCAAGGGAGAGGAGATCGTAGTGTCTCTCAATCCCGGTGCAGCGGTTTCGGGCGCGGCGAAAGGGGCGCAGCTGTCGGCGCTAAGTCGCCCGATGGGCTTGAGCATGAAGCCCCTCGTCGGCTCGCGACGTGTTGGAGTGATTTCGTACTCAACGACGAGCATGGCCAAGAGCAGGAGCGTGGTGCAGGTCGACTCCGCCATCATCGCCCAGCACTGCCAGCGAATCATCGCTAGCAATCCCGGCACATCGATGACGTGCGAAGCCAACACAGTTGTGAAGGCGGTCCGCTACCCGAATGATCCTGACTTTGGGAAGCTCTGGGGCCCGCGGATTATCGGGGCACCAGTGGCATGGGACATGTCCACTGGCAGCAAAAGCGTCACGGTTGCGGTGGTCGACACAGGCATTGAAAGGACGCATCCCGACCTCGCAGCAAACATGCTCGTTAACAGCCGTGAAATCTACGGCAATGGGATTGATGATGACGCCAATGGGTACGTCGATGACTACTATGGCTATGACTTCTACAGCCAGGATGGTGATCCGAACGACGAGTTTTTCCACGGAACACACTGTGCCGGCACAATTGGCGGAGTAGGAAACAACGGCATCGGAGTAACAGGCATTGCATGGAACGTGTCATTGCTTGGCGTCCGCATCATGGGTCCTGACGGAAGCGGTTCGGTGGCAGATCTCGCCCTTGGAATTCAGTATGCGGTTGCTCGCGGGGCAAAGGTTATCAACCTGTCCCTCGGAGCCGGACAGTCGAGCGCTGTCGAGAACGCCATCGTAGAGGCTCAGCTGAATGATGTGGTGATCGTGGCTGCGGCTGGCAACAACGGCGGCAACAACGACACAAGCCCATTCTATCCGGCTAGCTCCCCGTCAGACAACGTCATCGCAGTTGCGGCAAGTGACCCAGCCGACGCACTCACGTCGTGGTCTAACTACGGTGCGACAAGCGTTGATGTCGCAGCTCCGGGAGAGGCGATATACAGCACGACACTCAACGGGCAGTACGGAACAGCCAGCGGCACCTCTATGGCGACGCCGCACGTGGCCGGCATCGTTGCTGTCATGCGCTCGGTAAATCCTGCGCTCACTTTTGCGCAGATCAAGAATATCCTCGTGAATACCTCCGAGCGCAAAACTTCAATGCAGGGAAAAGTCGCTGCCTCCGGTCGGGTGAGCTTTTTCCGGGCAGTCTTGGCTGCAGGTGGTACTCTGCCCACTCCAACGCCAGCACCGACGTTAACTCCGACTGTTACACCAACGTTGACCCCGACCGCGACCGCAACACCGACCGCGACGGCTACGCCAACGCCGATTCCGTACACGGTAGCGCTTTCGGCTGAGAAGATCGGCAAGTTTACCCGATTTTTCGGCACTGCCATTAACGTCCGGGGAGTGCCGGTGATGCCCCTCTTCGTCGACGTCTTCTGTGCAGGACAGTACCGGGCCTCGGGGCGAACCGACGCCAGCGGTCGATACGAGTTGTACCTAAACACGTTTCCTGCCGGGCTGTCGTGCTACGCGCAGGACGAGTTCGGCGTTCGCTCGGCTTCGATCGGGTCTCCGTAGCTGCAACACGAGCCTGCAACTCGTCTTCGCAGCTCCGCATTGATCGTTCGAGGGGTCGTCGAGACAACCGTAAGTCTTCTGGCTGAGCAGCACCCCTGAGGAAGTGAGCGATTGAATTGAGGCGCCTCTGTGCGCCGTATTTCCACCGAGCCTCGCGCTCGCTCGTGCCGTGGCGCCGGCCTTAACGCTAGCGCCTTTGTAAACCGCTCAGGAGCACAGCAGCTAAATATGGAGACGCGGCATCCGCGCCAGGCATCGTGCGCCTACATTCGCGGCTGTAACTCCGCGGCGCTCTCCTGTCGGATAGGGGAATCTCATAGGGCAAGAAACAACACAAGTTCAGGCACTAAGTGATCCCTGTTGCTACATAACATGCCCTTCGGGCGTCACAATGCAACCAGGCAGGGAGAAGCATGCATAAAAGCTTCTAGTAAGGGCCGGCTCATCAGAGTCGGTGTGAGAGCACCCGGGAGGTTTTTGGGCGATGGCATACGAGAATATGAGTGTGGGCATAATCGATACAGCCCGCGCTTCCAAGGATTCCCGGCGCGGCCTCGAGAAACAAGCCGCCGAGGCGAGTGATACCGTCGATAGCTCCAGCCTTCAGATTACTCGGCGCACACCCCGCTCAAGGGGCAGATCGAGCGAAGCCACAGCTGAGGATATTCAGCTCCAGATTCTCGGAGTCTTGACGACTGGCGGCGGTCGTACGGTAGCGGATCTAACCAAGACGCTCGGCATAAAACCACGAGCGGTGCGATACCAGCTGGAGCAGCTGTTGGAACGACACCGAATAGAGCGAGCGATCATGCTCAACCAGCGAGCGCTCGGGCACCACGTGTTCAATGTGCTGTTCGATCTGCCTCGGATGTCGACAACGTCGGCTCTCAAGTTCCTTGAGCAGCGCCCCGAAGTCTCTTGGCTGGCAGAGAACATGGGACATCGGCGATTCGAAGTCACATACTTTGCCAAGGATATGATGGAAGCGTCTAAGCTCATGCACTCGATGGGGGAGAACCTTGGTGTGCACTTTCGCGACCCCGTCTTTGGGCTCGAGGTTGAGCATCGTCACTGGGGACTGCGATTTTTGGGGGAGCGCCAAGTAACGAAGCCTGTGGCTCATTTTGTCGCAACAAAGGCGCCAATAGAGCCGGACGAAATTGACCTCAATGTCCTCCAGCTTTTACGGCTCGAAAGAAATCTGTCGATTTCCCGTCTCGCAAAGGGGACCGGTCTTTCAGAGTCAACTGCGAAGTACCGAGTCGATAGGCTCCGAGAAGGGGGCGCTATCTCGGAAGAGATTTACTTTCTGCGGTCGGATCTGGACTTCGTACAGGCGCAGCTCGTCTTAAACTTGAAGTCACGCTCACCCGAGCGAGAGCAAGACGTTGTTGATATCTGTGCGCATAATTTGCATGTGGAGCAGCTCATCACGGGATTCGGTAGTTGGGACTTTAAGGTCGTGTTGCGCGCAAAAACCGTGAACCGGCTGCTCGAAACAGAGGAAGCGATCCTCAAATCTCTGGGGAAGAACGTCTCCAAAGCCTCCATGCTCGTGCGAAATCGTGTGATCGCTGGTCGAGAGGGTTAGGAGTTTAGCCCACGAACTTCCCCTTACAGCGGCTGGGCCGTCGATTGTGGGTCTGATGTGCGAGACCTAGTGCAGCCTGATACGCGACGA
>CAZZJR010000104.1:0-7941 GCA_964654585.1 uncultured Bdellovibrionales bacterium
AAATCGCCCTGCGGAGCCCCCTGGTTGGCCCGCATAGGGACGATCTCAAGATCTCCATAGGTGGAGTCGACTGCCGGGCGTATGCCTCGCAGGGGCAAACCAGGAGCGTCGTGCTCTCGATGAAGCTCGGGGTAATCGAGCTTATCGAAAGCTTAACGGGCGAGGCGCCCGTGGTGTTGCTCGACGACGTTGATTCGGAGCTAGACACCGGGCGCTCAGAGCGGCTCTTCACCGCACTGCTCTCAAAGCCGCGACAGATTATCGTGACTGGCACAGCAGCACCCTCAGAGAAGTTCGCGCAGGTGCCTAACCTGCAGGTGCTGCGGGTTGAGCGCGGAGTGGTAACAGCCGGGTAACAGACCCGACCCGAACTTAGGAGCAGATGTCGAGGATGCGCCGGTACGGCTTCTTCTCGAAGGGCAACGCTCCCGCTATTTTTTCTAGGCAGTCACTCAGCACAAGGCGAGCGTCAGACACTCGAACATCTGCCCAGCGTCGCTTGCGATCAAACAACCAGCCTTGGCGCTTCACGCGATCAGCTATTGCGGATGGGTGACTACCAGCAAATTCTTTGAGTCCGTAAATGCGGGAGAACTCAAACGAGTCAAAGTCGCCGTCGCGCGCATTGCCGTACCACCAGCGGAGGAAGAGCTTGCACTTCTGGCCCATCTGCTGCGGCGGCTTTACCCAGCCGTAGTGGTAGACCGTTGCTCCACTATCTACGACATCGAGCTTGTTGCCGTTCGACCTGAAGCCCTTCGCGTCACCGACGCTCTGAATTGTTTGGTTGTTGCGAACAATCCGTATCTCAGAGCGGTACCACTTGCGCGACGTGGCAATCGTGTCGAAGGAGCCGTAGAAGTGGATGTACTTAAACAAAATCCCCTGAACAGCTTCGTTGTCGCGGTGCAAAGCCATGCAGGCACGAATCCTCTCGTAATCAGACTCGTGCAGAACCTCGTCTGCCTGCAGGTAGAGGCACCACGCCCCCTTGCAGTACGAGAGCGCCTCGTTCGTCTTCTCGCTGAGGATGAGGCCGCCGGTCGAACGAGAGCAGTCCCAGTGCGTGTCGATGATCTTTATTTTCGGGTCGCCGATCGCCTCGATCTCAGCGCGCGTCTGATCGTCGCACTGGCCGATGGCGACCAC
The DNA here is from genome assembly GCA_964654585.1 of uncultured Bdellovibrionales bacterium. GTDB lineage: Bacteria > Bdellovibrionota_C > UBA2361 > UBA2361 > OMII01 > OMII01. The sequence goes on from CAZZJR010000104.1 coordinate 1,150, forward strand.
GTACTCGTCGACGAGTGGAAGAGCTGAGCGGATTGACTCCACCGCGGGGTAATCCATCAGCTGTGCGTTGCGAAGAACGGTGAAGCCGCTAACTAACATCAAAACTACTCACAGTAACGGCGCGACGAAGAACGATAAAACAGCACGGCGCTCGGTCGCGGGGAGGATGCCACGTTGAGCGATGTTAAGATAGTCGCGGGCAGCGAGGGGCGTTATTCGAGCGAAATGGAGCTGGGCTCAGCAAATATCCCACCGTAGTCTATTCCTCGTAATCAGAAGCCCTCCGCAATTTTTGTTTTAGCTCTATGACCTCACGATCCTCCGCGGATAGTTTGAGCTCAAGCTCTTCGAGCCGCTGGTCTGCCTTCTCATTGCCGTTTTCAGAGGCACCAAGGTAAAGCTCGTAAGCTCGGGCGTAGTTACGCGGCACACCATCACCCGCTTCGTACATTTCGCCGAGCTCAAAACGATCATCCGCGGAGAGTTTGAGCTCAAGCTCTTCGAGCCGCTGGTCTGCCTTCTCATTGCCGTTTTCAGAGGCACCAAGGTAAAGCTCGTAAGCTCGAGCGTAGTCACGCGGCACGCCGTCACCCGCTTCGTACATTTCGCCGAGCTCAAAAAGCGCGAGCTTAGGACCCTGTTCCGCCGATTTTTCGAGCCAATCAATGGCTTTTGCCGTGTCTTTAGGCACCCCATCGCCGAGGCGGTACATCTGACCGATCGCGTATTGCGCAAACGAGTCACCGCGCTCAGCCGCGTAGCGGTACCAACCAGCGGCTCGGACGCTGTCTTGAGGGACTCCTTTTCCAGCGTCGTAGGCTGCTGCGATAGCAACCTGCGCATCCAGATCGCCCATCTCGGCGCTGCGTTCGTATAAACGAGCGGCCTCGGAATAATTTTTCTGTTTCTCTAGCTCATAGCCCCTATTCCAAAGGCTTTTTGCCTGCGCAGGATCACCGCCCAAAATGACAGGCACGAATTCGCGCCTCACGGGCTCCTGTCGCCCGGGCAAGGGGGGCATTGGTTGCTGCTGGATAGGTTTTGCCAACGCAAGCGGGGGTGCTGGAGGGGGCGCATCCAGCTTATTGAGGAGCTGCCCGACGGCAGGGGTTTTGGCGTCATCCTCCGCAGCCGGCTTGTTCGAAAAAGCCAAGTTGAGATTAGCAAATCCAATTCCCCCTAAGAGGAATACCACCATACCCGCTACGGCAGCGTTGGAAGCGTAATTAGGAACTTGAACAGAGCACCGCTCTCCGATTGTTGCCACTTTTGCCATCAGCTTGAAGCGCTGCATGTAAGGTACGGCCAGCGCCAGAGAGGCTACCACCCCAACCACCCCGGAGAACTGAGTTGCCTTGAAAGAGAAGCCGTGGCGAACAAAGTCGTAGCCACTCCAGGCCAAGAAATACGCGCCGGCCGAGGCCATAATCAGCGTGCCACATGACTTATTTCGCAGCGCGCACACTCCGCCAATGACCGCCAGGACCGGAGCCACAAAGAGGATGCAAAAGACTTTGAGAACGGCAAAAGCCATTTCGATTTCGGAAGAATTCAAATCAGGGCCAAGACGAAGAACCATCCCTGCACTGAAGCCAAAAGCCCCAAAGCCGCTGATGGTTGAGGATGCGAGAGGGCGCATGTCAATCCATGGGAGGGCGTAGCTCACCAAGAGGAGGAAGACGCCAGCAAGCTGCAAAAGGAGCCACCCCGTGAAGCGCCTCTGCTGACAAGCGATTCCTGGTTCGCATTGGCTTATCTTGTTATCAGCGGTTGTCATGGCTTGCCCCCCCATCTCTAGTCGATTAGTGCGTTCGTCATGCTTGGCGCGCGGCTTAAGAAGAGACAGCGCTTTTGAGCAGCCCGTGGCGACCGTTAGGCAACGCGGGGCAGTAGCCAGTCGACACAGATAGCGGGGATATGCCCCTAAGCGGCAGGGCCTAGCCCAACCCAAAAATCCCAATTTTTTCGAGGTTTTTTCCGCCTTTTCCCCCGTTTTCTGACGGGAGGTGGATAATAGGAATAAAAGCGAGTAAAATCAGCATCTTAAAAAAGCGATTTGGTGCTGCTTTGGGCTTTGCCAAGCGTCTCTAACTATCCTAAACTTTTGCAGTTATCCTGTTTTGGGGAGAGTCAATGAGCACCGCGCCAACCGAAGCCACCACCGGACTTGTCTACGATTCCGGTCAAATCAAGGTTCTAGAGGGTCTAGAGGCCGTCAGAAAGCGCCCCGCCATGTACATCGGTGACACGTTCTACCGTGGCTACCACCACCTAATCTGGGAGGTTCTCGACAACGCAGTCGACGAGGCGCTAGCCGGGTACTGCAACGCGATCAAAGTAACGCTCCACACCAACGGGTCTGTTTCCGTGGAAGACAACGGCCGCGGAATCCCGACGTCGATCCACCCAACAGAGGGCGTGAGCGGCGTGCAGGTCGTCATGACGAAGCTCCACGCGGGCGGAAAGTTCGAGAAGGAAGCCTACAAGGTTTCCGGCGGACTGCACGGCGTGGGTGTGTCGGTCGTGAATGCGCTCTCTGAGTGGCTGCGCGCTGAGATCAAGCAGGGCGGAAAGCTCCACATGATGGAGTTCCGCCGCGGCGACCCCGTTGACCCACTGAAAGTCATCGGCGATGCAGAAGGGACTGGAACGAAGGTTACCTTTTACCCAGACCACACGATCTTCACCGAGCAGAAGGGTTTCACGTACGACGCGGTTGCACACCGCGTGCGAGAGCTTGCGTTCTTGAATGCCGGCCTGCGCATCACCGTCATCGACGAGCGTTCAGACAAGGAGCAGGAGTTCTTCTACGAGGGCGGCATCAAGAGCTTCGTGTCGTACATCAACAAGACCAAGAGCCCGATCTTCCCAGAGCCGATTCACATCAAGGCCGAGCGCGACAGCGTCGGCATCGAGCTCGCTCTCCAGTACAACTCTGAGTACACCGAGAGCATCCACACCTACGCCAACAACATCAACACGCCAGAGGGCGGCACGCACCTGATCGGCTTCAAGGCCGCGCTCACCCGCACCCTCAACAACTACGCCAACAAGAACGACCTCCTAAAGGGCTTCAGCGAGGGCATCCAGGGCGACGACGCGCGCGAGGGCCTCGTTGCCGTCATCAGCGTAAAGATCCCCGAGCCGCAGTTTGAGGGGCAGACCAAGTCAAAGCTTGGAAACAGCGAGGTGAAGGGCTTCGTCGAACAGATCGCTGGCGAGAAGCTCGCAGCGTTCTTCGAGGAGAACCCGTCGATTGCGAAGGCTATCGTCAACAAGTCGATCGAGGCAGCGCGCGCTCGCGAGGCCGCTCGCAAGGCCCGTGAGCTCGTGCGACGAAAGGGAGCGCTCGACAGCGCGGCCCTCCCAGGGAAGCTCGCAGACTGCCAGAACGAGAACCCAGAGGAAGCAGAGATATTCCTGGTCGAGGGTGAGTCCGCCGGCGGCTCGGCGAAGCAGGGCCGCGACAAGAAGGCGCAGGCCATCCTGCCCCTCAAGGGCAAGATCCTCAACGTAGAGAAGGCGCGCTTCGACAAGATGCTCTCGTTCGAAGAAATTCGCGTGCTCATCACGGCGCTCGGCACGGGCATCGGGCCCGGAGACTTCGACGTAGGGAAGCTCCGCTACCACAAGATCGTAATCATGACCGATGCCGACGTCGACGGCAGCCACATTCGCACCCTGCTGCTGACCTTCTTCTACCGCCAGATGCCAGAAGTTATCTCGCGTGGGCACCTCTTCATCGCGCAGCCACCGCTCTACAAGCTCAAGAAGAGCAAGATGGAACGCTACGTGAAGAACGAGAAGGAGTTCACCGAAATCATCATCGGTGCAGGCGTTGAAGGAGCGACGATCGAGGCCAAGGGCGGCAAGGTGACGAGCGCGGACACGATCAAGCCGCTGCTCGTTCGCCTGATCGACATCCAGCCGGCGCTTGAAGAGATTCAGATGGAGCGCGTCGACAAGCGCGTCATCATCGCTCTCGCAGAGTCAGGCCTCGCCTTCAATGAGTCGCACTGGAGCAAGCAGGCTGTAACGGATCTCGTTCCGCAGGTGCTGGCTGCCATCAAGACGCGTGTGCCGACCGAGCCGAAGGTTGAGGTGATCGACGACCACGACAACGAGGCTGCGTTTAAGGTGACAACGCGGTTCCGCGGCGTCACGTACGTCACGACCGTGTCGCGCCGCCTCTGGATCTCGGACAAGATTACAGAGATTCGCAGCGTGTACTCAGACTCCCTCAAGCAGATCGGCGAGGGCCCTTTCACCGTCACCGCGAGCGGCGACGGCAAGGAGCGAGAGACGATCGAGGCGGTTGAAGAGGTTGCAAACTGGATCGACCAGCGCGGCCGCAAGGGCCTGGCCATCACCCGCTACAAGGGACTTGGCGAGATGAACCCTGAGCAGCTCTGGGAGACCACGATGGACCCCGCCAACCGCATGCTGCTCCAGGTAACGGTTGACGACGCAATCGACGCTGACCAGATCTTCACGGTTCTGATGGGTGACGAAGTTGAGCCTCGAAGGAAGTTCATCGAGGACAACGCGCTGAAGATTCGCAATCTGGATATCTAAGGCCTCCCTCGACTTTAGCCCAGCGAGACCCTCCAGCACCGGCACCGGCGCAGCAGGAGGAGCAACCGCAGAGGTTAAAGATAAGACCCTCAGACCCCCGCATTTGTGGTAACTTAGCCCCTCTTTTGGCGCTTCAGTTGACCTAACCCCCCATCTTCGGTACGTTTTCGCGTCCAACACGTTAAGGAGTTTGTGTTATGGCTTCCCCTACTAAGATCACCTGGAACCGCAGAAACGCTCGCGACGCCAAGAAGATTAAGGCTCGCAACAAGAGGACCCGCAAGGCTCCCAAGACCGGCAAGTAGTCTTTAGAGCCCACAGCGACGGACACATCTGCACGGAGCGCGCTCCTTAGCAGATGTGTCCGTTTCTTTTTTTCTGGCTTCCTGCTACTGCCGTACCTGAATGTACAGCAGCCTAGCCCCACCCTCCTCCCCCTCAGCCCCGACCTTCCTGCTGATCCGCATCGCGATCGCCCTCGGCGTCCTGCTGCGCTTGCTCTCCGCACGCGGCGAGCTGTGGCTCGACGAAGCCTGGTCGGTGCTGCTTGTGCAGAGGGCCCGCTCCGCGAGCGAAGTCTTCACAGCTATCCGCCACGACAACAGCCACCTCCTAAACGCTCTGTGGCTCTGGAGTCTTGGGCCGCAAGCCCCGGAGTGGCTCATGCGATTGCCTGCAGTGCTGTTCGCCGCTGTGATGCTCATCCTCGTTGCGCAGTGCGCGAAGCGAGCCGCCCCCGGCTTTCAAGGGGCGCTGTGGTGCCTTCTTGTTGCAGTGTCGTACCCTCTCGTTTTGCTCGGCTCAGAGGCGCGTGGGTACTCACTCATGCTGCTGTGCGCCGTAGCCGGATTTAATCTCGTGCCAAAACTTCGGGAGCGGACAGCGAGCACCACAGCAGCGCTGCTCTTTACGCTCGTGAGCGTCGTTGGATTTCTGGCCCATGCCTCTTTCCTGCTTTTTCTTGCCCCAGCGCTCCTGTGGATCGTCCTAGAGCGCCAGAGAAACGCGGCGCCGCTCCTCGATGCCTCTGCTGGCATCGCCGTTGGGCTTACATCCGCTGCCACAGGGCTCATCTGGCTCTTTCTCTACCGCGGGTCGGAGATTGGCGGCGGACCGATCGCCCCGTACCTGCAGGTGGCGCTCAGCGCCGTGAGTGTTTCGCTCGGTGGAGCAGAGCTCTCGGCGTTTGCGCCAGAGGAATCTGCCATAGCAGCAGCCGTGGCAGCGTTCGCTCTCGTTGCGTCAGCCGTTGAGCTCGTTGCCTGGCGCCGTGAGGGAGACCGGCTGGCTGGCCTGGTGCTCCTGCTCATCGTCGCACCGGTCGTTGCAGTCGTAGCGGTTGAGCCCTCGTTCATCGTGGTGCGCTACTTTGCAGAAGCGCTCATTTTTCTCCTGCTTCTCGTGGCCCGCTTCCTCGGGCGACTCGTGCGCCAAGGTGTTGTTGGAAAGATTGTCGCCACGGCGCTTGTTGGTCTCAGTGCCTACGGAAACATTACGCACGACCAGGAGCTGTTTCTTGGCGGACGCTCCTGCTTTACGGCGCTCTACGAGCGCGCGGCAGCGCTTGGGGCGGCTGTTACCATCGGCGGCGACAAGGATAACCGCGATGAGCTTAGGCTGAGCTACCTCAAGCTGCGCAGGGCCAAGGTGCAGAGCCTCGTGCAGGTGCGCGAGTACAAGACGAGCACGCCCCAGCCGCAGGCTGTAATCCGCGAGCAGAGCGAGCGAGGCGCTGCGCTGCCAGAGGAATTCTCGCTTGAGAGCGGCGCCCGCTACGTGAAAGCCCAGAGCTGCCCCGTCGCGCTGTTAGAGGGCGGTGAGCTCGGGCTCTACACCCGCGTACAGAACTAGAACGAAAACCCCTGTCAGTCATGACTTTCCGACTTTTTGCGGCATCCGGAGCCCGGGACTCCGAACCTACGCAAACCCTCGCTGCCGCATGAGCGCTCCGACGCCGGCGTCGCGGCCGCGGAAAGCGCGGTAGGCATCGAGCGGCTCCTGCACGTTGCCGGCCGAGAGTATGTAGGCGTGAAGCTTCTTCGCCACGCCCTGGTCCCACGGGCTGCCAGCTTCAAGAAACGCCTCCCACGCGTCTGCAGCGAGCGTGTCAGCCCACAGGTAGCTGTAGTACCCAGCCGAGTAGCCGTCGTCGCCAAAGATGTGGAGGAAGTGCGGCAGGCGGTGCCGCATGATGACCTCGCGTGGCATGCCGATGCG
>CAZZJR010000105.1:0-7901 GCA_964654585.1 uncultured Bdellovibrionales bacterium
CGATCAGCACCACCTGCAGGGCCACACCACTGCCGGCCAGGGTGCGCACGCACACATCACGGCCGAGGCGGTCTGTGCCGCACCAGTGGCCCCAGCTGGGAGCGGCATAGATCGGATTCTCCAGGCCGGCGTTGGCATCGGGAAGCAGGCCGGCGTGGACCAGCAGCGGTGTCAGGAGCGCCACCAGGCCGTAGGCCATCACGATCAGCAGCCCCCAGCGGGCCATGCGGCCGGAGAGGGTGGTGGGTTGGGTGGGGCTGAGGGCGGTGAGCAAGGAAGGTGTAATGACTTAATAAGAAGTTGAATAGAGATAAAGGCGAAGCTCTATCCAGCCATGGTGGACATTGTAATGGATTCTTCCGGGTTGCCGGATGTATCGCTACCTTTGTGCTGCATCAGTGGAGTTTTGATTCATTGCTGTGGGATGCAGCGGTTTAGGGTTCTCAAAAGGGCGCAATCGTGACAACGAAGGTCGGAGCCTCCGCATCAACTGGAAATCAATAGTGGATCCACAATTCCTAGCTGCACCAAACGGGGTAATGTTTGATCCCGGAATCGTCTGACATCACTCTGAATCTGTTGCAGACATTGCTCCGGATCTGTGAATAGTGCTCCATCGGGGCCGTGCAGCTCCACACCGGTGGCTTGTAGACCCATCAGCACGCAATTGCTGAGGATCTCGTCGTCGAGACCTTGCTGAAGGGCTTCAAGAGCAAACACTTCCACGAGGTTAATTCGCTGAGCTCCATGGCCGATGCTTGGTGCAGCCAGGAAGCCGAGGTTGTTGCCTCCTTGCATCAGCTCCATCATCCGGTGGTTCACAGTTCGGCAGGAGTCTGTGGCGGCCTCCCCGGCCGCGCCACGATCCAGGCCCACCCGGTCGGCATGAAGCAGCAAGCTGGTGTAAAGGAGCAGGTCTTCGGGGGGGATGCCGAGCGCCTGGTGAATCTCGGCGAGTGTGGCTGCTTGCTGGGCAAGTAGGTTCTCAATCTGATGGATTCGGCCGCTGTCATCGCAGATGGTGCCCATGTTGGTGTCGATGCGGGTGGCCCTTGTCGCAGCATCCGCATCAGCCGGTGGTACTGAAGTAGCACGCAGACGCAATTGGCTGAGCTGGTGCTGCTGGGTAGTGGTACTGAGCGGTAGGGGGCCCTTCACGAAAAGATCACGCCGGAAGCTCTGGTTGATGGCCAGATCAAGGAGCAGCTGGCGGATAGTGGGATCGCTCTCCTCGGCAAGCAGACTGGCAAGCTCGGCAGACAGCAGCGATGGATGGTTGTTGGGGAGACTGGCGGATGCTGCGTAGGTGAGCTTGTGGCCAGCCAGCTGCTGATGTACCTCCGTCGCATAAAAGGGTTGCCAAAACTCAGCGCCAAATTCGCCGCACAGATACTCGACACTTGTGTTGGAGGCGATGCTCTGCAGATTCCGCCCAAGGTTTGGCAGAGCATTGGCAAGTTGGCTTGAGTCCTGTCGCAGGCGGGTCAGCTTTCTGCAGGCTTGGTTGATTGCGCCGACTAGATTGCCGCCACCGACGCGCTGGCGTTCCACATCGGTGAGCGCCTTGAAGGCTGTGCGGTCGAGCCAGCCAGGAAAGGTGTTGTAGGAGCAGTAGAAGGCACCACCAGGCCGCAACATGGCCCCAACGAGGCGATACAGTGACTCGCGCACATTGGGGGAAATCCAACTGAGGATGCCATGTGAGACCAGATAATCAACCTGAAGATCACGGCCGAATGGCCAGCTTGCTCCCGGAGCTGCCATCTCAACGAAATCGGCCTCATGAAAACTCACATTGGCGAGCCCCAGTTCGCGCACCAGCCACTGGCTGTGGGCGATATGGCTCGGGTGAAAGTCGATGCCAACGAACTGCCCTTCAGGATAGGCAGCAGCTAGCAAGCACAGACCTAATCCCATGCTGCTACCCATTTCCACATAAGAAAAAGCTGCTCCATCACGCTCACGCGGAGGGCGCTGTTTCTGGCTCAGCAGTGCAAAGTCGATCCAGCCCGGCGCCAGTTCCTTGAATGCGTAGGCACCGTAGGGAATACCGGTGTAGTAGCCCCCGCCCCAGGCCGAGCTGGTCCCCGCGTGCTGGAAGCTGTTGCTAGAGCGTGGGGCATGCTTGGCCTCAATTGATCTAGAGGATGCTGACTCGGAAGCTGATTGTTCAGGCTGCGTGAGCGGAGCCTTGAAGGCCTTCATGTTCAGGCTGATTCTTCGACCATGAAACGTGATTTCGCTGCAATCCTGAAACAGGCCAAAACTCGATACACGCTCGAGTGAATCAAAGCCAGAGTCTGCTAGGAACGAGGACAGAAACTCCTCGTTCAGGCCAGCATAATGAAAATCAAAAGTATCAATTTGCCCTCCAAACATCATGCGCATCAGCTGGAAGCGCTCCTCTCTGCCTAGAGAATCCCGTTGCGCGAAGAGTTCGCAGAGGGTGTCGAGGTCGGGGACGCTCACCATCAGTAGGCCACCAGGCCTTAAGACTCGCTGCCATTCAGCGAGAGCGGCAGGCAAAGCTGATTGATATCCCAGGTGCTCAAGCACATGCGAAGCATAGATCTCTGCAAATGTATGGTCTTCGAAACGTGAGAGATCTTCTGCTTTCCCCACATGATCTACGCATGCTGCAGGGTTGGCATTGAGAATCTCCCAGCCACCCCGAGCAACGGTACCGCCGATGTGCAGCTTGCGATCGCCCACGGGCTCACCATTAATAGCTGGTGCAATCTATGGCATGCGAACTATCCGCGCAATCTCTTCCTACCGCAAAGATTGCCAATTAAAAGATTGGCAGTAAACGCACGCCAGAGAACAGGCTAAGCCTTACGAGAGGAATCCAGGGTGTGCAACAAAGCTTTCTCAAGGGACTGTGCGAGTGACAGGCCATCGAAAAGAGAACTGCTCTGCACCTGGTCCTGTAGGGTCGCTTTCTGCTGCCGCGCATGAATAAATTCACAAGCTATTTTCTGCCCAAATCTGCCGTAGTCGCCGGGGCTTGTCGCTATCCATTCTGCACGCCCCAGATGAGACACCAAAGAACTGCTCATGCGAGAGGCGATCGTCTCCCCTTGGATTGCCAGCAGTGGCACCCCCATGCCAAGAGCATCAAATCCGGTGGTAGCGCTGCTCCAAGGAGTGGAATCAAGGGCATAGTCTACCAAGTTATAATAATCCATGTGGGCCACCCACGAGGCAGTGGGCTCAATAATGGCAATCCTGGCACGATCAATCCCGAACCCCTCAATACGCTTGACCACTCTTTCGGCTATGTATGGATCTTGATAAGTTAGACATTTTAGGACCAGAATGGCCTGCGGGCACTCTGTAAACAGAGCCGACCAATACTCAAGCGTGAGATCGGTGATCTTGGTGCTGTTACCAAAAAAACCGAGAAGGGGCTGGCTAACAGTTGCCAAGGATTTGGCCCTAGGGAATGCATCGAACGCAGAAAAGGCAAGCCATGCTCGATCGATCTTCAGCGGCTTTTCCGTGAGCTGCTCGGAGACAGATGTGGAAAGGATGTGAGCATCGCTAATGAAATAGTCGATTGTGTCGAGGCCCGTGCTCGCATGATACCCAATGTAATGGCACTGAACCGGGGCGCATCGCTCAGCCAAAAGACTGATACCGCTTCCTCCGGTATATCCATTGCATTCGATGATTAGATCATAGCAGCGATCGCGTATCAGCTCGCGCGACTTTTGCTCGTTAAGCCCTTCCAATGTCAGCGCATGGTCGACATATCCGCAAATCTCACGCTCCCTTTCTTCGTAGCGACGATCGCATAAAATCAATTCAACTTCAAAGAGATCCTTGCTGTAGTGCCTGAGATAAGACGACAGAAAATAGCTCACGCAGTGATTGCCAATATCTGAGGTGAGAAAGCCGATGCGAACTTTCGCCGGCGCGGCAGAGGGGACATCCGCTGCCACTCCAAGAGGGCGCCCACCCCCGGGCAGCGGCGACTCAGTAATACCATGAGCCCTTCTGTAGATTGACCAGTACGCTGCAGCATCCGCCCTCATTTCCGCCAAACCTTCAGCACTGCCAACAGAGTAAGCGAGCATCTTATTGTAAAAGATTTCTTTATTGATTGGATTTATGTTGAGGGCAAGGGAGTAGAGTTCTAGGGATCTGTCGAATTCGCCGAATCGAAATTTTACCTCTCCTAGATTGCCAATAATTAGAATATCCAACGGATTAATCCGGATCGAGCGCCAATAGGCTTTCTCGGCGCTGCGGAACCTGGCGATGGATCGGTAGCATACGCCAATCTGATTCAACAGCTGAGGATCGGTGCCATTGATGCGGGCAATTCGCAGGTAAACCTGGAGGGATTCCCTGTGCCGCTTCAAGATCAGCAGGGATTCAGCCAGATTATGCAAGACAGTGAGGTTATCTGGGTCAATAGAGAGCAGATAATAGAGGTCTGGAAATCGATCGTCGTGCCGACCCATGGCTCCTAAAAGTTTTATTCGCAGTAGGCGTAAATAGGTATTGTCAGGATAGCTGGCCAAGGTCTGCTCGCAGAGCTGTAAATGCTTTTCTTCGGCCTTCTTATCCGTGATCAGTTGGCAAGCGGCTCCTAGAACGACTGCATTGCCCTTGCCAGCCGTGATCTCTTCAACCAGTTCCTGGCACAGTTCATCAGGATCTCTGTCTTGGATCAAGGCTTGAGACATGAGGAGGCTGGCCTGCACATGCCAACCATCGTTGCTCTGAAGCACCTTTTCGGCTATGTGGCGTGCTTCCTGATACTTGCCCAAGTTCAAGCTGAGACGAGCGGCAAGTAGCAGTGATGCTTCACTATCTGGCTTGTTCAACAGTGCGCGCCGAATGAAGCTGTGAGCCTCACCCAGCCGGCCTGCCCTGTAATGCACAAGGGCGAGTTGGTGCAGTGATGGGTAGTGGTCAGGGTTTCGAGTGAGTACATCTTCAAGAATGCCTCTCTGTTGATCAGGCAGACCTTGCATCAGCTTGATCAGAGCCAAAGCCGAATACGCATCATGAGTCGATTGAGATTCCGAAATAATGGCATCCAGCGCACTTTCGGCTTCCTTCAGGCGCAACGTATAGCAGAGATCAAGGGCATGCCTGAGGGCCACAGCACTTCCTGTCTCGTTCATTTCCCCATGACTGATCATCCTTGGCATGGCGCACAGGCTGTCGAAGAGTATGCGATAGCGAAAGATGGGGCGGCGTAAATCCGCCGATAAAAAATAATAATGGCCGACCCAATGCATGGCTTAGCCTGAATGCAGCCCATCCCCCGCCTTGGCTGGCAAGCATTTCCCAATCAATCCGAAGCGGAGAGCTGGCGAGTTGGTACCAACCGAGGGCAGGAATACACCCTGCTGGACAACCTGCTTTACAGCAAAGGGATGAGGTTCTTCAGGTCCGAAGTCTGCCAATAAAAAGGCTGCCTGAGGCAGCCCTTTAAATGATAATGTAAATCCCTAAATTGCAGTCAACCAGATGTAGTCTTGCGTCTAATCAAGAAAAAGCGCAAGTGGTTCCGCCGTCTGAGCCAATGGTGATGGTAGCCGTGGCATCTGCGGCAGCCGATGTGTCGGTGAGACACTTCAAGCCAACCGGCCCAGCAATCAGCGTAACGGTCACCGTACCGCCAGAGCTTCCGCAGCTTATAGCTATATTTGTAGCAGTGGCCGGCGCGGCACCAATATCTGAGGCAGCCAGCACGCCACATTCCTTGGCCAGGCCGATGGCTGAGCCAAGCCGGGAGCCATTGTCTGCAGAATTGCGAGCCTGGAGGAACTGCGGCAAGGCGACGGCTGAAAGAATGCCGATAATTGCAACCACAATCATCAGCTCCACAAGGGTGAAGCCTTTCTGGAGTGGATTTTTCTTTTCACGCAGCGACTTGAGAAGCTCAAGTTGGACGCGATGTTTCAGTGTGGATTGCATTGCCGGATGATCCTAGCTTTCGTAGTATTGCCATTGGTTCGCTCCTTGCCAACCCAGACGGCGCTGAGGCGTTGCTAAGAAACCTCTTACCTGGCTGAGGTCCGCTGATGCTGCCGCCATCGCGCCGCTCCCTGCGCCGTGCCCTCCAGAGCAGCACATTGATCGCCGTGCTGGCCGGTTACGGGCTGCTGATGGCGGCCGGTGCCGGCCTCAGCGTTCTGGAGCGACGCCAGGCCCACCGGCAGCTGGTTTCTGACTTGCTCGATGGGTTGGCCAGCGGAAATGAGCGCAGCGACGCACTGGGGCGCCACCAGCTCTTTGGCCTCACCGCCTGGCTTGAGCCTGCTGACGCTTCAGCCGTCAGCGGCCCTCAGTTGCTGGAACGCCAGGGTCAGAGCTGGTTGCAGAGCCGCACCCTGCTCCGCCTGCCGCTGGATCAGCCCCGCATCCTTGTGGTGCGCCAGAACGTGACAGCCTCCATCGCCCGCCAGCGCACCCTGGTGCTGCTGCTGGTTGCGGCGGCAGGGCTGGCCAGCCTGTTCACCGCTGCCTTGCTGCGGCCCGTGCTGCGCCGCGATCTCGTGATGCCGATCGAGGCCCTTTGCAATCGGCTGCAATCGATCAGTGGGCCCCAGCTGGCTGGCGATCCCCTGCTGCACGAGACCGATCACCCGCGCGAACTAAAGCCGATCGCCGCCGCCTTCTCGGCATTGCAGCAGCGCCTGGCGGCCGCCTGGAAACGGGAGCGCACCTTCACCGATGGCGTCGCCCACGAGCTGCGCACACCGATCACCCTGATTTCCGGTCAGGCCCAGAGCCTGTTGAGGCAGCCATTGGCTGACGACCAACGCCGTGCCGTGGTCTCCATCGCTGCAGAGGCCCGCCACATGACCACCCTGGTGCGTGATCTGCTGGAGCTGGCCCGCCAGGACAGCGGTCGCCTGCAGCTGCAATGCCGGCCCGTGGATCCGGAAGCCCTGATGCTGGAATCCTTTGATCGCCTGCGCCCCCTCGCCCCCGATCGGTTGCAGCTACTGCCCGCCGGGGCCGTGCTGCCTCCCACTGCCGTCCAGGCCGATCCCGAACGCCTGCTGCAGTGCATCTCCGCCTTAGTGGACAACGCCCTTGCCTACTCCACGGGGCCGGTGCAGCTGGAACTGTGCGCCGATCCCACTCAGGTGGTGTGGCATGTGCGCGATCGCGGTCCCGGCGTGGCGCCACAGGAGCGGGCGGCGATCTTTCAGCGCTTCGTGCGGGGGTCAGCCGCGGCTAACTGCGATGCTCGCGGGAGCGGGCTCGGACTGGCGGTGGTGCGCCTGCTGATGGACGCCATGGGCGGTTGGGTTGCCGTTGCTGCCGTTCCCGGCGGTGGTGCTGACTTCCAGCTGCGCCTGCCGCTGCGTGAGCCAGCCTTCAGCTCTCCTCCGTCTTCAAGCGCAGGCTGAAACCCACGCCGCGCACGTTGTGGATCAGGCGCGGCAGGCCCGGTTTATCCAGCTTGCGCCGCAGGTAGCCCACATACACATCCAGCAGGTTGGGGTCGCCGATGAACGGGCTGCCCCAGACAGCCTCGAGGATTTCCTGGCGTGGATGCACCTTCTCCGGCTGCCGGATCAGGAAGGCCAGCAGCTCGAACTCCCGCTGCGACAGGTTGATCAGCGCCCCGCCGCGCCGTACCTCCCGCCGCATCAGATCCAGACGGAGATCGCCCAGGCCGAACTGGGAGTGCTCTCCCTGGCTAAGCTGGCTGCGGCGCAGCTGGGCCCGGATCCGCGCCAGCAGCTCGTTGATCGAGAAGGGCTTGGTCAGGTAGTCGTCAGCACCGGCATCCAGCGCCACCACCCGCTCGGCCACATCGTCGTGCGCGGTGAGCATCAGCACCGGCGTGGCGATGTTGCTGGCTCGCAGGCGTTCACACACCTCCACGCCGCTGAAGTCCGGCAGGCCCCAGTCGAGCAGCACCA
>CAZZJR010000106.1:0-2869 GCA_964654585.1 uncultured Bdellovibrionales bacterium
GGCAGGTCAGCCCACAGGTTATGGCCGGAGCGACAGCGCTTGCAGTCATGAGCGCCGGGCTGCTCGTCTTCTTGGTTCTGGCGTGCCTCGCGCCGGAATTCACGAAAAAGTGTGTGGTTGCGTGCAGCCGCCCTCTGCCAGCGAAGCTAGCTGGAATTGTCGACCATTTTACCGGCGACTTAATCCGCGGCGCTTCAGTAGTCAAAACACCGAGCCGGCTGCTGGTCATCCTGCTGCTGACCGTGATCGTCTGGAGCTTCGCCTGGCTTCAGTTCTACGCCATGCTGTACGTCTTCCCTTGGGACCAGGGATGGGAGCAGTCTCTTGAGCTCAGTGTCGCGTTGGGCGTGTTGGTCGCGTTGGCTATTGCCGCTCCGAGTGCGCCGGGCTTCTTTGGCACGTTTCAGGCCGGCTGCAAGGCTGCCTTCCAGCTCTTTGGCTACGGCGCTTGGGCATTCGTTTCCGCCTACTCGATTGTGATGCACCTGGTGACGTACGTGCTCTTTGTGAGCATCGGATTCCTGCTTCTTCGCAAGCACGATCTTAAGCTGTTTGACCTCAAGAAGGCGGCGTCCGAAGCGCCACAAGCGGCCTAGTCGGATCGCTTAGCGGGACCGGACGCCTACGAACGGTGTGTACCAAGCTCGCGCTGCTTCGCTTCCCGCTCTTTCTGTTTTTTCCTCTCCAGCTCCTGTTCGGATACGGGATCTTTTTTGGCTTGAGAGGTCTTGGGGGCATGCTTAGGCATCGGAGCGTCACCGCCGCCGAGCAGCTTCAACAGCAGCTTCTCAAGCACTTTGAAGATGTTCGCAATCAGAGCCACGAACCGATCGAGAGCATTTCCTTGATAGGGGTAGTAGGGATTTTTGAAAACACCGATCTGGCCGGTTGAGCGGTCCCTGCGCGAAACGCCTTCCGCGCTTCGTCCGGCTGCGGAGGTGTGCTGATGACCTGGCCTCAATATTCTTTTGTCGGGCTGTGCGCTCAGGCGCTCCACACCCGCAGCGGCAATCGAGACTTGCGACAGATCGGTTGCTGGAGCGGGCGGACGATCGCTGTTCTCCGGCTTAGAGGCGAGGTCCTTAGACGCACGAAGCTCATTGAGCTGAGAGCTCTCATGTTCCGGCGATGCATCAAGATTTTTGAGCGTGGTTCTATCCGACATAGCCCAGCCTAGATCCTCCCCATCTTAGCCAGTTATGGCACTTTAGTCAGCTTCTGTGCGTTATGGGCGGTTTTTATATTTGTGCAGTGAGGAAGGGGGGTTGTCCTATTCGAGCCCGGTTGCAAGCAGGAGCCAGCGGTGCTCGCTAGACGTGCCGGAGCGTGGATTAACCCCCATTTGAGACCAGCTTCTCGCCTTGAAGATGAAGTGAATGTTGCCATCTTGGGCCTCCGCGCCGGGCGGCGGATTCGGATCCTGAGCACCAGCCTTTACGGACTGCTGCACCACTGAGTCGAATGAGCTGCTGCCCGATGTGCCGTGAATCCTGACTCCCAAGAGGGTGCCCTGCCGAGAGAGAACTGCTTCGACGGTGGTAAAATCGCCGAGCTGCTGAATCTGTTGACGACTCAGACGCTCCCAACCTTGCGATCGAAGTTGGGTGAAGACCTGCACTGCGACCCGCCGCACGAAGCTCGCGTACGTGTTCGCTTTTGCGTTAAGCATCGTTATGTCGCCGTCTGGTAGATTCGGTAGGTGATCATTGATCCCGGCGTTACCGAGAAATGCAGCTCCGGAACCGGGCGGACGTGAAAACGCCTCGTACTCTGAGAGGCTTGAAGATCGGCTAGCTTGCTTCTGCTGCGAGGCCCGCTGCGCTGAAGGATTTCCGAACTTCATCGCCAGTGTGGCGTCATCGAGTTTGAGGCTCTTGAGGTGATGCTCTCCCTTAGACACGCTACGATCTTGGTTTGGTTGTGAGGGTGGCGGTTGAGCTTTCGGTTGAGGCGGAGAGGGGGGCTGCTCAGGCTGGCTCGGCTGCTGAGGCTGGCTACGCGTCGTAGGGTGCTGGGAGTTGTTCGACGGTGCGCCCGGCGCGCCGCCTTCGTTTCCGCGACGTACCTGCTCTTTCACCGCGACAGAGTCTGAGTCCGAGAGGTTGTTTGTGTTCTCCGGGGGAGTCACGGACTTCTGCAGAGGGGGCGAGACGATCTGCTTGGGCTGGTTCCGAAGCGTTTTTGGCATCTCTAGGCTGACATTAATAACACCTACCTCGGGTGGGTGAGGCGCATTGGAAGAGAGGATAACTGCCAGCAAGATGGCATGCAGCGACAGGGAGAGCGGAATCCCAACCCGTAGAGGGTCTTTTCGGGTTAGGGGGCTGGACTTGAAGGCGAGCATGGGTTGGCGTAAGGTTACCAAAGGGTTGCCCCCAGTAACAGAGATACGGGGCTCGGCCAGGGTCTGAGCTCCTGGCCCCCCAGGGAAGGCATTTTCCGCTGCTCCAGTCGGCTGCGGAACGAGAAGTTTCTAACAGGATTATCGGAGTTTGTATGGGATCGTTCGGTGCTTGGGAGATCGGCCTGATTGCATTGGTAGTAGTCATCCTTTTCGGGACAAAGAAGCTTCCTGAGCTGGGAGCTGGTCTTGGCAAAGCGATCAGCAACTTTAAGAAATCTTACCGTGACGGTTCGGAGATAGACGTTACACCGCCTGACCAAAAGGGGTCCTCCGACCAAAAACAGGGTGGAGACCAGAAGTAGGAGCCTCTCTGTTGACTCTGCGACCCTTGGCTGGAGCAATCAATTTTCGCTAGCGCACTGAGAACACTCGAGCGGAGAAGAACTTGATAGCCTGCAGCCTGTCATCATACCCATGAGAGGCCTGATCGGCATCATCAGCAGTGAGAAGAGCCACCGTGAATGG
>CAZZJR010000106.1:2969-7743 GCA_964654585.1 uncultured Bdellovibrionales bacterium
GCGAGCGCGGCGCAGAGCGGTGCTGAGAGCTTGATGAGGCCTCTGGAGCGCGGCGAGAGCCGAGCAGCTAACCTTCGCGCGACTCCGGCTTCAGCCTCCCTTCCCACCTTGGCAAACAGCGCCGCATTCTCCTCCGAGATGTTATCTGGCTCGCTGATGCTCGGGGCGGTGCTCGATGAACGGAGGGGGTTCTCGGCGCGGTGGTTCACTTTTACCGTGGGAACTTGAGCGCGCGGCGCCGTCGGAGCTGCGAAGCCTCCAGCCGGCCGCTGTGAGTCTAGGTTCGCCTGCCCTTGATCGAGTAGCGAGAGCCCCGAACGCATGGAGAGAGATTCTGTCGGCGAACCCAGAGGCTTGCTTGTTGGAGCCGAAGGAGTCGCTTCGGGCTGTGCGTCCCAACTGCTTCCACCTATCGAAAATTCATTCGGGCGCAGCGAAGAGGATGATTGGGCCACAGCCACGAAATCCTCATTCTCTATCGTCTTTGCGGGGTCTGTGAGAACCCAGCGGGCGGAGCCTGGCTCGCTGTGTAGACCCGACCCCGAAGAGTTGCTCGGCGCCGGTGTTTCAGCGTGCTCCTGCATGAGGAAAACGGTATCGCAGCGTGAACAGTGGAAGCGAGGCACCTCGAGAGATGCAACAGTTGAGCTCTCTACTGCGAACTTTGTGCGGCAACAGGGACAACCGATCACCAGGTGTGGAGAAGTCGACTCGACCTCACGGGTACTTTTCTGTGAACCGGTGAAGGAACTCATCTCCGAGACCTTGGGAAGCATGAATACCTGCGCAAGAGCTACTAAGGCACGTTCCGGAGGCGGTTAGCAGTAGTCGCAGTGCGACAAACCGTGTTCTGCCTCATGGACTCGCCTTCCACGTTAAGGATGCGCCAGTAAGTAGCGACACCCAAATGAATCCTCGAACCCGAGCGCCCGGAGAAGCCCAAAGTAAGGACAACTTGAGGGCGACCTCGACCTAGTTTCAGGAGTATACGGGCTTTGTCAGAAGTGCACTAGCTAAAAAATTCGGGAGCTTAAGGTGTAACCATCAAAAAGTCCCCTCGGAGTTTTCCAACATCGTTAAAAAGAGGTACTTTTGCGGCGGTTTCTCTATGCCAAAAAGACATAAATTTTCTCACCCAAAGAGGGACCGCACGGGCCCCGTTGGTGAGCTCATCATGGGGCGCAACTGCGTATCTGAGGTCGTTCGGCACCGCCCATCCAGGCTCCGCCGCGTTTTCTTGGCTGAGCAGCAGAGAGAGGCAGATGGAAGAGAGCCAGAGAGCCGGCGTGGAGCGCTCAAGGGCGAGCTAGAGCGAGCGCGGGTCCCTGTGTCCGAGGTTTCACGACACGAGTTGGATGCGATGGTTGGCTCGGATTCCCATCAGGGCATCGTTGCTGAGGTGACACCAAGACAGATGCTCTCGCTTGAAGATCTGCGGCATCAGGCTGAATCTCAAGAGGCACTGCGCGTTCTCGCGCTCGACGGCGTTCTCGATCCCCAAAATTTTGGTGCCATTTTGCGCGCGGCTGAATGTTTCGGCGTAGACGCCGTGCTGTGGTCCAAGAATCGTTGCGCGCCGATCGGGCCGGTTGTTTCAAAGGCGAGTGTTGGAGCTAGCGAGCTGGTGCCGTTGTGTGCAGTTTCCAACCTGCACCAGGCGCTTGAGTCGCTCAAGCGCGCGGGGGTCTGGTTAGCGGGGGCAGTTGTGGCACCCGACGCGACCCCAGTCGAGCGGTTTGAGTTCCCGCGCAAGTGTGTGGTCGTCATGGGCTCTGAGGGGGAGGGTATCCAGCCCCTGATCGAAAAATCCCTCGATTTCAGGCTCTTTATTTCGATGCGTGGGGTTGTCTCATCCCTTAATGTTTCGCAAGCGACCGCCCTGATGCTGCATGCCTTGGCAGCCCAGAGCGCCAACTTGGGGGATGTTAAAGCCAGTTAAAGTAAGGTACCCTCCCTAGTTATGTCAGCAGTAGAGCAGTACGCACGTTTTTTCGAGGTTCGGCTTGACCTATTTGATGGGCCGATCGATCTGCTGCTGCACCTCGTTAAGAAGAGAGAGCTGCCGATCGAGAAGGTCTCATTGGCGGAGGTCACGGGCCAGTACCTAGAGTGCATCAAGGCTCTGCGGTACTACGACGTCGAAGTTGCTGCGGAATATCTTGTGATCGCGGCGACGCTGCTCTCAGTCAAGGCGAGTGTGCTGCTTAACGACCCGATTGAGCTTATCCCGGACGAGAACGGCGACTTGATCGATCCGCATGAGCAGCTGCTAGAGCGTCTCCGCGAGCTTGAGGCGTATCGCCTCGCCGCGATGGAGCTTGGCGCGCGGCCAGCTCTTGGATATGACGTGTTCGCTGCCCCGGTTAAAGCCACCAAGATCGACCCGGCACTAATACCTCTAGCTACTCATGAGACGGAGCTCCTTGCCAAGGCCTTTCAGCGAGTGCTGCAGAAGCTGGGAGAGAAGAGCTCGGTGTTCTCGATCACAATCGACTCGGTGTCGGTAGTTGAACGGATGCGGATGGTCGTCGATTCCCTCAAGGTGGCGGGAGGTAGGTCAAGTTTCTTTGCTCTGCTGGGCTCCGCGAAAGATCGAGCGACAGCAATAGGCGTTTTCTGCGCGCTCCTTGAGCTGTGCCGGCGACGCGTCGTTTCGGTGTCGCAGGTTGGCCCGAAGGATGAGATTGAGATCCGTATTGCAGGCCTCGATCAGGAAGCCGCAAACGATGCCGACCTGGCGCTTGAGGAAGTCGCTGCGTAGCGACGGGGTGACTCAAAATTCTTTGGTATTCGGAGGAAATTGCTATGGCAAAGAGGAGCGAGACGAACGAAGAGGCGCAGGAGAACGTCGTTGCAGATGCTGAAGCTCCGCAGCCTGCCATAGAGAACGAAGCAGCAGAGCGCCGCGCGGCGCTCTCAGAAGAGCAGAGAGCTGGGTTGCTCGAGGCCCTTCTGCTCGCGAGTGGCGATCCGCTCTCTATCGCCAGAATCCAGGAGATCCTAGTGTGCTCGAAGGCAGAAGTGCTCGCGCTCGCTGAGGTACTTCAGAAAGGCTGCTCGGCAGAAGATCGTGGGGTCGAAGTAGTTGTTGTCGCAGAGAAGCTCCAGCTAAGGACTAAGGCGTTGTACGCAGACCACGTGCGCCAGCTGATGGCTGTGCGTCCACGCAGGCTCTCTCAGGCAGCGCTCGAGACGCTATCGGTAATCGCCTACCAACAGCCTGTTGTGAAGAGCGAAATAGATAAGATTCGCGGTGTGGACGTCGCGCCGACCATCAAGACGCTCTTGGAGCGCAACCTGGTCAAGATTATCGGGTACCAGGCCTCGGTTGGCCAGCCGGCGCTCTACGGCACCACGGAGGACTTTCTTAAGGTATTCGGTCTGTCGTCATTAGCGGCTTTGCCGGCCATGAGAGACCTGAAGGCGCTCGCCAAGGAGCCGGGAGAGGCTCTCGAAATTGAATCATCTTCAGAGACTGAAGATGTTGAAGGGCCGGAAGTCGAAGAGCCGGCTCCATCAGAGCCAACGCGCGAGGATGGTGAGACGGCGTCCCACTAGTATCGGCTTTTGCCTCAGCGGCAGAGAAGGAACCACAATGACTCAAGTCCGACTTCAGAAATTCTTAGCCGAGTGCGGGGTTGGTTCGCGTCGCAAGATGGAGGAGTTCATCACTGAAGGCCGTGTGCGCGTTAACGGCAAGGTAGTGAATCAGCTCGGAGCAAAGATCGACCCGAACACGGACAGGATAGAGGTAAACCGTATTCCGGTGCGAGCTGCTCCGAAGGGCATCATGTTGCTCAACAAGCCGCGCGGAGTGGTTTCTACGCTAAGCGATCCTGAAGGACGGCGCACAGTCGCTGATTTTCTCACTAAGCACTACCGTTCATACTTTCCCGTGGGGCGATTAGATTGGGACTCAACTGGCCTGATGATCTTGACGAATGACGGCGAGATAGCCGAGCGGCTGATGCACCCTCGCTACGGGTTTGAGCGGATTTACCAAGCACGGGTCGAGGGATTGGTGAGCGCAGAGCTGCTCGCCAAGATCGGTCGGGGTATTAAGCTCTCCGACGGCGTGGTTCGGGCGGAAGCAACCATCATCCGAAACCAGGGCGAGAGCACGTGGGTGGAGGTGCTCATCTGCGAGGGGCGCAATCGGGTTGTTCGCCGACTCTTCGAGAAAGTCGGCCATCCAGTGATGAAGCTTCGCAGAACAAAGTACGGACCCTTCCGCCTTGGCAAGCTTGACGTTGGGCAGACCCGAGTCCTCACGATGAAGGAGTACCAGCAAGCACGGCGGAAAGTGATGTCACAGGGAGAGGGCGAGGGAGACGATCGACGGAGCTTCAGGTCAGATCCGACTCGCGGCCCCAGTAAAGAGAAACTGTTGCGCGAAGAGCGCCCAAATCGCGCAGGCTCATTCAGCAGAGACCGCCGTGGTCCATCGAAGCGATTCGGGAAGCAGAAGCGTAAGCCAGCGGCACGGCGGCGACGAGGATAGTAGCGCCCAGCGGCAGCCAATCCCACGAAAGTGCCAGTAGTTTAAACGTGCAATCGACCGTCCCCGACTGGAGGGGGTTGAGCTGTTCTAACCATGTGGATTTTTTCTCGGAACCGGAGCCAGTTCTGTTCCCGATACCGTTGCGATGGAATAACCGAGTCGAGCTAGGGATCTATCTGCATCAGGGGTTCTTAGGGGCTGTCCCCTAAGCCGACAGCGAGATCTTGGCGCAGCCAAGTCGAGCTAGGGATCATCATCAGGGGTTCTTAGGGG
>CAZZJR010000107.1:0-7667 GCA_964654585.1 uncultured Bdellovibrionales bacterium
CCTCCTGTACGTGCCCGTAGCTCAGTTTGGATAGAGCGCCAGCCTCCGAAGCTGGAGGTCGTAGGTTCGAACCCTATCGGGCACGCCATTTTCGGTAACGTCTCATGAAACTCTCCGACTTCGAGACTATTCTGCGGGCATCGGGCGATGCGCCAGTGAGCTTTGTGCTTCCGGATGGCTCAGCGGTTCCGCCACATTTTCACCTGACCGAAGTGGGCTACGTGCGAAAAGAGTTCGTCGACTGCGGTGGAGTGCGCCGCACGGATGAGTACTGTGCGCTGCAGCTCTGGGTGGCAAGCGACGTTGACCACCAACTCAAGGCTTCGAAAGTAGTTTCAATTCTTGATCACACCCAGTCGGTGATTCCGTGCAGGGACCTCGACGTCCAGGTCGAGTACCAGCGAGACTCTCTCAGTGTCTACCGTGTCGCCTCGGCAGACCGGCTGCTTGGCAAGCTCGTTGTCCGGCTTGAGTCGAAAGCGACGGCGTGCCTGGCACCCGATCAGTGTGGAGTAAGCGGGTGCTGTTAGCGTAGCGCGCAGGCGCTCGATGCTACTGCGCTGGAGGACCGCGGAATCGCTCGTATGAAACGACGCGCATGTGCTCTTTGAGTGCGTTGATTACGTCGTCCGAGAGCACTCCACCGGCAAGCTTAAGCAGGTCCTGTACAGCGGTAAGGATAACATTCGCGCGCTCCCAGGTGGGACACTCGTCGCTGCCGACATCGAGCCGGACAACAACTCGCCGCCACTCAGTTCCCGACCACGGCTTTAGTTTTAGCAGGCTGCGGCGCTCCCCCCGCTGAGAGGGGCCAACGAGGGTGAGAAAGTGCGGCTCGACTACTGTCGAGGATGCTTCAACGCTTTCACTCATGATTGGCCACCGCGCGTGAAGCGTGCAGAGACGGCGCCTACTGTGAATTTGCCGAATTTGGCTTCGGTTGCTGCTTGCGTCGCTGAAGGGGCAGCGAGGGTCTCGACCATGCGGTCAATGGCGGGAGCGAATGGCTCCGGCTGTGAGAGTGTGGAAAGATCTGCGCTGGTTGCTCGCGTCTGAGCGGCAACCTCCGTTGCTTGACCGCCGCTTTGCTTCGGAGTGTTTGGTATATTCGGTGTCATGCGCCTGCTTTTTTGCTGTGTCTCTGGCTTTAGCTATCGCAACGCCGCTGCCTAAAGAGTCGGGAAGTTCCTGGGATACTTGAGTTTTGATGCCTGAAATGGGGCTAGCGGTTAGGAGGCTTTCCCCGGATGTTCCCCCAGAAACTGAAACAAATTGCTATCCCGCTGATACTATTGTGCTTTAAGATGTCGTCCGATGAACTCAGAACTCCGAAACGAGCTGGCGTCCAAGCGCTGCGTGAATCTTCCGAAGGGTAGCCCATCGCTGCCAAGTGAAGAGGTGACGCGGCTCCTTGAGGCCGTGCCGGATTGGAAGCTGAGCGGGAAAGGGATCGAGCGTGAGTACAAGCTCTCAAGCTACCTCGCCGGAGTACAACTCTTCTCTCGCTTGGCAGAGATAGCTGATCGAGAGGATCACCACCCGGACGCGCTCGTCAGGTGGCGGCGCGTTAAGCTTTCGCTCTGGACGCACACCGCGGACGGACTCTCGGAGAATGACTTCATCCTCGCGGCGAAGTTTGAGAACGCCTTCGAAGAGTTCGTGCGCGACGAGTAGCAACAAAAGATAGAGTATCCAAAAACAAGGAAGGAGAACGTATGGCAAAGAGCAACGACACGATCACGATGAAGGGCAATCCGCTCAAGGTTGAGGGACGCTGCATTGAGGAGGGTTCTCCGGCTCCGGCCTTTAAGCTCACGGGCACCGACATGGCAGAGGTCACGAGCTCAGCGTTTGCGGGGAAGGTAGTCGTGCTGACCTCGATTCCGAGCATCGATACTCCGGTCTGCGCGGTTGAGACGAAGCGCTTTAACCAGGAGGCGTCGAGCCTCTCGGGAGATGTTGTTGTCGTGGCGGTTAGCCGTGACCTCCCGTTTGCGCTGAAGCGCTGGTGTGGCGCAGAAGGAGTTGCCCGCGTCATTCCGCTGAGTGACTTCAAGCACCGCTCTTTCGGCAAGGATTTCGGCGTTGAGCTGCCAGACCTCGGGCTCCTTGCGCGAGCGGTGTTTGTTATCGACAAGAGCGGCAAGGTGAAGCACGTCGAGTACGTGACTGAGGTCGCGGATGAGCCTAACTACGCTGAGGCGATCCAGGCCGTGAAGAGCTGCCTGTAATACCGAGCTGTTGTGAAGATATCCTGGGCCAAGACTGCTGCGCTTGCTGTGATCGGGAGCGTTGTAGCGATCGGTGCTGTCGGCTGCGGGAAGCGGCCTGACGTGTCGGTGGCAATCGCTGCGCGTGGGCCGATCGAGGCGACTGTCTCAAGCGTCAACTCTGGCACGACTCGCGCCGAGCAGATCGCGGAGCTGGCGTTCGGTTCGGTTGGTCGGGTCAAGGAGGTAAACTGCGATCTCGGGCAAGCGGTTCGACGGGGAGAGGTTCTTGCGCAGGTGGAGAACGACGACCTCAAGTCGCGCCTCGACGTCGCGGCCGAGGAGCTTGAGCGAGCAAAGCGGTTGAGCCAGAGCCAGGCCGCTTCTCGCAGCAACGTGGCTCAGGCACAGGGCAACTACGACGCAGCGCTCATGGCCTTCCAGAAGAGCAAGATAACGGCGCCATTTGACGGCATCGTCGTTGAGAAAAATCTCGAAGAGGGCCAGCTTGCGCAGATAACGGCAGTGAACCCGGTCGCTCTGCTCAAGATCGTCGATCTGCAGCCGCGCTACGTGCGGGCTGAGATCGACGAAGTGGACCTTCCGAAAGTGAAAGAGGGGCTTCCGGCGCGCGTAAAGATCTTGGCGATTCGCAAGGAGCCGTTCAAGGCGAGAGTGCGCAAGGTAGTGCCTTTCGTGAGCAGCGTGCGCGAGCAGGACCGTACCTCTGAGGTTGAGCTAACGGTCGATAACGAGCAGGTACTCTTGCCCCCGGGTGCTTCGGCGGACGTGGAGATAGTGACTGAAAAGAAAGACGACGCGTTGGTGGTCAATTCGCGCGCTGTCTTGGGGCGGGGAGGGGACCGGTACGTGTACAAGCTTGAAGGCTCGCGGGTGCGCAAGGTGCCTGTGAAGATCGGGATCTCAAGCTACGCTGTGACCGAGGTGCTCTCTGGCCTCGCTGTTGGAGATCGGGTGGCGCTTCCTTCAGAGAAGGTTCAGCTCTCAGACGGCCTAGCGGTCAATCCGCAGTAGCTAAGGAGATCGCATGGCGCTCCTCTCGCTCGAAAGCATCACGAAGCTCTTTACGCGAGGGGAGGAAGAGATTCGGGCGATCGACGGACTCTCGCTTGAGGTGCAGTCCGGGGAGTTTATCGCTATCACGGGCGCCTCGGGCAGCGGCAAGTCTACGCTACTGTATATCTTGGGGCTGCTTGATGTGCCGTCGGCGGGGCGCTACCTTCTCGACGGTGCGCCTACTGAGGCGCTCTCAGACGATCACCGTGCTGAGCTTCGAAACCGCTTCATGGGCTTCGTTTTTCAGGGTTTTCACCTTCTGCCGCGCGCCTCTGCGCTTCGGAATGTCACCATGCCGCTCGTGTACGCGGGTGGCTACGGGGAGCGTGTTCCTGAGCAGGAGCAGCGAGCGAGAGCGGAGGCTGCGCTCTCGACGGTTGGCCTGGCAGACCGGATGTTGCACCTGCCAAACGAGCTGTCTGGCGGGCAGCGCCAGCGTGTAGCGATAGCGCGCGCCCTAGTCAATCGTCCCAAGGTGCTCTTTGCCGACGAGCCAACAGGGAACCTCGACTCACGCAGCGGGAAAGAGATTCTGGCGCTCTTTGAGCAGCTGAACGCCTCAGGAGTTACGGTGATAATGGTGACGCACGATCCGAGCATCGCGCAGCGGGCGCGGCGCAGGCTGGTGCTGGGCGATGGCAAGCTTCTGGAGGATATCCGTGCAGCTTAAGGAGATCGCGCGCCTATCAGTAGAGTCTCTCTTTTCGCAGCGTCTGCGCACTGGGCTGACTGTGCTTGGGATGGTGATTGGCGTGGCGGCTGTTGTGTTGCTCGTGTCGGTTGGACACGGCGCCAAAAACTACGTGGCAAGAGAGTTCGAGGACCTCGGCGCGAACCTGATAGTCGTGCAGCCCGGAAAGTCCGACAAGAAGACCCACATGGGCCCGCCGATAGGCGCAGCGCAGCGCAAGATGACGACCGACGACGTGCGTGCGATCGAGCGTCGGGCGCTTAACCTCGAGGCGGTGTCGGGGCTTGTGCTCGGCACGGTCTCTGCGCGCAACGAGGACTCAATCAGCAACATCACGGTCTTCGGAACAAACGAGCAGTTCCCGAGGATTCTCACGATAAAAATCGCGCTCGGAGAGTACTTCACTCGTGAAGAGGACGAGTACCGGCGGCGAGTTGTCGTGCTCGGGCACAACGTGGCACAGGAGCTCTTCGGTGACGAAAATCCGCTCGGCCGCTCGATTAAGCTCAATGAGAGCGAGTTTAAGATTGTTGGTGTCATGGCGCCGATGGGCGACAAGCTTGGCCTGAGCTTCGATGAACTGGGCTTTATTCCAACTGAGGCCGCGCTCAAGCTCTTTAACGACGACAAGCTCTTCGGGATTCGCGCCACTGCTTCGAGTCGGGTCAGCATCGATGATGCTGTTGCCGAGATCACAGAGATCCTCAAGGAGCGGCGCGACGGAGAGGAGGACTTCACGGTTCTGACTCAGGTCTCGATGATGGAGAGCCTCAACACGATCCTCGACATGCTGACCTACGTGCTTGGCGCCATCGCCGCCATCTCGATGCTCGTCGGCGGGATCGGGATCATGAACATCATGTGGGTTTCAGTTGTTGAGCGCACACAAGAGATCGGCATTCGGCGTGCTGTCGGCGCGCGTAAGCGTGACATTCTGCAACAGTTTCTGGCGGAGGCCCTCGGGCTCTCGCTGCTCGGAGGCTCGCTCGGGGTCGGCGGCGCGCTTACGCTGACGTACGTGCTCTACTTTATCTTTCCGTCGTTTGACATGCGCGCCCCAGGCTGGATTCTAGGGCCCGCGTTTTTGCTGGCTCTCGTGGTCGGGATAACGTTTGGTGTTATACCTGCTTGGCGCGCTTCAAAGATAGAGACTCTAGACGCTCTGCGTTACGAGTAGTGGCTCTCTCCGGTATCCTTGACAATTCCGCTGGCCCTGCCCCTCGCACCTGCCCGTCCGCATATTCTCACCGTGCATCAAGGGCATCCTGTTTTCCATGACTCCTGCGACCCAGAAGCTAGTTGCCCTTCTGTCCGCTTTAATTCTCGCAGCGACTGCTGCTACCTGGGGCTGTGCTCCGAAGACGCCAATCGTGGCGAAGATGCAGGAGCCGTGGGAGGAGGAGTACGCGCGGGCTATGTTTAAACCTGGGGCTATATTGCCGACGCCGGTGCCAACATCGCCTGGAGAGGTGCACATTCACCCGGTGCCGCCGGAGCCGCATGAGCCCGATCTGTCGCGCATGGCGGCGGATCTCTTGGGAGCGCCGTTTCGGGGGATTGGGTGGTTGTTAAGGAGTGTTTTTTGAGGGGTAGCCGGGGCCGGAACTGGGGCCGGAACCGAGGTCGTAGCCGTGGCCGTTCGCGGGGGTGAGGGAAGAAAAAAGATGGGTACAGAGAAAGCTCAAGAACCTCATCGGATGCAAAAGAGGGGGGATTCCTTCCCCTTTCTCTTTGCCTCAACTCTTGGTGCTTCACACGGTCCGAAGGAGATCCTTCCGGATGAGTGACAGCTTGGCACTTACCCCATGCTCGAAGAGCAAGTGGGATATCGGGTCAAGGGCGTACTGCATGTGTCCCTCTGCCATTGGGCTAGAAGGCATCTGCTCTCGCGTCTTGGCTTGTAACCACGACGCAAAGGGATCGTTGGAGTGCTTCCACGCGCCGTCTACCCCGCAGGAGCTTAAGAAGTGCTCCTTGCCGAGTCCGGCCCGATGGCTGAGGAGCTCTTCGTACAGGGCCTTGAGCCGCTCAGGGTCCCTGACTTTGTACTCGACCAACAAGAGGATCCTCTCGTTGGGGTACGGTATCAGGAATGACCCGTTGCGGTTGACTGAGACGAAACGCTCAGCCGGCCATACGTAGGTCCCGACCTCGAAGACTTGTCCCTTGCTGATCCCCACATCGTCTGTGGGAACCGTCCGAGACACCAACAACGAACCAACGCCGATGGAGAGAAGCAGACCTGAAGCTGCCCACCTCCATCCCTTCTGTAACCACGGTGCGGCCCGCATAGCGTATGCTTTGCGACCAATCTGAACACCAGCAAGAACCAGCAAGCCTGCCACTCCCCAAAAGAAGAGTGAATTCACAGGCTGCAAGGTAGATAGAGAAACCATAGTAAAACCTCCTTTCTCTATACCCAGGCGGAGCCTCTCACAGGGCTCCCAGTTAAGGAACAAAACCGGCTCAGCAGGGGGTGTCGGTTTGAGTTGGAGGGGAGGTGTATTAGCCCAATCTAATCGCAAATTTCGCCTCGTACTGCGAGAAATTACTAGCCTACCCAAGAGATTTCAGTAAGTTCGAGTAGGCGCCTCGCGCTATTCCGGCCCCGGCAGCTACGGCAATTTCCTGAAGGCAAAAAGATCCTCCCTTTCCCGGAAGCATGAATCCTAACAGACCGGATTTGAGGTTATGAAGTCACTTAAGGCAGTCGCAGTTATCCTCCTCTTCACCAGCGCGGGTTATGCTGAGAGCAAGACCCCGTACACTGCCAACATCACGACCTCTGCAAAGAAGATTAAGTCGGCGCGTGCAACGTCGAAGCGCAAGGCTTCGTACGACAAGGTTGGTACAGTTACTGTTTCGGGACGCATTTACGGTCTCGGAAATTTTTCGGCGCGCTTCGACACACGCAAGAACGTTACGTGGACTTCGACGGTTTCGCGCGATGGCGTTGAAGTGGTTGATTCAACTGTTCCGACGCTTCTCCAGGGTTCGGTCGCCGTAAATGGCAGCTGGAAGATGGGCCGCGACATGTACCCAGCAGCGGCTTCTGTTGTTGGCAACACGGCGACGTTCGAGTTTCCTGGCAAGGCTCGCGGAGCTGAGGGGCGTCGCCAGCGTGTGTACCGCGTTAGGTTCGTAGTTGGTTCTGATGACAAGGTTACTGCTCGCGTTTCGAGCATCCCGTCATCGGTTTTTGCCAACAAGACCTGTGAGACTCTTGGCCACCAGCACAGCGACTCGCACAAGCACGGTGGTGAGATCGCTACCTTCCGTTCTCAGGACAACGAGGATACCGTTCGCGTAGCAACGCTGAGCACGGTTGCTGACCCGGCTTGGTACGCCAAGTACGGCGCATCGAGCAACGCCAAGATCGCTGAGATCGTAAACTCTGCTGAGGCGATCTACGAGCGACAGCTCGGCATCCGCTTCCGCATCGTTAAGCAGCATGTTTTCGCGGACAGCGCCTCGTACCCGCTCACCTCAGATATCGCTGGCGACCTGCTCGCCCAGTTCATGAAGAACCCGTCGAACCCGACCATCATGGGAACCGACGCTGCTAGCTTTGAGAAGGACGTTGACCTGAAGCACCTCTTCACGGGCGGCGAGCTGTACAAGGATTTGACCCGTACGAAGACAACGACGGGCATCGCGTTCACTTCAGCGTTCTGCTGGACCCCGAGCTA
>CAZZJR010000108.1:0-5265 GCA_964654585.1 uncultured Bdellovibrionales bacterium
CACGAGCGAGATCATGTCGAACATCGTCATGAAGGAGCTGAGCAGGTAGCAGCGAGCAGCGCTGCGCCACACGCTGTTGCCTCCCCTCCCTCCCGTAACGTCAAACGAATGCCGAAGGTGCGCCGCACGATCTCTTGCAGCAGTGGCGAACGACACAGGGCATTGCCGCTACCCACGATCTCCTGCCGTCCGGCGAGGAGATCTGCCGGAAGTGCCCCGTGAAGGTGCTCGACGAGACCTCTGCTTAAGGCGGCAGTCAGGTCACCCACGGAAAAATTATCGAAGGTGAGGTTTAGGAACGATCCTCGCATCTCAGGTGCATACCGCTCGCCGCTCAGGCTCGGATTCGCCCGGAGGTCGGTATCGATCGCCGCCAGACCGCTCTCGTGCATCACCGTCTGCACCCTGTCGAGCGTCAATTCGGATCCGAGTCCCAGCTTGTCACCGAACTCCTTGATGGCTTTCCCCAAAGCAGCCAAAGCTCGCCCGCCTGTCAGCGAGGCTACAGTTGCAATCTGCCGCTTATCAACATACGGACGATACTCGTAGGGCTGATTGCTGGCAGGCAGCTGCTCCGGCAATTCACGAACAACCACCGAGAGCTGCGCTCCTGTGCCGATCGTAAGGGCAACCTGATTCTCTGGATCCGTGAGAGATCCAAACAGCGCAGCTTGGCTGTCTCCGAGCGCATTACCGACCGGAATCCCCGCGGGAACTCCCCAGCGGGCTGCAACTGAATCACTTAGCAGTCCAACGATTGCTCCGGAGGGAGCAAGAGAGGGCAGCATCTCTCTCGGCACCCCAACTCGCCCCGCCGCAGCCTCATTCCAGCTCCTGCTGTAGAGGTCAAAGAAGCCCCAACTCGCAGCATTTGATGGGTCAATGACTGTCTTTTTCCGGGCTGTCGCCCGAGCGAGAACCAAGTCATGAATCGTGCCGGAAGCGTCGAAGCGCCCAAGAAGCTTGGGGTCATATTTCGCGTACCATGCTAGGGTCACTGCCCCAAGCCCGGTCTGTGCGCCCGTTTCGCCAGACTCATCGCGGAGCCACTGCAGGAATCCGTCGTCACAGCACCGCTGGTCCTGCCACGTTACGAGGCTCGAAGCATCATTTCGGGAGGCGCTCCAGAGCACCACTCCGTGCATCTGCCCCGTTGCGCCAATCACTCCGACTCGGCTGCGGCTCTCCTGCGGAAGGGCAGAGATGCAGCCATCGACTGCTTCGAGGATTAGGCTGACATCCTGCTCGCTCCATCCCCGCGGCAGTCCGCGAATGTCGCTGCCGTGGGGCTGAGATGCGGTGGCAACAGAATCTCGGGTCTCGATCTCAACGATCGCAGCCGCAACTTTGGTGGTTCCGATGTCGATGCCGAGGGCGAATCGGGGCGAGGCTCCTTTCATGTCAGGCTGTATACCATGTCGCAGCCAAAAATTCCCCGCTCAAATCCAGCTGAAAGCACTACGAGCGCCTGGCGAGGTCGAACAGCAGGATCTCCGATGCTTGCCCCGCCTCGACCCTGATCGCGCCGGCGCCAGCGAGCCCCACGGCGTCTCCCGACCTAAGGGTGGAGCCGTTGCACACAACCTCGCCGCGAGCAACGTGCAGCCACGCGACTCTCTGTGCGGCAAGGTCGCAACGAACCGATGCCCCTGGGCCTAGCGAGCTGATGAATACGTTTGCGTCCTGGTTGATCAGCAACGCCCCATCATCCGCAGCGGGACCTGCCACGCGGCACAGCTGGTTTCGGCGAAGCTCCTCAGAAAAAGCCCGTTGCGCGTACGAGGGTGCAAGACCCTTACGGCTCGGCTCTATCCATATCTGCAAGAGGTGTACGGGCTCGTCTGTTGAGGGGTTGAACTCGCTGTGACGAATCCCGGCTCCGGCCGTCATGACCTGCACTTCACCTGGCACTAGCACTTCACCGTTGCCTAGACTGTCTCGGTGCTGGAGAGAGCCGGAGAGCACAACGGTAATAATCTCCATATCTCTGTGTCCGTGCATGCCGAATCCGGAACCCGGGGCAACGATGTCGTCGTTGATGACGCGCAACGAGTGGAAGCTCTCCCAGCGAGGGTCCCAGTACTCTCCAAACGAGAATGTGTGCCAGCTCGCAAGCCAATCGAGCTGCGTTGTGCCGCGCTCTGCGCTCGCGCGCATCGCTATTTGCTTCGCTTGGTCCATGCTACCAGGGCCTCTGCTGCCTCAAGCGGGGTCTTTCGTCTCGCAACGCACTCTTCTGCGAGTGAGCGCACCTTCTGCTCAGAGCCGCGCAGCGCGGATTGCGCTATCCACTCGGTCGCAAGGGCAGCGATCGTTTGAGAAACAACCTGAAGCCGGCGGCTCTTTCCCTGGGATGAAGAGTCGAGCCATTCAAGATGCTTTCGCGAAGCGTCTACCACCGCGCCTGTGCCCTCACCTGTTGTTGCCACAGTCTTAAGCACCGGCGGCTGCCAACGGCCTGCTGTGCCCTCTGCCAGCGACAGAAGCGTGAGCAGATCCTTCTCTAGCGCGAGAGCACCGTCGCGGTCGGCTTTATTGATGATGAACGCATCGGCTATCTCCATCAGACCAGCTTTGATGATCTGAACGCTATCCCCCATGCCCGGAACAAGCACGACAAGGCAGGTGTCAGCAGTTCGGACGATATCGACCTCTGCCTGCCCGACGCCTACTGTTTCCACGAGCACTACGTCGAACCCAGCGCAATCGAGAACATGAACACTTTCCAGGGTTGCCTTGGCTAGACCGCCTAGGGAGCCTCTCGTCGCCATACTGCGAATAAAGATGCTCGGATCCTCAGCGGAGAGGTTCATGCGAATACGGTCACCGAGAATTGCACCACCAGTAAAAGGGCTTGAGGGGTCTACGGCAAGTATCGCAACTGAGAGCCCTCTCCTCCGGTACTCCCTGGCCATCTGGTCCACGAGAGTCGACTTTCCCGCGCCTGGGGAGCCGGTCACTCCGATAACCTGCGCCCGGCCCACCTGCCTTCGGAGACCCGCTGCCAGAGTGCGTGCCTTTGGGTGTCCAGCTTCGACCCTCGTGATGAGCCTAGCCACCGCGCGAAAATCGCGCGCCAGCGTGCCGGAGAGCAGCTCATCGTCAGTAAACTTCATGCCCGGATGGTACTGCTCTCCCCGCTATTACGCCAACTGGATAATTTCGTTGAGCAGCTGGTTAATCGTCGTAATGATACGCGAGCTGGCCTGGAATCCGCGCTGGAGCGTAATAATCTTAACGAACTCAGACGCGATATCCACTGTTGAGAGCTCAACTACGCCAGACTGGAGGGAGCCGAAATTTCCGCTCTCAGCTCGACCGTACACCGGCTCGCCTGACGCTGTTGACAGAGAGAGCAGGTTTCCGCCGAGACGGGTAAGGCCCTCAGGGTTTGAGAACGTCGCCATAGCGAGGGTCCCGATCACAGTATTCTGACCGTTAGTTAGCAGCGCCGATATCTCACCGTTTGAGGACACCGCCAGAGTTGTGACTGCTCCGATACCTTTTCCGTCCTGAGTGATCGAGAGAATGTTCGACTGAGCAGAGTACTGTGTCATCGGCGAGAAGGTGAAGCCGATTTCACCTGCCTCTGACTCATTGTTCCAAGCGATGTTCGTTGTGAAGTCCGGGGTGCCTTGCACTGGGGCTGGGTTTCGCTGGCCATTTCCTCCGAACGTCATAATCTTTTCACCAACGAGACGCGGGTAGCCAGTCAGCGTACCGGTAGTATCCACTTCCTCGTTATTCACGTACCCACGGACCGTGTATTCGTTGATATCCGTATGGTAGAAGAAGAGGCTGACCGTATGCTTCTCTCCGAGTGAGTCGAAGACATCCACGACTGAAGAGTATGCAGCAAACGAGTTTAGGTCTGAGTAGGTTACCGTCGGTGGCACTACTACTCCAGGAACCGGAATGTTCGCAGTGTCAACGAGTGTCGTCGAAGCATTGACGTTACCGGAAATCGCAACTTCCGTGGTCTCAATCGAGCTCTGCTCTACCGTGTTCAGGTTGATTGGCTCCAGGGCTCCGCTGCCGTTTGCCGGGAAGCCGAGAACTGCGAGCCCGTTCTGAGTCACGATGAAACCGGCTGAATCAACCTTGAAGTTTCCCGCGCGAGTGAAGAAGCGCGAATCATCTCGTGCAACAACGAAGTATCCGTTACCGGAGATGCCTATGTCGAGCGGACGTCCGGTGAACTCAAGCGTCCCTTGCTCGAAGAGCGTCGACACCGAGGAGATCGCGGAGCCTGAACCGAACTGCCGGCCGACAACTCCCGTGCCCGCGAGGAGATCCTGGAACTCTGCTCGGGTCGTCTTGTAGCCAATGGTGTTCGAGTTAGATATGTTGTCACCCGCGACCGCTATAGCCGAGCCGTGACTGGAGATGCCTGCGCGACCTGCGAAGAGTCCGTTGATGATGCTTGCCACGTGTTCCTTCCATTTCTAAAACGGAGCCAACCAGTTCGCCCTAGGCGTATAGTTGAGCTCGGTTAACCTGCGCCGAACAACTTGCTCTTGCTTTTCATCCGTGAGGAACTGCGCGGCAGAACGTTCCGTGTCCTGCATCAAGAGTCACCGCGTGGAGGCTGCCCCTTCTGCCGAGCTCTGGCTAGGCCGAGGGGATCGACACCTCCTTAATGTCACCTACCGAAATCTCTCTCCCGTCCACTATCAATCGAGGGTCAGGACCCGGGATGAACCCTGACACGATACCTGCGGCTGCAACGGGCACACTGAACTCCCCTGCACCGAAGCGGCTTGAGGCCTTAACCTGAACACGGTACTTGCCGTCAGGAACTGCAATTCCCTCCAGACTCACGAGCTGCTTGCCCTTAGAGAGCTGGTCGACAACGGTCTGGCCGACAACCGCTCCCTTTGAGTCGAGGAGCTGAACTCGGATGTTTTGCGCGTCTTGGCTTAGGTCGAGCTGCACCTGACCGCCGTTGCGCGATTTCACCTGCACATCGCCAGAGGCAAGGACTACCTTGTTACCGAGGTATCCTGTCATGGAGGACATATTCTGTGATTGCTTGCTGAGTTGAGCATCAATCGAGACCAGTTTTTCTACCTGAGTGAACTGGGCGAGCTGTACCGCGAACTCTTTGCTGTCCATTGGCGCCTCCGGGTCTTGGTACTTGAGCTGCGTGACGAGCAGCTGAAGGAACTCGTCACGACCCACATTGTCCTGCTTCTTAGCTTGTGTGCCGGTCGTGCCGCTGATGTTCGCGGCTTGTCCTGCACCTAAGTATCCAACGCTCGGCAT
>CAZZJR010000108.1:5365-7247 GCA_964654585.1 uncultured Bdellovibrionales bacterium
TCGTGCCGCTGATGTTCGCGGCTTGTCCTGCACCTAAGTATCCAACGCTCGGCATGTGTCTAGCCCTTCCCGTTTAAGCGACCCAGTGGTCCGGGCCGGCTAAATCAGCCGACTCCTTCCCAACAGCGTCAGGTTTTGCAAGTTCATTGCCAAACGTATTTTCAGCTAGTTGTCCCCCGTCATTCGGCATGTTGTTCCGCTCTTCCTGGAAACTATTGCCGTTGTTCAGCTCCCGACCGAAGTCAGAAAGCTCCTGACCAGTCTCGGAAGAGACAGTAACCGTAACCGAGTCAACATTAAGCCCCAGTTTTCGTAGGGCGCTCTGGAGCTCGTGGGAATGCTCCCGCAGCGCTACCAACACCTGCTGATTCTCAGGGGTGATGCGGGCATGAAGAGTCCCCTCGCGGAGTGACACATCGACTTTAACTCGTCCCAGCTGCACTGGGTCGAGCCGGAGGGAGATCGTCTTGCCGTCGCGGCTTCTGGCAGCCTCCTTAAGGGTGCTTTCGACCCGATCCAGCATGCGACGAAGATGAGGTCGCGTGAGCTGCTTAGCACTCCGCTCGCCGCTATCCGTAGAAGCCGTCTTTGCCTCGGCGACAGTCCCGACAGCAGAAGCCTGCGACGTCGATTGGCGCTGTTTAGCGTCAAGGCTGTCGGCTCGTTGCGGTCTTAGGCTCTCGAACGCCTGGCGGAGCAGCGTCATCTGGAACGCTGCGTCGAAGTTAGCTGAAGCGGCACGCGCACTATCGGTAGTCGCGGCGTGTCCGGCTGAGTCGGATTCGACTTTAATCGCCTGGGCAAGCTTCGAAATAGACTCCCGTTGGCGCTGCAAGCGCTGGTCAAGCGCCGGCCGGGCCTCACCAGATACAGCCTTTAGGTCTCGAGTCTCAGGCCGCACCGATTCTTGCCCGCCTTTCGACTGTGATGCCTGAGCTGCTCCGGCATTTTCAACGTTTTCACCCTGTTCTACGGCATTTTTAGCATTAGGAGACTTCGCCTGACGAACTTGTACATCATCGGCGTTTGCCATCACCTCGGATGAGCTAGTGAAATCTCCTGCGACTTCTGAGCCATCTTCGCTATCACCATCTGAAGAATCTTCCCTCTTTTCAACAAGCGCTGCTCTCTGAATTACAGCTGCGACTTCAGTGTCTTGCTGTTGAAGCTGCTGTTGATCAAGAGCGCCCGAATCAGTGAGCTGCTTGAGCACTACCTGGCTGTCAGCCTCCTCAACCGCAACTTCCTCTGTGTTTGAAACGAACTGGGATTCTCCTGCTGAGAGGCCCGAGTCCTCTTCTCCCTCGGAAAGAATGGCTGGTCCGAGGTCAAGTGCTGCGACAACCTCTCTCTCCGCAGGCCCTTCTGCCTCCTCGACCCCTTCCTCTAATGTAGCCTGTGAATCCGACTGATTCCGGTCTACTACTCGAACGGTCTCGTCGTCGCGCGAGTCCAGGACGAGACGAGGGTCGCTGTCAGATGCGTCACCGTCGTCCACCGCAACATCAAGAGCCTGCTCCTCGAAATCTTGTTGGCGATCCTGGTCCGAGTCGTCAGACTTGCGCTCTTGGATATCTTGCTTAGTTTGCTGCACCAGCGGAATTGCCTGTGCCAGGGCCATTCCGAGCGCCATCACCTCGTCATGCGCCGCAGCGATTGGCCCCTGAACTTGGTCTAAGAGGCGCGAGAACTCGAGCGCAAGCTCGCTCTCTCCCTGATTTTCTTGATTTTCCCCATCTTTTCGGGGGGCCCGAAGGTGCAAGGCACGAGAAGCCTCTTCGAGGTGCAGGCGTCGAAGCATAAAGATCTCTCTCTAGTTCGGGGGCGGCTTAGCCTTAAGCCCGGGGTTGCGTCCTGCACCATCCCACCAGTATGTTTGCTT
>CAZZJR010000109.1:0-1793 GCA_964654585.1 uncultured Bdellovibrionales bacterium
TCGCGACAGATGCACCACATTCGTCGGCCGAAGGACTTGGGGGTGTAGGTGGTGTCTATAGAGGCTTTGGTTGAGTCGTGTGGTGAGGGAAGCCGGATCCTATTGGCTTGGCGTAGGTGTGCCATCTCTCTTTCAATCTCTTGAAGACGGGTGAGGAGCTTTTGGTTGAGGCTCTCTGGGGTGCAGGCACCGGGGAAGGCGTGCGTCCAGGCATCCGGAGAGAGCGTGAAGCACATGGTCTCCGTGGCTTCTGCCTCAACGGTTTCGGCTAAGCGTCTGTGTTGTGCGTGAGAGAGTGGCTCGTTTGGGAGGGGCTCTAGGAGTGTTCTCCTTATCCGCTTTACCTCTTTGGTGTGCTGTCCTGTGGTGTACATCTGCCAGCTTGATACTCCCGGGTAGTTGCTGATGGAGTCGGTGATGTGTGCGCGGACGGGGTTTGCATAGACGTAGGCTAGCTTCTCGATGAGGTCGTCGATGGTCAGGATTGTCGGAGAGTCGTACCCTTCGGCCCAGACGGTTACCTGTCGTCGCTCGAGGAGCCGGTTTATGGCATGAGAGGATTCGCACTTAAAGCGCTCCATGAAGCTCTCTACGGTGGTGGGATCCTCAACTAGGGCGATGATGTGTATGTGGTTCCCCATGACCACGAAGGAGATAATCTTTATGGGGTAGAGGGTTTGCGCATGGGCGAGGGTGCTCCAGAGGATTGTCTTCATGAGGGGTGTGCAGACGAAGGGGAGCCCTTGCTGGACGCGGGAGGTGAGGAGCACTACCGAGTGGGGGAGGAGAATTCTGGGTGGTCGGGGCATAGGTGTTCCTTGGATGGACACCTGTTATTCGGTTAGCGGGTGTGAGAGTTGCGTGGGAGTTGTCGCGTGTTTGCCGGGGGCTTTATATCCAGTGATCCGATCCGGTGGTGATCCGGTGGTACGGGGCTACTTTTAATTGCGCGGGGGTGAAGCAGCCCAGAACCAAGGGTGAAGGCAGAAAAGTAGCCCCGTACCAGCGGGGCGACCCTAGTACTTTACCCCCAAAAGCTTCTTCATCGCCTGTACCTCAAGGAGCTTCTCGAAGTAGGTGAGGAAGTCCGTGCCTGGCTCGGGCTTTGTCTTGCGCGTTGTGCCGATGATGGCAAAAGCCATCTCGTCGGTTGTGTTCTCGCCAAGGAAGATAGGTCTTGGCGGGTTAAACGGGTTGTATGGATTGCCCGCAGAGTTGTCGAAGATCGCCTCAACGTGGATCTTGTCTCCGGCCCTCATCGGATAGGGATCTTTTAGGCGGTAGCGCGACTGCCAGTTAAAGTCCCAGTTCTTCAGCTCTAGGATCAGGGAGCGATCTGCGGCGTCCTTCTTCTGGTGCCACACACGGAATTCCTTCCCGAGGTAGTGCATGTGCGGGCTAATCAGCCACAGATCGCAATCAGCCGGAATAACTCGAGTGCCGGTCGTCTTAAATTTGTTTGCTCCTTTCGGAATCATCCGGAAGGTGGTGTCAGCAACGAAGCCCTGTACGTACCGTTCCGGCTTCTTCTTCTCAAACCAGATAGCCAGGCGTGAGTCGTTGTCTACTTCAGGCTTGCCCGTCCGGTGGTAATGAAGCTGGAGGAAGATATCCGAGTTAGGAGGAATGACGTTGGAAGACCCTTCGGGATTCTCAAGCGCTCCCGTTCCCGGCACCCAACCTCCGAGTCCTCCGCCCGGGTTGTCCTTGTTTCGTTTTACGTTGGCGGGGTTCGGAATGAAGCCGAGCCCCATTCCTGACTCGTATCCCGGCCCGTAGTCTTCATCGCCTTT
>CAZZJR010000109.1:1893-3056 GCA_964654585.1 uncultured Bdellovibrionales bacterium
AGGCTTAGGGGCCTCGGCTGGGTTCCCCTTTGGGCATCCCTCTGCCACCCACTGCCTTATGAGCCCGATCTCTTTGCTTGAGAGGCTTATGTCGTCCTTCAAGGGGACTCCGCCCGTGATGGGCCACGGGGGCATGAGGCGTTTCTCCGTGTAGTCCTTTATGTCCTCGGCCCAGCTCAGAGCGTCCTGGTAGGTCATGAGCGAGAAGGGCGCGACGTCTTTTGGGTGGTGACACCGTTGGCAGTGATTCTGCAGGATTGGCTCGATGTCGCGGTGAAACGTCACGGTTCCCGTTTGCTTCGGTTCTGGCTTGTCGCTTACGAGTTGGCAGCCTATTGCTTGGAAGTGCTTGTTCTCAACCTCTTTTCCCGCAAGGATCTGCTGTATCGCCTCAGAGGCGTGGTGGGTCTTCGCTACATCGAGTCGTGTTGTGCGATCTTGGTACTGGTCGTCTATCGCGCCGAAGTAGCGAAGCACTAGGTTTTTGTCCATGACGAATACCTGTGGCGTCATGTCGGCCAGAAAATGGCGAGACACCTTGTGCACAGGGTCATACATCATCTTAAAGCCGACGCGGAATTCGCCCACGTGCTTGTCGAGCTCCTGCTGACTCTCCACATCACAGACGACACCGATCATTGAGACACCCTTACTGGCGTACTTGGCGGCGAGGTCGTTGAGAACCGAGACGTAGCGGTTTGACACCGGGCACTGGAAGTTGAGGAATGCTACGAGCGTTGCCTCTTTTCCGCGCAGCTGCTCAAGGGTGAAGATGGTGCCTTTCGTGTCCACCATCTCAACTGACCGAACCGGCTTATCGAGGCGCAAGATCGCCTGCAGGCTCTCGGTGCTGTTCCCCTTCACTACAGCCGGTTTTGCACCTTGCTCATCCCCCGTTACCTTCGGAAGGGTGAGCCCCCCGAATCCGGCGAGGCCCAGCCCAACGACGACACCCTGTGCGAGCGCTCGGAGTGTACGTGGGTGGTGCTTCTCGTGTGGGTTCTCTTGTGAAGGTGATGGTGTTTGGTGTTCAGTCATACGATTTGCTCGGGTGCTCGGGGTTTGATACCAGGGGCCGGGGCTGGTTGATGGTGCCCATTTTTTAGGGGGTAATCCAGCTGAT
This sequence comes from uncultured Bdellovibrionales bacterium, assembly GCA_964654585.1. Taxonomy (GTDB): domain Bacteria; phylum Bdellovibrionota_C; class UBA2361; order UBA2361; family OMII01; genus OMII01. The sequence continues at coordinate 3,017 of CAZZJR010000109.1, forward strand.
TGTTCCCGGGAGCATCGCTGGGCGGGTAGTTAGAACACTT
>CAZZJR010000109.1:3156-6738 GCA_964654585.1 uncultured Bdellovibrionales bacterium
TGCTTGCGTTTCCGGCGGCTACTCCGGGCTTGAACGTGAGAAAAGTAGCCCCGCACCACACAAGCCGCATCATACAAGCCGCCCGTTTGCATCTGCGTGCTGCGTGCCCGCGCTCCGTTACCCAGCGCTGGGAGAGTCGTGCAGGAAGCGGCTTGGCGTGTCGGGGACAGGCAACACCTGTTCCTTGAGCAAAGTGAACATCTTGGGGTGGATCTTGAGCTCTCCGCTAAAGGGATGACTGAATGCGGAGAGGAGCCAGATGTTGAGCGCTAGCGCCGCCGCCACGAGGGTTGTCATGAAACCCTGAACGCGGGGGAAGCGGGATGCGAACACGTAGCTCAGCGAAATGGTGATAATTGCTCCCATGGCGACGATGACCCACAGGCCGGTTTGCATGCCCGACTGGGCGAGGAGCACACGAGCTCTGCGGTGATCGCCAAGGCTCTGCATCGCTGCTAGGAGATTCTGGTGCAGGTTGCTCTGCCTGTTGCTTTCAGGCACCACAGCAACAGATGCCTCCCACAGCTTCTGGTAGGCCTCCCAGCCGTGGTTGATCGGCTCGCCGCGCTCCATCTCTGGCCATTCCTTGACGAGAACCTCGTCGATGTAGTCACGCACGAGTTGGCGAAGGCGCGGACGATCCTCATCCGAGAGACCGCGCGCGAGACGAAAAACGCTTGCTGCTTGGCTTGCCTCTTGCTCGCCGTGCATTTGAGCGTCTTGATAGCGCTCCATGGCTGCCGCCACCATGAATCCCAGTAGTACGGAGAAGAGCGTCCCTACCACCCCCATCATGGCTTCGCCAGCACTGTGGTGATGCCGCATTACCTCCTCTTCGACGAGGCGGTTGACGATGAACTGGCCGAGCAATGCCAGTGAGATAAACATAACTACGAGGATGATTGCGTGGAGAAGTGACGCCATGGAGAAGCCCTCAGTGATAGGGTTTTTAGGGGACGTTAGAACAGGGGAATGGTGGGGGCAATGTGGCAGGTGGGCGTTTACCGAGGGGATAGAGGAAGCGGGGCGACTCGGGACGCCTTTTGCCCCGGCTATGTGCCTGCGTGGTCGGCGGTACCTCAGATAAGGGGATAGGTGCTGAAGTATCCGTTGGCTGCATAAGTCTCTGGCGTGCGAGGGGTAGCTGCATGCACAACCAGTAACCCGCGCAAAGCTAAAAGAGCTGCCTAACTACCCTTCTTCCGTATAGTCAGGAACACCTCAGCCGCAGAGAGCCCAAATTTGGTTAGCTCGGAATGGTTCATTAGGACATCGTCGGTGACGAGGTAGAGCCAATCGTCGACGTGCAGCACCGTGGTAGAACCATCCACCGGGACTGAAAGGTCATACACAAGATGAAGAGTGTTCCCAGATGCTTCACCAAAGGCCGTGCCGACGACGTCACCGGCTGTTCCTGAGAAGGTGCCATCAGGCTGCTTCGTGAGGCGCCAGAGCCGCTTCTGCCGGGTGCCGTCGGACCACGAGAAGTCTTCATCGAGCTCGAGCGTTTTGCCGTCCCATGTGCCGTGCATCTCGCAGGAGAAGCGCTTGACGACCTTACCGCTGCGCTCAGCCACAACCCCATGCGCCTCAAGGTCTCCGCTGAAGAACTGCTCGACGATGAGCGCTGGCTTCTCGTCTCGGTACTCGTCGACAGAAACTACGCAGCCTGTCGCTAAGGATGGCAGGAGGATGAGTGAGAGCAAAGAGGCGGGGCAGCGCATAGTTCCTCGCGTATCAAAAAACCAACTCAAAGCATATGATACGGGCATGGGGCTCGCCGTGTCTCCCCATGATTTGGCTCGGAGTGCGAAGTGTCCCCTTATACAACAACCTCGGTCGCAGGACAGCAGTCGCCCACCTGGGTTGCGCCTAGCATAACCTCAAGGAAGCCATCTGCCCGTGAGCCTGAATAATGCTCGTACAGCAGGGGGGCATAGGCGTTGCCACATTCTCGAGAGGTGGCTTGGGTAAAAAGTGGCCTGTGCCCGGCTGCACGTGTCAAATTGCCGAAGCTTCGTTTTGGCAATCTTAGGGATCTTGCCTAAGAAGAGTTTTCTTCTTGCGACGGCTAAACGCCAGGGGTAAATCTGCCGTGCCGGACCAACGCACGTAAGATAAAGGACTGCTACTATGCCTTCAAAAGCCCCTTTGTTCCTCTCTCTGCTAGCAGCCTTCGGTTTTTTGCCGTGCGTTGCGCTTGCAGAACCCGCTGTGGCTCCGTTCTACCAGGCAGTGATGAAGATGAAGCCTGAGGGGAGGCTCGGCCAGGTCATCAAAAAGGAGAAGATTGAGACTCCAATCGAGGGCGCGCAGGCGTGGCGCATAGCCTACATCTCCTCTGATCTCAACGACAAGCGAACTATCTCAACGGGGCTCGTCGTTGCGCCAAAAGGCAACGCCGCGGCAGGCAATCGTCCAATTGTTTCTTGGTCACATGGAACGACCGGGAATGCTCAGAGCTGCGGCCCATCGCAGGTTGAAAACCCGGCGCGCTCCCTCAACGAGTACTTCCTGGTGAACGGGGATTCGTGGATGGATTACGGGCTGCCGAGCCTTGAGCAATTCATCAAGGATGGGTACGTCGTTGTGGGCACCGACTACCAGGGGCTTGGCGGTGGCGGCCGTCACCAGTATGCAGTGGCAAAAACAAACGGGCGTGATGCGATCAATGCAGCTCGCGCAGCAGGTTCGATGCGAGAGACAGGCGCCGGCAAGAAGACCGTCATGATTGGTTGGTCGCAGGGAGCGGGTTCGACTGTCGGGGCCTCTTCTCAGGCGGATTACATCGCACAGAAGGGGACAGCCTTTGATGGTCTCGATGTCGTTGGGTTCGTTGCTATGTCGGTGCCGGATCTTGCTATGTACAGCCCTGAAACCCTTGACCAGGACGGCGCTGAGGAGATGATAAAGGCGTTCTCCTCCGAGTGGTCCGTCGACAGCTTCGCTTTCGCACACATGTCGATGAACCTATGGGGAACGCAGGCCGCCTTTCCGGATACGCTCAAATTGAGCGACATCTTCACGGACGAGGGGGCAAAAGTCCTCGACCAGATCTACCTCGACAAATGCGTTCACGTGAGCACAGACACGATAAATTTTAACTACGGGGCTTCCTACAAGGAGTTGTTGCGGCCTGAGCCGCAGAACGCGCTCGCCTGGGCACAGGCGATCGTCGCCGGCTCTGTGGACAACAACATGAAGCCCGTAGCCCCAGTTCTCATTCTCTACGGCGACAAGGATACGACCCTGCCTCCGGTCATGGGTGAATATTACAGAAAGAAGATCTGCGCGCTCGGCGGAAACGTTGCCCGCGTGCAGCTGCCCGGCGAGCAGAACCATTTCACGACACCACCGGCGTCGGTACCCTTTTACCTGCCGTGGATCAAGGACAGGCTTGCTGGGAAGCCCGCTGGTGATGGCTGCGCGGCTGAGAATGTAATGAATTAAGCCGCACTGTGCGCCGGATAGCCTAAACGTACTCATACCGAGCTGGCGGGGAGGAGAGGTTCTAGCGTACGAGGCTCCTGTCCGCTCTTTCGGCTTCGAAGTTGCAAAAAGTAGCCCCGTACCGGAGGAGCA
>CAZZJR010000110.1:0-6670 GCA_964654585.1 uncultured Bdellovibrionales bacterium
TCCGCCGATACACCACCACGCCCCCGAAAGCACCTTTCTCCCACTCCCCAACGATTGAGTAACTCGAGGTGAACGCAGGATCCTGCTCAAGCTTTGAGAGGCTTAGCTGGTCGCGCGCGCCGATGATCCACGTTGGCGCAAAGCGAGCGAGAAGGGTGGGGAGCCAAGGGCAGCCGTCAGCTATCTCGAAGCTTCTTCCAAGCTCCTTGTGCGCCGCTGCGATAATCGCAGAGACCTGTGGCGACACAATGCCGGCTGAGTCGAGCACACGGGCTTGCGGCAGGCCGTAGCCGAGGATCCCGATCTCGCTCATGAGCACGAGATCATTAGGCTGTATCTCAGCGCCGGCCTCTCCGATAGCTTGTCGGTACGCGCTCTCGCGCACCTCTGCCGGGTCGAGTCCCGGAGCGCGCTGCGCGATGTCGAGCCCGATCGCGGCGAGTGTGATCGTTGCAAGAGCGGGTGTCAGGAGCCTCTGCCGAGCTGCTGGGAGAGCATCCTTAAAGCCGCGCCGCAGCCCCTCGATGCCGACCGTCAGGAGCAGCAGCCACAGCGGCCCGAAGTACCAGAAGAAAACAGGCTTGATTCCTGATGCGATGATTCCGAGCGAGTACAAGGCCCCCCATGCGACAAAGATCTGCAGGTCGCGCTCGCGTGCCGCAAAGAGAAGCCCCGCTGCGCCAGCGCAGAGCAGCACAGAGTCGAGCGGTGATTGCGAGAGCGCTTCGAGGAAGAAGAGCGCGTTCTTCCATATTGGGACAGCGTACAGGAGCCGCTTCGCTTCGACAGAGTGCGGCAGCACCGAGCCGTAGGTTGTGTACGAGAAGAGGAGAAACGGCGCGAGCATTAAGCTATAACCTGCGAGTGCCTTGAGGCGAGAGCGGAGTGGGACTGCATGCGCAAAGAGGAGCCCGGTGATTATTACTAACACCCCATCAGGGCGAAGAAGCGTTGCAGCAAGCGCGAGCAGCGCTCCAAGCCCCAGCCGCCCGCGGGAGAATTGAAGCAGCCCTGCGCCGACAACGAACGAGTATGCGGCGGTCTCCATTCCTGAAAAAGTCACGACAGAGAGCGGGTAGTAGAGCGCGATAATGGCGGCCCACACGAGTGCTTTCAGGCCACTGGTACGTGCGATACAGGTGAGAAAGAGCGCGATCGATGCAGCGGCGATGAGCCCACCGCCAAGCACTGCTGCCTGCTCTATCTCTAGCCCGACCAGGGGGCAGAGAGAGAGGAGCGCTGCCCACAGCGCCGAGGTTGTGCCGAGCACCCACTCACCAGGATTGAACACGAGCCCCTCTCCCGAGGCGAGGTTTCTCGCGTAGCGGAAGGTGATGTAGGCGTCATCGACTGGCAGGCGCCGCCAGAGCCACGAGACCCCGACCAGAAGCAGGGCGCAGCCCGCTGTGGCGAGGTAAGAGAGACGTTGTGATGAGCCGGCTGGCATAGGTGCCGAGTATATCGGCCACACTAGGGAGCCGGGGAGCCCCTAAGTGACCTCCGTGGCCTGCGAGCAGTCATAGGAGCAAGCTTTAGCTTGCTTTAACTTCGTTAAAGAAACGCCAGGGCGAAGATTGGAGGCTGCATGATCGAAGGAACCGGAGAGGGGGCAACCGATGGATATGAGTATGCGACCCTCCTCAGGGCACACTACCTGCGCTTGAGCGCTGAGCGCGCGAGTGGTCAACGACCGGCGGGCTTTGAGGAGGTTAAGTTGCGGCTGTTTCTCTCACTGTTGCAGCCGCCGGCAAGCTACGCCGCAGAGACGCGGTAGGAACAGCAGTGCACGGTGAGGCGCGGCTGCTTGCGCCGAGTCTCCCGGCGCTGCTCGCTTCTAGAGATTTGAGAAGTCTCTCTTCCGTAGGTCGATGTCGAGCCGCTCGATCGTTTTCGCCACTCGCGGAAAACGTTCGGTCGCAATCTGGAGCAGAGCCTTGACCTGCTGTTCAGAGAGGTTGTCATTAGCCTGGAGAATCTCTAGCTTGCCGCTCTTCTTGTTCGTTACTGCAATCGCTCCACCTGGCTGGCCTGACCGGCGAACAAATTCCGATTCAAGACCGGGGAAGAGGGTTAGCTCAAGGATGATTTTCGGTTCCCGGACACCGCGTCCGCTAAAGTAAGACGAAAACTGGCCGAGGGAGTGCCGATCCTTCACCTGCTCCGCCAGCACGCCGGCGTAGCCCAGGATTCGGCCCGCCTTGTCGGGCAAATCCTGGCAGAACCACGGCAGCACGCCATTCTTGACCGGAACACCGTAGCGGAAGAGGTTGCTGCCTTTCACGATTGGCTGCGGATTCGCTCGGCACCTCCGCAGGGTCATGATCCCCGATGGACAGAGGAGCTCGAGCTGTTCACCGCCACCACCCTCGGGCCGCACTGCGTACGTGCCACCGTACGGACTGACGTCCACCACAGTGGGCTTCCACACAGGCTCCTCTGGAAAGTACACCACTGCAACTGCATGTTGGGTGTCGGCAACGCTCCCTACCCAGATCTCTGCTGGAATACCACGGGCGGAGAAAAAGCTGCGAGCGGTGAGCGCGGCGTCTTGGCACTGGTGATGGGTGGCCGCGGGCAGATCCAGGCTCTCGCTCCAGGGAGTCGCTACCAGAGCCACTCCACCGATTTCGAGCTTCTTCATTCGAGAGAGCTCTTTGCGGACGGGCTCATAACCGTATCGTTCGATAGCAAAAAAATCGCCGCGCACCACGGCGCTGTTAAACTCCTCCAACAGCGCCTGGTGTCGCGGGCTCAGAGAACCCGGATGAGCAAGGTGGCCAAAGTACTTGGCGCTTCTCTCGACCTCTTTCAGGAATCTGCCGTCCCCGGACCATTGCTTTAGCTCGATCTGCTGCTGGTAGTTTGGCAGGGACTCATTTGCCAGTACCTCAGGAACACCTGTTCGCCCCGTGATTCGTTGCACCGCTGCCGTAAGCAGGAGTGCGCAGCTTGAGGCAGCTTCCTGCAGCACCTCGCGCCGGAATCGGTACGCATCTACCGTTGGGAGCGTCTGGAGCTCTTGGAGTACGCGCTGAGGAGACGCGAGGGATTGCAACACCCCCTGCATGCTTGTAGCGACCTCCCGCTTCAGCGGCTCAGATTCAGCCCCTGCCCCAAAAACCGGGTCGAGGTTTTCCATCGGTAGCCGATACTGGTAGACGTCTGCCAGGCAAATCGCCACCCGTCGAGGGTCACTCAAAGCGATGGCGTCGAGCTGCTGGACAACGGATACTCGATCGTTTTTCTGAAGTGCTTCTGCGAGAGAGCCTACGAAGCTGTAGTGGGAGAAGGGCTCCTGCAACAGGTCGTGCTGCACTCGGCCGGGCGCAACAAGCGCGTCGGGATGGTGTCTTCCCTCTGAATGTTTCGGCATGGTGCCTACAGACAACTAAAGTTGAGTCGAGATACCGCAGCCAGGCCCCGCCTTCAAGGAGCTGGCCAGATTCAGGCGACATGGTAGTTAAGCGCTAGTAGCTAGTCTAATTAGAGATTGCGCTCAGTTCTAGAACCTACTTAAAGGCGCTCTTGGTAACTGAAACGCTCAGTGGGGGGGGGCTCTATGAGGTCTCAGGGAAGTCGTAGTAGAGCATGAAGGCTCAAGGGGTCCTGCTCTCAAGGCGCCTCCTTCTATCCGAAAGTTCATCGACACTGCTCAGGCGACCGATGAACGTCCATCGTACAACTCGTTCGAGCCGGCGCCTGATGACTTCTCCACTTCGCGTACCCTGTGACGGAATACAGGCCGTGTATCTGAAATGCTATTTTCTGCCACTTACCAGCACATCTTCAGCTCTGCTTGGACTGTTGAGCCCTGACGTGGAGCGTGAGACTACCCATTTTGGGCCTCATTCGCCCAATCCTGGCCACATCATCGTGTAATTCCCCGTCTCCCAACCTTTTCCTTGGAATTCTATGCCATCGACGATCAAGATTATCGGTTTCTGTTTCTTAAAGCAGTTTTTTAGAGCGGTCTCTCTACAAGGTCTCTGAGCGCTTGTAGAGAGTTGCGCACGACCGCCCTGCGGCGCCGCTCTCCTAGTACTTCACCCCAAGCAGCTTCTCGAAGTATGAGAGCAGGTCGGTTCCTGGCTCAGGCCTCTACTAAAAGGTCTCAGAGACCTTGTAGTAAGGCTTTATGAGTGTGTCAGAAGTGTCTCCGCCCAGTGTGTTGACTAGTTGATCTGCGCGTTTTTCTGACCCGTATTCGCGTTGGTTGAATATCTCCCGTACGGCTCGATATTGCTCGGCCGTGGGTCAGGGCGTTCCAGCATCAATTATGAGTAATAAAAGCTCTGGGAGTGACCTTTCCGGTTTCGCGTTGGGGGTTCGCTCCTTGCGTCCGGGGTTGATTTTAGGTTGTCCAAAAAGCGGCCAAGGATCCCTGGTCATGATTACTTTGCCTTCAGGTGTGATGGTGTAGCTCTCACTGATCAGGAGTCCGTCTCGATTACTAACTAAGTCGACGTCTAAGCCCCAATTCTTTTTTCGGACGCTCACGAATACGCCGCGTTTTGATAAGCCCTCGACACTTTCGGCAATCGTTGCCATTACCTCCTTGATTCTAGGGACCAACGCTTCTTGCATCATGTTCTCATATCTCAGCTGCATGGCCTCAACTTGCTTTTTGAAATCTATAAGAGGCTTCATCAAATATAGCTCCATATCGCTGATATCATCACAGCCTGCCGCTTTCGCCAATTCAGCCTCCGTGATGTAGCCGGCTTCTTGAATTCTCCTAAGGTGGGCGTCAATCTTTGTAGACGGATCCTCATACTTGGCTTCTATCAGAGCACCAACGTAGTTCTCCGCTTGATCGAATGCCCGGCGGGCTGACTGTAGTGACTCTAGTGTAGCTTTGAAGCTCTCCGTGACTGTCGCAAGATTCTCCAAATTCGGTAAATCGGTTTTGACGATCGGTTTGGGGGGCAGTGGAAGAGCATCAAGGAAGGTTGCAATATTTTGAGCGCCCGCCTTCCCACCCCAGGACGGCTCTCCGGACTTTTGCTTATCGGAGTCTTCCGGGGGTCGCGACGTCGAGCTCTCCGGCGACGGAGCCTCTGGTCCGTCGGCTGGCTTCTGCCCGTTCTCCTTGGACGCTTCTTTTGGCTTATTTGGTAGTGCTGCTTCCTCTGGCCTGCTTTGTGAGGGCTCTCTAGCGCCCTGAGACTTGCCCGGAGAACCTTCTCCCCTCTGCGCGCCTTGCGATTGATGATCCGCGTTAATTTTAGCTCCTACCAAGGCGCTGGTTAATATATTTAAGAAGTTTGCTGTGCCATTCTCGGCGATGCCTTCTGTCGTAAGCTTGTTATCCGCCCACAACTGAGTCACGGCAAGCACGGCATCTGCTAGTGCTTGTTTGGTTACACTTGTGGTCGCAGCTCCAGCAGTTCCGCCAAGAAGACCGAAAAGGGTGTCCATACCGGCCATTCGGAGAAATTCTTCTGTGGTCAGGGTGCCGCTTACGTAATCCGGAGCCTTGTTGAGGTTACCGACGATGCTACTCGCTCCGCCGGCTGTGGCTCCGGCAGCGAGCTGGTAGACAAGGAGCTGCACACCGCTAGCACCGCTGGAAGCGATAACCTGGCTGAGACCCTTGGCAGCAGCTAAGCCCGTTGCCGCGCTAACCGCCGAGACTCCCGCAGTGTACGTGTAGCCAAGAGCATCGAACGCCGCTACTTTGGCCGCGGTCGGCACGTCTTTGTTCCCGACTAACACGTTACTTGCACCCTCCGCACCAGCCGTCAGCACACCGATACCCGTGCCTGCGCCTGTGCCGTACAGGGCAAGCAATGCAGGACTGGCGGTGCCCCCACTCAGCAAAACAACCACCATCGCCCCACCAGCTACGGCAGCGTTCTGCGTATTTTTTAGCGAGGTCTCTGTCGTTCTTAGCGAACCTGAGCTGTTCTGGAGCAGTTCCTTGATGACCGCGTCCGCCTTCATGCTTTCTGGAGTTTGGAGCACCACTTGAGGAGCAGCATTGACCGAATTGCAGTCAAAATCCTGTAGCTTTTTCTCAAGCTCATTTCGCTGCTTCATCTGAGCGATTAGGAGATCCGACTCGGCTTGGACCGTTTTGTATGCCGCCTCCGTTGCCCCAGAGATTCCAGAGATAAAATTGTTTACGAGCCCAGCTTTCGCACTCTCGAATTCCTCCTCGGCACGTTGCTTTCGGGAGCGAGTCGCCTCGATGAGCATCTGCTGTGTCTTCAACGCAGCTTCCACGGTCGCTTTTTTGGCGTCGCACTCGGCTTTGCGGGCTTTGAACGGATCGGAGAGGTTTCGTAGAAGGTTCTCGCCTAAGGTAGCTACCATCGTTTCGGTGTCCTTGGGCGTGAAGCTGCTGCTCGGGCAGGCGACGGGGGAATTTTCGTTACTGCTTGTTGTTGATGCTGCAGAACTTGCTGTTGTTGTTTGACCAAGAGAGGTTGTTTGACCAAGAAAGGTCGACAGGACTTCCGGGGAGAAACCTCCCAGCAGCTTCTGAAGAGTGTCGAGAGTCTCAGGGGAGGGACACTTACTAGTTGCTGCCACGTGTAGTTGAACTATCGCATCAGTAGAGCTCCGGTTTTTGTACTCATCTGTTTCTCTGAGGAAGTCTTCAAGATCGCTGGTAGTGGCATCCGTACCCGCAAGAGACAATGCCGCTGCAAGTTCGTCTTGATCCGGA
>CAZZJR010000111.1:0-1719 GCA_964654585.1 uncultured Bdellovibrionales bacterium
GCGTGAGTTTGGGCAAGACTACCTAAGCCCGGCGCCGCGCATCTACAAGACCAAGGTGAAGAACGCGCAGGAAGCGCACGAAGCTATCCGCCCGGCAGGCACCGAGTTCACTCCGCCAGCAACTGTGAAGGATCGCCTCGGGCTTGAAGCCTTCAAGCTCTACGAGCTCATTTGGAAACGCATGCTGGCCTGCCAGATGCGCGACGCCGAAGGGACGCGCGTTTCGGTGTCGATCCTTGTTGACGACGCTCTCTTCAAGGCCTCGGGAAAGACAATCTCCTTCCCTGGATTTTTGCGCGCGTACGTAGAGGGCTCCGACGATCCAGAGGCTGACCTCGCTGAGCAGGAGAGGAACTTGCCGCCGCTCAAGCAGGGCGACTCGGTCGTTGCTGCTGCATACGACGTGCTCAAGCACTCAACGCAGCCTCCAGCACGCTACACAGAAGGCAGCCTCATCAAGGAGCTTGAGAAGCTCGGCATCGGGCGCCCGAGCACCTGGGCAACGATCGTTGACGTCGTTCTCTCGCGCGACTACGCATTCAAGAAGGGCACAGCCCTCGTGCCAAGCTTCCTCGCTATCGGCGTCACGGGACTGCTCGAAGGGTACTTCTCGCACCTCGTAGACTACGAGTTCACAGCGAAGCTTGAGGATGACCTCGACGCCATCTCGCGCGGCGAGAAGGACAACCTCGAGAAGCTCTCCTCGTTCTACTTCGGCGAAGGCTCTGTCGATGGCGCCTCGATGAAGGGGCTAAAAGACCTCGTTACGAATGGCGAAGAGAAGATCGACCCGCGCGAAGTGTGCGGAATCCGGCTCGGCAAGGACTCAACTGGCCGTGACGTAGAGGTTCGCATCGGCCGCTACGGGCCATTCCTTTCAAATGGCGAGAACCGTGCGTCTATTCCGGAGAACGCAGCGTTCGACGAGCTTACGGCGGAGAAGGCTGAAGGGATCCTGGCTGAGGCAGCGAAGGGCCCAGCATCGCTCGGCGTGTGCCCAGAGACGCAGCTTCCAGTGTACCTAAAGAAGGGGCGCTTCGGTCCGTACATCCAGCGCGGCGAGATGGTCGAAGGCGAAGAGAAGCCGAAGATGGCGTCGCTCCTTCCCGGAATGTCGCCAGATTCCGTTAACCTCGACACCGCCCTGTTGCTGCTCTCGCTTCCGAAAGTCATCGGCAAGAACCCCGAGAACAACGAAGACATCACTGTTCTGAGCGGCCGTTTCGGCCCGTACATCAAGTGTGGCAGCGAGAGCCGCTCAATCCCGGCGGATGAGTCGCCCTTCGCGGTGACGATCGAGCGCGCGGTCGAGCTGCTGAAGCAGCCACGCACCCGCGGCCGTGCATCGAGCCAGCCGAAGACGCTCAAGGAGCTAGGCAAGCACCCCACATCTGGCGAGACCCTCAACATCAAGAGCGGCCGCTACGGTCCGTACGTCACCGACGGAACCACCAACGCGTCGCTCCCGCAGGGAGCAGATCCGGAAGCTCTCACGATCCCCGAAGCAGTTGCTCTGCTTGAAGCACGCGCCGCGAAGGGCCCAAGCAAGGGTCGGCGGCGAGCTGCACCCAAGAAGGCTGCCGCGGCACCGAAGAAGAGCGCCGCTAAAGCTCCGAAGAAGTCGAAGAAGAAAGCTGAGGCGGAAGGCGAGTAGCGCCGAGCGGATCACGCCATTACGCGCTTCGCGCGTAAGATACAAAAAGAGAGCGGTGAGGTTGG
>CAZZJR010000111.1:1819-6363 GCA_964654585.1 uncultured Bdellovibrionales bacterium
GAGAGCGGTGAGGTTGGGCAAGCTTCTTGTGGATCTACTTGCCTAATCCCTACTGCTCTTGTCGCTCTCTTTGCGAAAATCGAATTACCCACTGTTGGTCATCTTTTTTCGCGCACCCACAATCTTTAGCACTACGCAAAAAAGTTAGACCCCTTTACAATTTTGCGGAATCAAACTTAGGCGAGAAACCATGCTCTCTGTCGCCACGACTTCAATCCTCTGTTTTATTTTCGGGTCGATAATCGGCAGCTTCCTCGGCGTGTGCGTGTACCGACTCCCAATGGCGCGCTACGAGCCAGCTCGTGAAGGGATCCGAGAGCTCGCCTCTCCCGTATCGATCTGGAAGCCCGCGCGCTCGTTCTGCCCGCAGTGCGAGCGGCAGCTCGCCTGGTGGCACAACATCCCGCTGCTCTCGTTCGTGCTCCTGCGCGGAAAGTGCGCCTTCTGCGGAGCGAGGATTCCCGCCCGCTACCTCGTAATTGAAATCGTTACGGGGCTGATGTGCGCCGCCTGTTTCTTGCGTTTCGGACTCAGCGCAACTGGCGCCCTCGCGTTCATTTTGTCGTGCGCGCTCGTGGTAGTGGTCTACATCGACCTCGACTACATGATTATCCCTGACAAGATTACCTACCCCGGAACCATCATCGGACTCGCAGTTGCGGCGGCAAACCAGTACCTCTCGCCGCCAGGTCGCCTCATCTTCTGGCCTCCATTCTCCGCCAGCCTGTACGAGTCGGCGCTCGGCCTGCTGTGCGGTCCTGGCGTGCTGCTCTTCGTTTGGGGGCTCTACTACATCATCCGTCGCCGTGAAGGGCTGGGCTTAGGTGACATCAAGCTTCTCGCGCTGCTGGGTGCATTGTGCGGGCCGGAGTGTGCGTGGTTTACGATCCTGCTGGGCTCAATACTCGGATCGCTGTTCGGGATCGCTGGGATCGCTTTCGGCAAAAGGTCCTTCACAACCTACATCCCTTTCGGTCCGTACCTCGCCGCGGCCGCACTGCTCTACATCTTTAAGGTGCACCAGATCGCAATCTTCCTCGTAAACGGCCAAGGCACGGCTCCCTGGAGGATGTTGCACTAGCAATGACAGCTCAAGCCCCGCAAGCTGCACCTTGGAGCATTCTCATCATCGACGACGACGATGGCGTGAGGTCCTCGCTCTGCGCGGTGCTAGAGACCGCTGGCTACAACGTCGCTACTGCGGCTACTGGCGAGGATGGACTCTCTTTTCTTGCTCGCTCTGCATTCGACATCGTGTTGTGCGACTACCGATTGCCAGGCGCAACCGGACTCGATGTCTTGCGCTCAACGGGGGGCAACGTGCCCTTTATCCTCATGACAGCCTTCGGCGCTGCTGACCTCGCGATGGAGGCCTTCAAGGGCGGCGTCTTTGACTACATCTCTAAGCCGATCTCGCCCGACAAGCTGCTATTCACTCTCACCAAGTTCACTGAGTTCGAGGGGCTACGGAGAGAGAACGCCGCACTTCGGGCCTCTCTCTCCGACAAGTACTCTTTCAACAACATCATCGCGCAGAGCTCCAGCTTCCGAGGCGTCTTCGACACCGTAAAGCGGCTTGCGCCGTACAACACAACCGTCCTGATAACAGGCGAGTCCGGAACCGGAAAAGAGCTCATTGCCCGCGCCATTCACGAGAGCTCCTCCCGTCGCGGCAAGCCCTTCGTCGCAATCAACTGCGGAGCGATTCCAGAGAACCTGATGGAGTCTGAGCTGTTCGGGCACAAGAAGGGAGCCTTCACCGACGCCAGCCGCGACAAGCGCGGGCTCTTCGAGGAAGCAAACGAAGGGACGCTCTTCCTCGACGAAGTCGGCGAGCTGCCGCTCCACCTGCAGGTTAAGCTGCTGCGCGCGCTGCAAGAGCATGCAATTCGGCGAGTCGGAGACGAAGAGCTCCTGCCGGTCGATGTGCGAATCCTCTCTGCAACACTGCGCGATCTTGATGCCGATACAAAGTCAGGGCGCTTCCGTGAAGACCTCTACTACCGTCTCAACGTTGTGGGGATCCACCTCTTGCCGCTGCGCGAGCGTACGGAGGATATCCCAGTGCTCGCGCACCATTTTCTTGAGAAGCACGCGAAGCGTCTCGGGCTTGAGATTAAGAGCATTCCCCAACCCGTCATGCAGATGCTCGTTGAGTACCCATGGCCCGGCAACGCGCGTGAACTTGAGAATTCGCTTGAGCGAGCGCTCGTGCTCTCGGTCGGCGATGAGCTTGAGCGCGACTCACTGCCTGAGCGGATCCTCTCGTTCCACAACCAGAAGGCGCTCGGTGGGCAGCAGCCCGCGGTGGGCGCGGCACAGGACGACGACGACAACCTCTCGATCAAGCAACGCACGAAGACCTTAGAGATTGGGCTCATCACCCGCGCCCTGCAGCACACGAAGGGCAACCGCACGCACGCGGCGAAGATCCTCGAGATTAGCCACCGCGCCCTGCTCTACAAGCTGAAGGAGTACGGACTCGGGTAGCCCCCGAGCCGCCCACGAGCCCCCAGCTACTTAGCAACAAAGCTTGTCTTACCACCGAACCAAGGGTTTAAGAGCCAACCCCCTAGAGCTTTTTTGGGCTTCTGTAGAGCCGCCCCGGCATGAGGTTTTTTAGCTCCTAAATAGCTGAAACTAGGAACGGAAAAATATCAAAAAAAGGTGCGGCAACACGCACCGTTTTACGACCTAAACACTCCTAAAAATTACACATTTAGGCAGGTCCGACCATTTGAGCCTGGCCCCAAACCTCCCGTAATCTAGAAGTATGCTGACACGCGCCACGGTAGAAAGCCTCATCCCGATCCTCCAAAGGGATGCACGGCGCGCGCTCTCCATGCGAGTACCCGGTTTCCCGAGCCCCTACTTCTGTTCCTTCCTCCTAAAAGACATAGACACCTTCAACACCTGGGCCTCCGCCGGTTCGACCTGCCGTTCACAGACCGACCGTAACCGAACCGTCTGCTGCGACCTGAGGGTAGGCTCGTACGAGTACGACCAGGTCACCGATGGCGGGTTGCGCGAGGTTGACGACGAGCTTGAGAGCAACTCGTTTCACACGGTGCCGATCGACGACACAGCCTTCGATGGGCTGCGCATGACCCTCTGGAAGCTCCTTGAGAGCAAGTTCCGGGAGGCCCTCTCAGACTTTAACCAGCGGCAGGCGAGCCGCATCTCGACTCCCGATCTCAATCGCGGCATCCGCTCTTTTGTGCGCGTGAAGCGCGCCTCCTCGCGCCGATTCGCGCGGCTAGATGTGGTCGACTACGATCGCTGGAGCCGCTTCTGCAAGCGCGCCTCTCTCTGGATGTCGATGCTGCCGAGGCTCTCTGGTAGCTGGGTGGAGTTTGACGTGTCGCAGGAGACCCGCGTCTTCGTCAGCACAGAGGGAAGCGTCACAGTGCAAAACGCGCAGGTATTTTCGCTCAGCGCAAACCTCCACAAACTTACCCGAGAAGGCTCTCGCCTTGAGCAGGACCTCGTGATTAACGTCGGATCGCTCAAAGAGCTGCCGGATATGGCGCGCTTTAAGAAGATGATTCTTGAGAAGTACGAGCAGCTCATGCGCCTCTCTCGCGCGCGCAAAATTCACGCGTTCTCTGGGCCGGTGTTGCTCTGTGCGGGCCCTGCCGGGCTGCTATTCCACGAGGCCGTGGGGCATCGGCTTGAAGCGAGCAGGCTCCTCTCTTCGGGCGAAGGGCAGACCTTCAAAGACCAAGAAGGGAAAGAGATCTTTAAGCTGCCAATCACAGTCCGCGATGACCCCTCGATGCACTCGTACCGCGGAAAGAAGTGCATCGGGGCCTACACCTACGACGACGAAGGAGTGCGGGGAAGAAACGCCGTGCTTATTGAGGACGGCATCCTGAAAGGGTTCCTCACCACGCGAGCAGCGTACAAGAAGGGAAAGCACGAATCGAACGGGCATGCGCGCACCAAGCAGCACCAGCGGCCTATCAGCCGCATGGCAGTAACTATCATCGAAGGAAAGAAAGGGCTCTCGTTTGAACGCCTCAAAGCGCGCCTCTTGCAGGAGATAAAGCGCCAGAAGAAGCCTTTTGGCATGATTGTGTACGAAACAAACGGCGGCGAAACCGACACCACCAACTACGACTTTCAGGCCTTCTCCGGCGATATAGCCTACGCAACTCTCGTGTACCCAAACGGCCGAGAAGTCTGCATTCGTGGCGTTAATTTTGTCGGCACGCCGCTCCAGGCCCTAAGCAACGTCATCGCTGTAGGTGACACCCCTGAGCTCGACAACGGCTACTGCGGCGCAGAGTCGGGGCTCCTCCCGATCAGCACGATTAGCCCTGCGGTGCTGATTAACAACCTTGAGCTGCAGGGCAAAGACGAGGAGCTTGTGACGCCGAGCATCCTGGCGCGCCCGAAGATCTTAAAGCGGCGACCGAGGCCTAAGCGCAGAGTACGGCGGCCGAGGCGTTGAGGCGCCAAAAAAGGGGTGGGTAAATTGCAGTGAGGTCTAGCATTCCCAATCCTAACCCTTCTCCTCCTCCTGCACCTGCACCAGCTCCTGC
>CAZZJR010000112.1:0-6298 GCA_964654585.1 uncultured Bdellovibrionales bacterium
ACCCTAATCACCGCACTCGGCTTCTGCTCAACTGGGCGGTCAAAGAGCCCCAGCATCTGCACCGGGATTAGGAAGAGAACGATCACCAGCAGCACCGCAAGCCAGGCGCCGTGCTCTTCAAGCCAGGGCGGGAGGTTTACCCCCGTGTACCGTTTGTGACGGCCGAGCCCCACCGAGAGAGGATCTCGTTCGGGGGCTCCGCGTGCTGGTCGATCTTGCTTGGTCATGGAAATTATCTTGACGGCCCAGCAATAGCCCGAAGGTGCTCCACACCGCAACGTACTCCGTGGCAATCGCTGATTAACCCTCTCGGACCACACGCCAAAAGTTATTGTATTCGGGCCGGTCTTAGGGGTAACGACGCCGCAGCCGGAGCCGTTCCCGGTGCCGGTGCTGGGTAAATCTTGGCAAGAGCTTGGGAGGTGTGGTGGTTTGTAAAAAGGTCGGGAATCTGAAATACTTGGTGCGCGAGAGCACACCTCATGAAGCCCAAAAGCCTAATTAAAATTCTGCTGAGTGCCGTGATGCTCGGGCTGGTATTCTACTCGGCAGAGAAGCGCCACCTGCTCGAAACCTTCGAGTCGATCAGCCTCAGCACAGTTCTCGTAGTTGTAGTCGGGTACACCGTAGGCCAGCTCATGAGCTCGGTTAAGTGGTGGACGATCGCTCGCTCGGGCGGCATCGAGGTCTCCTACCCTGCGGCGCTCAAGGCTTACTTCATCGGCATGTTCGTTAATTGCTTCGGTCTCGGCATGGTGGGTGGTGATGCGGTTCGCGGACTCCTAATCGCCCAGGGTCAACCGAAAAAGACTGAGGGCGTCGCGTCGGTAGTTGCGGACCGGATTCATGGCCTAACAGTTCTTGGAATTATCGCTCTTATCACCTCGATGACGCTCGGTAACGACCGCGTCCAGTGGCAGCTCATCTCTGGGCTCTTCACGCTTGTGCTCGGTTTCATCGCCGCTTGGATCATAGGCCCGTGGATGCTGACTCACCTTCCTGGAATCCGAAGCACGAAGGTCGCGAACAAGCTGCGCCAGGTAGCCGCTATCTTCCCGCGTGACCCAAAAACTCTCGCTATCATCACAGCTATATCGGTGGTCTTTCACTCGCTCCAGATCTCGCTTCACGCCGTTATGGCGAGCGGCTTAGGGGTCTCCATCCCGCTTACAACCCTCTTCGTTGTCGTGCCTTTCGTGAACATCGCCAGCAGCCTCCCTATCAGTTGGAACGGCCTAGGCGTGCGGGAGGGGTCGTACCGGACCTTCTTCGTAACTTCCGCCCCTGCCCTGATGACTTCAGAGCAGGCGATCGCGTTTGGGGCGCTATGGCTCCTGGCTGTCATGACTACCAGCGCAATAGGCGGCATCGTGGCGTTCGTCTCAGGAGACCTCTCGTCGCTCAAGCGCTCGGGCTCGCTCGACGCGGCTTCCTCAACGCCTGACCAGTCGATGGCCCGGGTTGTGCAGGCCAATTAGCAAGCGGGATTCCGTCCTGATCGCTAGAAAACCTGCCAAGATAGAATCCCCCATACTAATCCTCCTCTTTCCCCTGCACTTGAACCGGCTCCCTCTCATAATCAGAACAATTCCGCCGATTGCGGCCGATATTCACGTCGAAAGAGCCGGATGATCGTGAGGAATTCAGTGCAAGTGCAGGAAAATGTGAAGGAGGAAGACCCAGGAGAAGCTTGAAGAAGGGAGCGGTCGGCTATGAACTCCTCCACATGGAAGGCGCGATACAGGTATCCCTCCCCTTTTTCGCGCCTTGCACATTCCTCCCGTTCGCGTGATTTTTAGTCCGTAATCCGCTGGGAGGGTTTATGGCAGAGATTAAGTCGGTCGGTGTTGTCGGTGCTGGACAGATGGGCGCAGGGATCGCGCAGGTGCTCGCAACCGCGGGACACCGCACCCTGCTCTTCGACGCATCAGCGCCAGCTCTCGAGAAAGGCTTGGCAGGAATCCACACCCGCCTCGGCCAGGCAGTTGAGAAGGGAAAGATGGATGCCGCTACGAGCGAGCGGGCGAAGCAGCACCTCTCGGCGGCAAGCTCGCTCAAGGACTTCGCCTCATGCGACCTCGTGATTGAGGCGATCATCGAGCAGTTCGAGCCAAAGGCTGCGCTCTTTCGCGAGCTGGACAAGGTGCTGAGGCCAGACGCAATCCTCGCCAGCAACACCTCTTCAATCTCGATTACCCGCATGGCCGCCGTAACCTCGCGCCCTGAAAAGTTTATGGGGGTCCACTTCATGAACCCGGTGCCTGTGATGCAGCTCGTTGAGCTAATCCGCGGCCTTCAGACTAGTGACGACACGTATAAATCGATCCTGGCCCTGTGCGCCTCGATAAAAAAGACCACCGTGCTCGCGCTCGATGGCCCGGGTTTCATCGTGAACCGGATCCTCTGCCCGATGATTAACGAGGCTATCTTCTTGGTTCAGGAAGGTGTGGCGCCGACCGACATCGACAACGCTATGAAGCTTGGAACGAACCACCCAATGGGGCCGCTCACGTTGGCAGACTTCGTTGGGCTAGACACCCTGCTCTACATCTTGCAGCTCCTCCACAGGGAGCTCGGGGAGGATAAGTACCGGCCGTGCCCGCTATTGGTGAAGTACGTTGAGGCCGGCTGGCATGGAAAGAAGACGGGGCGAGGATTTTACTCTTACTGAGCCCAAGCGGAGCGCTGCGGGCGGCTGTGACGACGCTCGGCTTGCACCTGCATCGCTACGAGCCTCACAATTGCCTCTTCTTTGAGAGGTGACTCAACCTCGCGCGACACCTCAAGCGCTGCGCGAACGAATGCATCTTGCCACTCACTCAGCCCATAGTTCGGAGCTGAAACGATCTCAAGAAAGATCCCTTGAATGTACTCTCGGCTGTTCATGAACCTCCGTCGAACGGTCCGGAGAGTAGCAGCCTCCTGGGCTAAACTCTACAGCGACGCCGAATTTTATTGTTCGCTCGTGACGCTGATCACCTCTTGACGCACAGCCCCGCATCGAGGGAGAGACTTGCATCATTACCTCCCTGGGCGTGACGCACTACGGTGCCCGCATGCGAATCGCTCCTATCCTGCTCGCCGTTGCAACACTGTTCGCGGCGCTGGTCGCTTTCGGAGGAGCGCCGGGCCCGGCGTGCAAGGTGGCGCGGATTCTCTTTCCAATCCTGCTGGTCCTCTTCCTGGGTTCACTCACTGCTCCGCGCTTTCGGCCGCACGGCTGACCCTCAGCTCATGCTGCGCCGGCTCATAGACGATCGCCCGCAGCGAAAAGAAGATGCGGGCCGAGAGAGCTCACACAAGAGCCAAAGGAGAAGAATTATGCCAAGCAAGAAGAAACCAGCACCGAAGATAGCCCCGTCCCCGAGCATGCCGACGCCGAAGGAGAAGTCCCCTCCCTCCCGCTCGCCGTTTGCTCCAAAGAAGTCTAAGAGCTGTTAGGGTCGCAGGAAAAAAGGGGGCGGACGCCTTCCCCCTTTTTGCCCTAATCCTCGTCTTCCCCCTGCACCTGCACTAACTCCTGCTCATAATCCGGGAGCCCATGGTTCGCCGATGATATCTCTGTCGCGATACCTGGATGAGGACTAGGAATTCAGAGCAAGTGCAGGAGTAAGGACGAAGACTAGGAAAAGGACTAGCAAAAGGGCGGCCGGCTGGAAAAAGGGATCGGATGCTTTTTCCGCCTAGGCGCTATCCAGCGCTCGGACTCTCCTCAGATGCTGCCGGCGATGGCGCGTGGTGGGGCAGCGCATGAACTGAGTCGATAATATCCTCAAACAGCACCGTCATCGACTGCTCGCAGCGGTTCTCTTCAAGCAGGTTTCGGTCGATCGCCTTGAGCGCCTCAGCTTCACCGAGCACCTCTAGGAGCCCGCGCGCAATTTCGTACGATGAGCGCTCATAGCCCTCAACGACCCGCATTACTCCGATCACTGCGGCATCCAAGATGCGCTCATCTCCTCTGCGCTCCGTAAGCTCTGCCGCCTCGCGCATTAATCCCTCCACCACGCGGCAACGCTGTCCAGCGAGCTTCTCGTGAAGCTGTGTTGCAACGATATCGAGTCGCTCAAGTTGATCCTCTGTCTCGTCGAGATGCTGCGCCAGGAGCGACTTGAGCTCCGAACTGGCCACACCCTCAATCAGCCTCGGGAGCGCCTTGGTGAGGTGGGTCTCAGCGCCGTACAAGAGCCTGAGCTGTTCGAGCAGGAGTGAGTAGAGTGTCAAGAAAGCCATGCGCCCCTTTGGAAACGTACGCGACCGTTTGCTCTCTTGTGCGCCAAGAGAGCACGGAGGGTGTGGTACACCAGCCCGCTTTACTTGTGCATGACTATCGTCACGGATTTCGCTGCGCCTAGGAATTCGCAGCGATCGCGGGAGAAGAGTCCTGGCCACCGCCCGGGTGAAAGCTGTTAACCTCGTCTACCAGCTCTTCAAAGTTTATTGGCTTAGTGAACACTGAGCAGGGGCCAAAATCACCGATCTGCTTCTCTATGTAGTCACGCGAGAAACCAGAGATGAAGAGCACCTTTGAGTCAGGACGCACGCGGCGAAGCTCCTGCGCCAGCTCAAGCGAAGACTGCCGCCCGAGAGCGTTCCAGTCGGCGAGTAGCACATCAGGCTTTGATTTTTTGACCTCCTCGACCGCGTCTTCGGTGTCGGAAAGAGTTGTTGCAGTTATGCCCTGCTGTTCAAGCAACGAGCTCATCGCGAGCGCGGAGCAGGCATCGTCTTCAAGGATTAGAGCGCTGACCATACCGGAACTGTTAACTCAATAAGCGGCGCACCGAGCGCCCACACATAACAGCCTGAATCGCACTGTCAGCATCTAGCAGCCCGCGAATCAGCCACCACTGATATGGGTCATGCGACCCACCCTGGGTATCACACAGCACAGCTCCGGACCAAACAGCTTCGTGGGGATTTACCCGCCCACGACGAAATCCTCGGTTCGCAAAGCTCCTTGCGGTTCAAACTAAGCCGCTCTAAGCTCCTGGATGGGCTCACCCTAATGGCCTGCGAAGAGTCTCTCAGCGCGCTCTACTTTTGGTCTTGCACTCTCACTAACAACCCTACAACCTTGTTCTACTGTGCGCGAGTCTCTGAAAACAACCCGGTCTGGCACAAGCGAAGGCGGCGTCGCAATCCTCATGGTAATCCTGATGATCGCCATCGGATTGACGATCTTGGTCGCGCTCGGCGACTCAACCTACATCGCCATGCGGCTCAACAGCGCTGCAGAGCGGCGAGTAAAGGCCGAGTACATCCTTAAATCGGCCGTGAACGTCGCGGCAGTGCTGATTGAGAACGACAAGAACTCGCAGGAAGACCCTCTCACCGATGACTGGATGAAGTTTCAGCAGGGTCTTGAAGCTCCGGGCGCGATGCTCGGTATCGAAGAACCGAACGTGCGGGTCTCGCTCCTGATCGCTTCTGAGCAGGGGAAGATCCCCCTACTCCAGCTCAAGGACTCCGGCACACAGGGGAACCCATCGGCCAACGTGCAGAAGTGGGCACCGGTCCTCTTGCGGCTGATGAAAAATTTGGGAGTCGGCAACCCGACCGCTGACGGGCCTCCGGTTGTGCCCGAGCAACTCGTGGCGAACCTGGTCGACTACCTCGATGCCAACAAGGATGCCTTCTCGTACCAGAGTCCATCTGGCGAGAGCTTTCAGGGCTCGGAGAATACCCTCTCGGAAGAAGAGGAGCTTCGAAACGAGGGAAAGATTGAGTCAGTCGCCAGCGAGCTATCGGCTGTGCCGGGCTTCACGCCGGATGTCATCCAGAAGATTCTCCCCTACGTCTCAATCTCAAACTTCGCAGCAGTGAACATCAACGCAGCACCAGAACAGGTGCTGATGGCGCTTGATGCTTCAATGACGCAGCAGCTCGCAGCCCAGATCATCCAGCAGCGCGAGCAGCAGCCGTTCACCACTGGGCTAGTCTCAGAGCTGACCGCTATCGTCGGCGGTGCTATCGCCGGAAATCTGACGAGCGCCACGGGGTCAGGCGGAAATAAGGTCACCCACTCCGGCAACATCTTCGAAGTCATCGCAAAGGTCGACTACGGAACCGCGACCTTTATGGCGAGCGCGACGATCAACAAAACAGGCGGCCGCGCTGGGGGAGGTGGCGGGCCGAAGATTGAGTCGTTGTTGATTTACTGAGCGTCTGCGAGGGGGCTCTGCAAATCACCCGTTCACCAATCAGTTGCGGAGTCCACGGCGATGGGGCTTTCTTATCAGAGAGCACGTAGCTGCTGGCGCCTCGGTGTATCCCTTTCCGTGATCTCCGCGAGCTC
>CAZZJR010000113.1:0-6200 GCA_964654585.1 uncultured Bdellovibrionales bacterium
CTCTGTGCGTCACGCGGATGTCGGAGAGAGGAGTCGCTGCGTGACGGAACGCGACTCCATCGATACTTGTACCTTTATCGGCACAGGTTGTGAAGGGGCTTCACCAAAAAACTTCGCAAGTCATGTCCACCGAGAACGCCAACCCCTCCATGCATCGAAGCGAAGGCGCTCGCGTGGTGGTGTTCGGCGCTCGCGGACGCATGGGTCGCGCGGTGATCGACGCGCTCGAGCGAACCGATCGCGCCACGCTCGAGGCGGCGGTCGATCGCGACGATCCGATGCCCTCGCGTGGCGACCTGGTGATCGATTTTTCATCCGACGAGGGTGCAAAATCGGCCTTGGCGACCTCAGAACGCCTTTCAGCGCCCCTGCTGGTCGGCACCACGGCGCTCGGCGAGAGCACCCTTGCAGCGCTTCTCGAAGCTTCGAGCCGGCGTCCGATCATGGTCGCGAGCAACGCGTCGATCGGGGTCGCCGTGGTTCACCGCATGGTCGCGCTGGCGGTGCGCGCGCTCGGACCGGGGTGGCGCGTGGAACTTTGCGAGACGCACCACGCGGGGAAAAAAGATTCGCCTTCGGGCACCGCGCTGGCGCTCGCGGAGACGATCCGGGCGGCCGGCGGCACGCTTGATCGCGAACACATACGCTCTCGACGCGAAGGTGAGGTCGTGGGACATCACCGCATCGAGCTGCATGGGCCAGGCGAGACGATCGTGCTGGAGCATGCGGCGGGCGACCGCGCGCTGTTCGCGCGAGGCGCGCTCGAACTGGGTCTGTGGCTGCGGTCGCGACCGGCGGGCATGCATTCGGTGCAGGCCTGGCTCGACGACCGCCTGCGTGAAAGGTCCTCGGCGTGAGCTCGATGCATCTGGAACGCCTTGAAAACGGCCTGCGCGTGGCCTTCGAGCCGATCGCGGGCATGGCCACCTGCAGCCTGTGCTGGCTGGTGCCGGCTGGCACCGCGGGCGATCCGGCGGGCGCCGCAGGCGAAGGCGAGACCACGCTGCTGAGTGAACTCATCCTGCGTGGTGCGGGACAGCTCGACAGTCGCGCCTGGAGCGACGCGCTCGACGGCCTCGGCTGCGAGCGCCGCACCACCGCGAACCCCTTCCACACCCTGATGACGGCGACCATGATGGGAAAGCGCCTCGCGCAGGCGCTTCCCCTTCTGGCCGACGCCGTGCTGCGGCCGCGCCTGGATGCCGAACACCTGGATCCGGTGCGGCGACTCGCGCTGCAGGCGCTCGAGGGCCTCTCGGACGACCCGCAGCACCTGGTCATGCTGCGACTGGCCGAAAGATTCCTGCCGGCTCCGTACAACCGAACCGGGTACGGGCATCCGCAGGGCCTCGAGGCGGCGACCATGCCGGGTCTTCGCGACTCGTGGCGGCGGCGGGCCGTGCCGGCGGGAAGCATCCTGGCCATCGCCGGCGCGGTCGATCCGACCGAAGCGATGCCGGTGATCCGCCGAGCCTTCGCGGACTGGAACGGATCAGTCGAGGAGCCCACGCCGAGCGCCGCACCGATCGGGGGCGTCGATCATCTCGTCATGGACACGGCGCAGACGCACCTGGCGATCGCGCTGCCCGCCCCGACCGATTCGCACGCCGACGCGACCGCGCTTCGTCTGGCGAGCCTGGTGCTGGGCGGCGAATCGAGCAGCCGACTCTTCACGGAGGTGCGCGAGAAGCGCGGCCTCTGCTACAGCGTGGGCGCGAGCGTCTCGCTGGGCCGCGACCGAGGCATGCTGCAGGTGTACGCCGGAAGCACGCCACAGCGCGCAGGCCAGACGCTTTCGTGCATCCGTGGTGAACTCGAGCGCCTGGCGAAGGGCGTCTCGCAGGACGAGTTCGACCGTGCGCGCACGGGGCTCAAGTCGCGCGTGGTGATGCAGGGCGAGAGCGCGGCCGCTCGCGCCAGCAGCGTGGCGGGCGACCTGTTCCGGCTCGGCCGCGTTCGCTCGCTGGCGGACCTGGCGGGCGAGGTGGATCGCCTCAGCCTGCAGGCGGTCAACGACGCGATCCGGCGCCACTGGAGCGCCGACTGGATGGAGCGACTCACCCTCGCAAGCATCGGCCCCGCCCCGCTCGAGGCGCCCCGGTAGACTTCCTTTCCGATCATGGCCATCGAGACCTCCGTCCTCGCCCCCGGCACCCGCGTGCGCGTGACCCAGCAGCTTCCCCAGACCCATCAGGTCTGGGCGACCACCGTCGAGGGCACGGTCGTGCGCTGGCGACAGGATCGCACCGGCAGCTGGTTCGCCCACGGCAAGGACGACAAGGTGTGGCTCGACCGTCTGGAAGTGCGCCGTGACGACGGAGAACTGGTCACGCTCAACCTGGATCGGTGGAGCCTGATCGAGCGGGTGTGAGCGGGCGCGAGCCGCTCAGCGATTGAACGCGGTCACTGGGGCGAAGCGGCCGGAGCGGTCGCAGGTTCGGTCGTGGGCGCCGTCACGGGCTCGGGGGCGGGTGCTGGAGCTGGCTCCGGAGCGGGGACGGGTGCTGGAGCCGGTGCCGATGCGGGCGCCTGCGGCGGCAACGCGCTCGTCGACTGCGACTGCAGTTGCTGAAGCTGCTTCTCGATTCGATCCAGGCGATCCATCACCGGCTGCAGTTCACGCGGCGCGGAGTCGCGCTCGGCGGCGGTGTCGAGACCGGGCTTGGCGAAGCTTCCGGCGTGCAGGGGCCGAACCATGTGCTCGGCCTTCCACGGCGCCACATTCAGGGTGACGGTCTTCGATTCGGCGCCGCGTCGGATCGTGAAGGTGATCGGATCACCCGCCTTCATGTTCTTCATGCGGCGACGAATGTCGTGGGGCCCTGCGTCGCTCGAGCCGTCGACAGCGATCACGAGATCGTGATCCTCGATGCCCGCCTGCGCGGCCGGAAGGCCGGGAATCACGTCGACCAGCAGCGTGGTTCGTGCGGGATTCACGCCCATGTGCTTCACGATCGCCTTGCCGGGCTGTTCCATGGTCACGCCGAGCATGACGGGCGGCGGCGTGAGGATGTTGCCCTTGGCGTCGACATAGGTGCCGTCGCTGCGGGGCTGCAGGTACGGCGGCGTGACGGGCGCGCCCTGCGGCGGCGCGGGCGGTGGCGGCGTGACGGCGGCGGGTGCGGTGGCCGCGGCGGGCGTGGTGGCCGCGGCAGGCGACGCGCTTTCCGAGGGCGCCTCGGACTTCTTCACGGCACGATCGCTCGTGCGGCAGGCGGCGAGCGCGAGGGCGAGTGCGATCATGGCAGGCACGCGAAGGCGAGCGGTGATCATGGTGGCGCATCCTACCGCGGCGCTCGGGATGGCCCCGATATGCTGCGGTCGTGAGGCGGATTCCTGCGCTCATCTCGTCCGCGCTGCTGTGCTGCACGCTCGCGGCGTGCGCGCAGCCGCACCGACCGTCGGGCGCGCCAGGCCAGCCGAGCCTGATGCCCATCGAGTGGCCGTATGCACCCGCGTCCATCCGCGTGCATCCGCTCAGCCGCATGCTGGGCCGGGGTTCGGTCGAGGTGCGCGTGGAGTGCCTGGACGCCGAGGGCGACGCCGTGAAGAGCATCGGCATGCTGAAGGTGCACCTGGGGGACGGCGCAGGCGCGGTGCATGTGGAGGCCGATCTGAACGACCGCGGGGTGCACAACCTCGACTGGGATGCGGTGCTGCGCGACTACCGGCTGGTCGTGCCCGTTCCGGACGAGTTCGCGTGCCCGTCGGGGTCCTCCCTGCCGGTGCGGGTGGAGTTGCTGATGACGCCCACACGGGAGCTGAAGGCCGAAGGGCGCATCGCGTGTCCATGAGTCGCGGCGCGGCGCTCCGCGCGGACGCGTGGATGCTGCTGGCCTCGGCGATCTGGGGTGCGGCGTTCGTCGCGCAGCATCGCGCCGCGGATCATCTCGACGCGCTCTCGATCGCGGCGATGCGGTTTCTGGCCGGCGGCCTGATGCTGCTCCCCGTCGTGGCGCTGCGGCGCGGCGCGGTGCGCGCTCGCTCGCCCCTGTCCGTCGTGTCCATCGGGGGTCTGGCCGCGGGCTGCGTCATGCTGGTCGCCTTCGTTCTTCAGCAGCGCGGCATCGAGGCAGGCAGCACGGCGAGCGCGGCCGGCTTCATCACGGGGCTGTACGTGCTGTTCGTGCCCATGCTCGGGCTGCTCGGCGGCCTTCGCACGCACCCGGCCGCGTGGGGCGGCGCGGCGATGGCCGCGGGCGGCCTCTACCTGCTCAGCATGAACGCCGAACTCCGCATGTCATGGGGAGACTTCCTCGTGCTCCTGTGCGCCATCGCCTGGGCCGTGCATGTGCTGCTGATCGGTCGCTTCTCGCCGCGGTGCGATGCCATCGAGCTGGCGGCTGCCCAGTTCCTGGTGACGGGCACGCTGGCCACGCTGGCGCTGCCCGCGCTGCCGAGCGCCGAGGCGGTGCGCGCGAGTCTGTGGCCCATGCTGTATCTCGGGCCCGTCGCGGTCGGCGTGGCGTTCACGCTGCAGGTGGTGGGCCAGCGCACGGCTCCGCCTGCCCATGCGGCGGTCATCCTGAGCATGGAGGGGCTGTTTGCGGCGGTCTTTGGCGCGCTGATCGGGGGCGAACGTCTCAATGGGGGCCAGTACGCGGGATGTGGATTGATGCTGGCCGGCATCCTGCTTGCGCAGTGGCCTGAATTCACGCGCCGAAACGCGGCTGCCGGGGGCCGTGCGGCCGATGGATTGACCCGGGAATCTTGCTAGAATGTCGCCCCGCGTTTGGGGATTGGTGTAACGGTAGCACAACTGACTCTGACTCAGTTAGTCCTAGTTCGAATCTAGGATCCCCAGTTTTCAGTGCCGCCCTCCGGCGGCACTGTTTCTTTTTGAGGGGTGCGTCGGGGGATTTTTCCCCCTTCGGTCGCGGTGGCTTCCGAAATCAAGCGCGTCGAGACCTCGGCGCCGACCACCCGCGTCCTTGTTCGCTCCATCTAGCATCGCGGCGTGCGCGTCGTCAGCCTGCTTCCATCGGCCACGGAGATCCTCTGTCGCATCGGCGGGGCGAGCCTGCTCGTCGGACGGAGTCACGAGTGCGACTTCCCCGCCGAAGTGGCGGATCGGCCGGTGCTCACGAGCCAGGTCACGCGTGCGAACACGAGCGCCGAGATCGACCGGCAGGTGCGTGAGGCCCTCCAGGAAGGGGGCGCTGGTGCGGGCCTGTACCGGCTCGACGAGGAGGCGTTGAAGGCGCTGCAGCCCGATGTGATCCTGACGCAGGACCTGTGCGAGGTGTGCTCGATCGACCTTCGCACGGTGCAGCGAGTGGCGGCGGAGATGAAGCATGCCCCACGGGTGGTGAACCTGAATCCGGGCTCGATCCTGCAGGTTTTCGACGACCTGCTGCGTGTGGGCGAGGCGGTCGGGCTCGAAGCCGGTGCGCAGGAAGCGATGGTCGAACTGCGCGAGCGGTACTGGAGCGCGATCGACTTCGTGAACCCGTATGTGCCGGGCCCGGAGGTGCTGTTCCTCGAATGGTGCGACCCGCCGTTCGGCGGCGGGCACTGGACGCCGGAACTGGTGCGTGCCGCAGGCGGTCGGCATGCGCTCGGCGAGCCCGGCGCGAAGAGTCGGCGGCTTTCGCCCGAGGAGATCATCGAGTCGGCGCCCGAACGCGTGGTGATCTGTCCGTGCGGGTACGGGATGGACCGTGCGTGGCAGGAACTTGACGTGCTGCGGCGCACGCGGTGGTGGCCCCTGCTTCCGGCGGTGATGGAGGGGCGGCGCGACGCCATCGCGATCGTCGATGGCAACCAGATGTTCAATCGCCCGGGGCCGCGACTCGTCGACGCCTTCGAGTGGCTGGTGGGCTGGCTCCACGAACGGTCGGAGCTCGTGCCCGAGCGTTTCCCGGTGCGCTACGCCTGCTGAGTTGGCAGCCGCCGTTCCGATAGCGGGGTCGGAGGTCGTTATGGGGCACATGCGCTGACGGAATGGAGCGCGTGGCGCGTTCGGGCGGCGCTGCAAGTTGCGGGTTAGTGAGGCTTTCGGGCGTCTCGCATCGCGCTCCGATAACGACCTCCGACCCTGTTACGCGGACGGTGATTGGGCGCATTGGCATGCCGATTGCCGTCCGCTGCTTCGGAGAATCCACCATGCGACTCGACCGATTCACCCAACCTGCGCAGGAAGCTGTCACGGGAGCCCAGAGCAAGGCGAATCTCGCCGGCCATGGGGAACTGAGTCCGCT
>CAZZJR010000114.1:0-3165 GCA_964654585.1 uncultured Bdellovibrionales bacterium
ACACGGAAGCACTCGTCGATCAGCTGCGAGATCTCCTTCTTCTTCATCACCTTGTTGAAGTTAGAGAACGGAAGAACACGTGGGCAGAGGTGGAACAGGAGCACACGGCCTACCGTAGTAGCGTGCAGCTCGCCGTCGATTCTGCAGCGGATCTTCGCCTGCAGGTGTGTCTCACCCGACTGCCAAGCGAGCCAAACCTCGTCGGTGTTCGAGTACGCCTTGTTCTCGCCAAGCGCAAACGGACGCTCACGGGTCATGTAGTACAGACCGAGAACGATGTCCTGCGACGGAACGATGATCGGCTTGCCGTTGGCCGGGCTCAGGATGTTGTTTGTCGACATCATGAGCACTCGAGACTCAACCTGCGCCTCAATCGAGAGCGGAACGTGAACCGCCATCTGGTCGCCGTCGAAGTCGGCGTTGAACGCCGTACAAACGAGTGGGTGCAGCTGGATGGCCTTGCCTTCAATCAGGATCGGCTCGAACGCCTGGATACCGAGACGGTGGAGGGTCGGAGCGCGGTTCAGGAGAACCGGGTGCTCACGGATTACCTCGTCCAGGATATCCCAAACGACTGGCTTCTCCTTCTCAACCATCTTCTTGGCGCTCTTGATCGTGGTTACGTAACCACGCTCTTCGAGCTTGTTGTAGATGAACGGCTTGAAGAGCTCGAGAGCCATCTTCTTCGGAAGACCACACTGGTGGAGACGGAGCTCCGGACCAACGACGATTACCGAACGGCCTGAGTAGTCAACGCGCTTTCCGAGCAGGTTCTGACGGAAGCGGCCACCCTTGCCCTTGAGCATGTCGCTGAGCGACTTGAGCGGACGCTTGTTCGGGCCAGTGATCGTACGACCACGACGGCCGTTGTCGAACAGGGCATCAACCGACTCCTGAAGCATGCGCTTCTCGTTTCGGATGATAATGTCCGGTGCGTTAAGCTCAAGCAGCCGCTTCAAGCGGTTGTTGCGGTTGATAACGCGGCGGTAGAGGTCGTTGAGGTCCGAGGTGGCGAAACGGCCGCCATCGAGCGGAACGAGCGGGCGGAGATCCGGCGGAATGACGGGGATGACCTGAAGGATCATCCACTCCGGACGGTTGCCGCTCTGCTTGAACGAAGTGAGAACCTTCAACCTCTTTGCGAGCTTCTTCTTCTTGGCTTCCGAGGTAACTTCCACCATCTGCTCGCGCAGCTCAGCGCAGAGCGGGTCGACCTCGATGGCCTTCAGCAGGGTGAAGATAGCTTCTGCTCCCATACCAGCCTCGAAAGCGGAGCCGAACTCCTCGCGCGCAGCACGGTACTCGCGCTCGGTGAGAAGCTCGCCCATCTTGAGGTTAGTCTTGCCACCCTCAGTCACAACGTAGCTCTCGAAGTAGAGAACCTTCTCGAGGTCACGGAGAGTGAGGTCGAGGATGTTTCCAATTCGGCTCGGGAGACTCTTTAGGAACCAGATGTGCGCTACAGGGCACGCGAGCTCGATGTGGCCCATGCGCTCACGGCGCACCTTGGACTGGATGACCTCCACGCCGCACTTCTCGCACACAACGCCGCGGTGGCGCAGACGCTTGTACTTTCCGCAGATGCACTCGTAGTCCTTTACGGGACCGAAGATCTTCGCGCAGAAGAGTCCGTCACGCTCCGGCTTGAGAGTGCGGTAGTTGATCGTCTCCGGCTTGGTAACCTCGCCGAACGACCAGCCACGGATGCGCTCCGGGCTCGCCAACGCAATCTTGAGCGCGTTGAACTTGATCGGGTTCTTGGGGCGTTCAAATAAGCTAAATAAGTCGTCCATGTGTCTCCCTCACATTGAAATCTGTGGCGGCTGCCACCGTGCGTTACACGGCGGCAGCTGCTGTTGAGCCGTTGTCGGATGCTGTTGTCGAATCGGTCGAAGCCTCGGTCTCGGCCGCCTGCTGCTCCTCAACGAGTTCTACGTCGAGACAGAGCGACTGAAGCTCCTTCATCATAACGTTGAAGGACTCCGGCAGACCCGGCTCAAGAACGTGCTCACCCTTGACGATCGACTCGTACATGCGGGTTCTTCCGGCCACGTCGTCTGACTTAACCGTGAGGAACTCCTGCAGCGTGTACGCAGCGCCGTACGCCTCAAGTGCCCACACCTCCATTTCTCCGAGTCTCTGGCCTCCGAACTGCGCCTTTCCTCCGAGCGGCTGCTGGGTAACGAGCGAGTAGGGTCCGATCGAACGGGCGTGGATCTTGTCGTCAACCAAGTGGTCGAGCTTCAGCATGTACATGACACCGACAGTTGCCTTCTCAGCGAAAGCCTCTCCAGTGCGGCCGTCGAACAGCTGAACCTTGCCGTCCGTCGGCATGCCGGCGAAGTGCAACAGCTCCTGGATATCCGACTCACGCGCGGCGTCGAACACCGGCGTTGCGAGACGAACACCCGTCATCTCGCGGCGAGCGAGATCGAGCAGGTCCTGGTCAGAGAGTCCACCAACGAAATCCGCATGCACGCTGTTCTTGTACGCAACGCCGAGGATTTCGCGGATCTTGCCGACGGCAGCCTTCTTGCTCTCCGGGGTCGTATCAACACGATCGACGCCTGTGAGCGGGTCTACCACTGACTCTACGAGGTCACGGATGCGGCGACCGAGCATGTAGCTCGCCCAGCCGAGGTGCGTCTCGAGGATCTGGCCCACGTTCATTCGGGAAGGAACGCCGAGCGGGTTGAGCACCATGTCGACTGGTGTTCCGTCCGCGAGGTACGGCATGTCTTCCTGCGGGAGCACTCGTGAGAGCACGCCCTTGTTTCCGTGACGGCCTGCGACCTTGTCGCCTACCTGAATCTTGCGCTTCGATGCGATGAACACCTTGACCATCTTGATGATGCCTGGTGCGAGCTCATCGCCTTCCTTGAGGCGCTTAATCTTCTCGTTGAGGTGCGCACGCTTGTTGTTGATCAGCTGGCCAGTGCGAACAACAGTCTTGTTGATCTGCTCCTGGATAGCCTCATCGCCAACCTGCACGTCGCGCAGGTACTCGAACGGAACCGAGTTGAGCAGCTCCGGCGTGAGCGTCTCATCCTTTGCGATGAGCTGCGCGCGCTTGTCGTCAACGAGGCGGGCCGTCGTCGCCTTGCCCTTGAGGAGGCTTACGATCTCCTTCATGGCGGCGTCGCGGAGCACGTTGATCTCGTCGCG
>CAZZJR010000114.1:3265-6065 GCA_964654585.1 uncultured Bdellovibrionales bacterium
CGTCGAGCTTCGAGACTTCGACTGGCGGAACCTGGAGGTACTCACCGTTGCGGCGGACTGGGATGGCAGCCTCTGTGAGGTTGCCCTTCTTGTCCATTTCAACGCTCGCCGGCGCGATCGTCTCACGCTCCTCTTCGAGGGCCGAGAGGTACACGATATCGCCAGAAGCGCGACCGTTGTTGTCGACTACACGGTACGGGGTTTCAACGAATCCGAACTCGTTGACACGAGCGTACACTGCGAGCGATGCGATAAGTCCGATGTTCGGACCTTCCGGCGTCTCAATCGGGCAGATACGTCCGTAGTGAGTCGGGTTTACGTCGCGCACCTCGAAGCCAGCGCGGTCGCGGGTAAGACCACCGGGTCCAAGGGCCGAGAGACGGCGCTTGTGGGTGATCTCCGAGAGCGGATTGGTCTGGTCCATGAACTGCGAGAGCTGCGACGAGCCGAAGAACTCCTTCACTACCGCCGCCACCGGCTTGTAGTTGATCAGGTCCTGCGGAACGAGGGTGTCGATGTCCTGCATGCCCATGCGCTCCTTCACGGCGCGCTCCATGCGGACGAGACCGATGCGGTACTGGTTCTCGATCAGCTCGCCGACCGCACGCACACGGCGGTTGCCGAGGTGGTCGATGTCGTCGATCGAGTAGCGCTGAGCGTCCGACGAGTTGCGGAGCTCAAGCAGGTAGCGAACCGTCTCCTTGATGTCCTCTGGCGAGAGAACGCCCTGGTCCATCGGAGGAGCCTCGCGGCCCTGGGAGATGTATAGCTTGTGGTTGAGCTTGTACCGTCCGATGTCTGAGAGGTCGTAGCGGTCAGCGTTGAAGAACAGGTTCTTGAAGGTCGCCTGTGCGGTCTCCGGACGAGGAGGATCGCCAGGACGCAGACGCCTGTAGATCTCAACGAGGCTGTCGATCGTCGGGCGGCCCGAGAGGCGCGAGAAGAGTGACCCATCACCTGCCATCTTGTCAGATACCAGGGTCTTCCACAGCGACTCACCGATGTGGTTATCCTCTACGTACAGGACGCGGATGCGGTCGAGGCCCAACTCGCGCTGAGCGCTGATGTTGCCCTTCTCGACGATTTCACCCTTTGAGTTGACTTTGTCAGCCTTGAGCTCGTCGCCAGCGTTGACGATGATGTCAAACTGCGAGCAGATCTCCTTGGACTCCTTCTCGTCGAGCTCGAGCACCACCGGCGCAAGACGCTCACGGATAACATCCCAACCAACGAGAACCTCGCCTTTTTCGGCGATAACCTCTCCCGTCTTAGAATTTACGATATTATCAGTTGCCTGAACGACGGTCTCAGCGGCGATGAGGCCCGGAACGGACTCAGGCGAGATCTCGACCTCCTGGACTCCAGCTTCCTTGAGGCGTCGGATAACTGCCTTGTTGAACTTTCCGCCCTGCTTAACGAGGACCTTTCCGCCCTCCTTGATTTCGCGGAACGACTTCTCGCCTTCGAGCTGGTCGGGCTTGAACTCCTTGGAGACAGCTCCGCGCTTTCCGAAGATGAGCGTGTCGGTGTGGTAGTACGACGCGACGATGTCGTCGGCAGTCATGCCGAGGGCACGCAGCAGAACAGTTGCGTTGAGCTTGCGGCGACGGTCGATGCGAACGTGCAGGATATCCTTAACGTCAAACTCGAAGTCGATCCAGGAGCCACGGTACGGGATGATTCGCGCCGAGTAGAGCAGCTTTCCTGAAACGTGGCTCTTTCCGTCATCGTGATCGAAGAACACGCCAGGCGAACGGTGGAGCTGGCTCACGATAACGCGCTCGGTGCCGTTGATGACGAACGTGCCGCGCTCAGTCATGAGCGGGATCTCGCCGAA
This sequence comes from uncultured Bdellovibrionales bacterium, assembly GCA_964654585.1. Taxonomy (GTDB): domain Bacteria; phylum Bdellovibrionota_C; class UBA2361; order UBA2361; family OMII01; genus OMII01. Next base: position 5,103 of record CAZZJR010000114.1, read on the forward strand.
GTACACAACGTCTTCCTTGAGAGCGCTGAGGTGGCGAGCTCCGGTCTCTGGGTTAACGTCCCAGAGAACGAGCTGGATAGTGACGCGCAGTGGCGCCGCCCAGTTCATCCCACGGTCGCGGCATTCGTCCATGTCGTACTTCGGAGTACCGAGGTTATACGAAACGAACTCAAGGGATGCTGTGTTGTTGTAGTCTCTAATCGGGAAGACCGACTTGAAAACCTTTTGAAGACCGATGTCTTCGCGCTTCTCCGGCTCCACGTTGGCCTGGAGGAACCTCTCGTACGAGCTTTTCTGTATGCCGATAAGGTTTGGGATTTCTGCTATCTCACCGATTCTGGAGTAGCTCTTGCGGAGACGGAGGTTGGTCTTGATTTTCGATGTCATACGTAAGTGACTCTAAAGGCAAAAAGCCCACCGTGCCGATCCCGCCGCCAGTGTGCGGTGGTGAGACACGAATGAGCTGGTAACGCCTATAAAACTCGGCTCCACAACGCGCCCAGAGCAGGCGCACAGGAAGTAACGAGCGTGGGTAGTGGCGACGACTTATTGATTACCGGGGCAACGACGCAACGTTCGCGGAGAGCTCTCGCCGCAGAAGCGCAACAGTGATGGCAACCGAGTATCGACAAAGGCTGAGCCTCTACTTAGCAACTCCCAAAGGTGTCGGTCAGCTGACCGAGCCCACGAGAGATTAGGCTAATTTCAAGACCGGGGGAAGTATCCCTCCCCCGGCCAGGCGCCCCCTAGAACGGCTGCTAGAAGACCTCTTCTAAACGCCGTTCGTGTATAAGGGGTGTGCTTACTTGAGGCTGGCCTTGGCGCCGGCTTCCTTGAGCTTCTTAACGAAGTCCTCAGCCTCAGCCTTGGCAACGCCTTCCTTGACGAGCTTCGGTGCGCCGTCAACGAGGTCCTTAGCCTCCTTGAGGCCAAGTCCGGTGATCTCGCGAACGACCTTGATCA
>CAZZJR010000115.1:0-6058 GCA_964654585.1 uncultured Bdellovibrionales bacterium
GTCGGGGTATTGGTGTTGGTCGGCGTATGCGTCGGAGTATTGGTGTTCGTGGGCGTGTGCGTCGGAGTATTCGTGTTGACTGGCGCACTCGTTGGAGTGTTTGAGATAGTCGGCGTGTGCGTCGGAGTATTGGTGCTCGTCGGAGTATGGGTCGGAGTGTTAGTGTCTGTGGGGGTATTTGTGACTGTCGAAGTCGGAGTAACCGTTGGGGTGTTGGTCACCCAGGGTTCCGCACCCGACACCACCTGGCCACAGCTATCGCAAACGGCATCGGAACCGAAAAACGGGGATGTGTCGGCGTACACGTCTCCTGCTCGGTAGAAACAAGCTGTCATTACTGCCGCGCACAAGATGTAGGGCCACACTCTCATACGTTCCCAGCAATGGATGTCGGCGTATCGACACAAAAACTTTAGGAACTAAAAATTGTAGAATTTTTGAGTTGTTAGGGCATGCCATGGCTCTTTGCTAAGCTCTCGTAAGCCACTGGGAAGCCACTGGGAAGCCAAAACTTTTCAGCTCGTTAGCTGAATAATGAGTCAACAATTCGCATTGACTGTTTCGAGTCTGGGCCGCTTCTGCACGACGGATGCGCACGAACTCCCTCGGCGCTAGCTGGTTGACGGAGGTGCGATCCGCTGAAACTCCGCGCAGCAATCAGAGACGCCCAACAAACTCCGACACCATCCGCTCAGATCCCACCGCCGCCGCCTGCCTGAGAAAAGCCAGAAAATCGAAGTTTGCGCCGTGATCTGCGGAGTCTGAGATCACGCGTGCTACTGCGAAGGGAACTCGCTGTTCCGCGCACACTTGTGCGACTGCCGCTCCCTCCATCTCGACCGCGAGGACGCCCGGAATGAGCCCTAAAAGCTCCTCGCGCTCCTGCGCGGAGTTGATGAACCGGTCACCGCTGGCAATGGTGCCGCAGTGAAAGCTCGGCTCGCGCAGCGCCAGCTGTCCGACTGCGCGCACAAAATCACCATCTTGAACAACCGAGGCTGCGGCTTCTCTCGCGATGCGCGTCAGATTTGGATCAGCTGGAATCGCTGAGAGGTCGAGCAGCGGAATCTGAAACCGTTGGTAACCGAGCACTCCCTTGAGGTCGATGTCATGCTGAACGAGTGAATCAGCGATGACGACGTCTCCGACTCTGGCCTGCGAGCCGATTGCTCCAGCTACTCCAGTGAGGAGCATCGCCTCGACGCCAAAAGATTGCACGAGTGTTGTTGCTGTCGAAGCGGCTGCGACTTTGCCGATGCGCGAGCAAGTAAAAACGAGCTCGCGTCCGCCGACAGTTGCGGCGAAAAACTCACGCGGTCCGATTGAGCCGACAGACTTGGCGCCGAAGCGCCCAGTGAGGAGCGAGAACTCCTCGGGCATGGCGGCGACGATTCCTACTTTCTTAAAGCTCATGCTCCTAGCCTGGTCCAATATGCGGCGCCAACTTGAAACCTAGAGGCAACCGACGCAGCTGTCCCACGAGAAGCTTAGTGGCTGCTCTCACCGGAGCCGTTCGCGGCACGCTTCGCGTCACAGCAGCCAACCGGAGAGTCCTGGTGCGTTGACGGCGCCTCAAATGTCTTGGCCGGCTTGCGCAGCAGGTTGTACTTGAGGATGCAGTAGATCGCCCGGAAGCCATCCTTCCAGCCTATCTTCTTCCCCTCGGCGTAGGTGCGGCCGTAGTACGAGATACCGACTTCGTAGATGCGACACCCCAAGGCAGCGACCTTGGCAGTGATCTCGGGCTCGAAGCCGAAACGTGCCTCCTCGATGTCGATTGACTGGATCACCTCGCGACGGAAGAGCTTGTAGCAGGTCTCCATATCCGTCAGGTTCAGGTTGGTGAACATGTTGGAGAGCAAGGTCAGGAATCGGTTCCCCATCATGTGCCAGAAGTACACCACGCGGTGCGGCTGGGCGCCGATAAAGCGAGAGCCGAAAACAACATCAGCGCGCCCCTTCTCAATCGGGTCCATGAGGATCGGGTACTCCTGGGGATCGTACTCAAGGTCTGCGTCCTGAACGATGACTACATCACCGGTGACGTGCTTGAAGCCCGTCCTGAGGGCTGCTCCCTTCCCCTGGTTGACCTCGTGGTACACGATCTTGTCGACCTGAGGCGCTATGACGTTCCTGAGCACTTCCTGGGTGCCGTCCTTAGAACAGTCATCAACGATGACTATCTCGATGTCCTTGACCGGGGCGTTCTTAACCGCCGTAACGATCTGCTGGATGGTGGCACGCTCGTTGTAACAGGGGATAACGATTGAGAGCTTCATTGGGGCGGTCTTCTTAGGGTACCGAGGGGATATATCAGGTCTCCCCCCAGTTTTAAAGCTAGGCAAGTGATGGAACGCCGCGCTAGCTCAGCGTCCCCTCTGCCCACCACCGTTCACCCTAGGGGTGGCGTTGGCTACCGCGCCTCAGCGATAAGCCCGTCCGAAGGAGCCGCTTGTGGGTCATCCCAAAACGCCCGATCGAGCCCATTTCAGCCAACCATTTTTTAGCTTCCCGAAACGCCTTTTCTGTGCCCTCTTGAAGCTCCCCTTTGCCTCGTTTGAAACGACCCAAAAGGCTCTATTTTATTGGGTTTCTAAGCGTATTCTCCCCTTGAACTACCACTCCCCTTCTCCTATGCTCGCCGAATGGAAAATACACAGCAAATCACCCCCATAACGATCGAAGCCGAGATGCGCCAGTCCTACCTGGACTACGCCATGAGCGTTATCGTCGGACGAGCCCTCCCGGACGTGCGCGATGGCCTCAAGCCCGTGCAGCGCCGCGTGCTGTACGCGATGCTCAAGGAAGGCCTCGTACCGAACCGCAAGCACTCTAAGTGCGCGGGAGTTGTGGGTGAGGTGCTCAAGCGCTATCACCCGCACGGTGACATGCCGGTGTACGAAGCTCTCGTTCGCCTGGCCCAGCCCTGGAACCTGCGCTACCCACTGATCGATGGCCAAGGAAACTTCGGCTCGGTCGACGGCGACCCACCTGCCGCCTACCGTTACACCGAGTGCCGCATGACTGCGCTCGCAGAGCGCCTGCTTGAGGACATCGAGAAGGAAACCGTCGACTTCACTCCGAACTTCGACGACTCAACCCTTGAGCCCACGGTGCTTCCGTCAGTCATTCCGAACCTGCTCGTAAACGGAGCAAACGGCATTGCAGTCGGCATGGCGACCCACATCCCGCCGCACAACCTGACTGAGGTGATTAACGGCGCGCTCGCAGTGATCGAGAATCCATCAATCTCGCTGCAGGAGCTTCTCGCAATCATCCCAGGGCCAGACTTCCCAACCGGCGGCGCGATCTACGGACGCGGCCCAATCATCAGCGCGTACGCAAACGGCCGCGGAATCGTTCAGGTCAGGGCCAAGGCCCACTACGAGAAGATCAAGAACAAGTCGCGTGAGGCCGACATCATCGTTGTTACTGAGATCCCGTACCAGCTCAACAAGGCGCGCCTCATTGAGAAGATCGCCGAGCTCGTCAACGACAAGCAGATTGAGGGCATCTCGAAGCTGCGCGACGAGAGCGATCGCAGCGGCATGCGCATCGTCATCGAGCTCAAGCGTGACGCGACTCCGGACGTCGTGCTCAACCAGCTCTACAAGATGACCCCGATGCAATCGAGCTTCGGCATCGTGAATCTCGCAATCGTCGACGGCAAGCCGGTTGTGTGCTCGCTGCACGACCTGCTCTCGCACTTCTTGAACCACCGCCGCGACGTGGTGACTCGACGCACCGAGTTCGACCTCAAGAAAGCCAAAGAACGCATGCATATCCTCGAAGGATTCCGCATCGCGCTCCTCAACCTCGACGAAGTCATCGCGCTAATCCGCAAGGCCCAGACGCCGAAGGACGCGCGCGACGAGCTTATCTCACGCTACAGCCTCTCGACCATTCAGGCCCAGGCGATCCTCGACCTACGCCTCCAGAAGCTCACGGGCATGGAGCGCCTCGCTATCGAGCAGGAGCACGAAGAGCTCGCCAAGCGCATCCAAGATCTCCTGAGCATCCTGGCCGACGCAAAGAAGGTCGACGCGATCATCGCAGCCGAACTGACAGACGTGCGAGAAAAGTTCGGCGACGCCCGCCGCACTGAGATCGTAGACGACGGCGGCGAGATCGACATGAGCGAGATGATCGAGGACGAGGAGATGGTCGTCACGGTCAGCCACAAGGGCTACATCAAGCGCACCTCAGTCACCGAGTACCGCGAGCAGCGCCGTGGCGGCAAGGGTATCATCGGCGCAGCCGCTGACGACGAGGACTTCATCGAGAACCTCTTCGTTGCCTCAACTCTCGCCGATCTGCTCGTGTTCACCAGCCTCGGCCGCATGTACTGGCTCAAGGTGTGGAGCATCCCGGAGTCGGGCCGCACCTCACGTGGCCGCGCACTCGTCAACCTGCTTGAGCTCAAAGAGGAAGAGAAGGTCTGCGCAATTCTTCCGATCCGAGAGTGGAGCGAGAACGCTTGCGTCGCGCTCGCGACTCGCCAAGGCGTCGTCAAGAAGACGGCGCTCGAAGAGTTCTCGCGCTCGCGCCGCAACGGCATCATGGCGTGCACCCTCGATGAGGGAGACACGCTCATCGGCGCCAAGATCACGCACGAGGGGGATGACATCATCCTCGCTACCCGTGACGGCATGGCGATCCGCTTCACCGAGGACAACGTGCGCGCTATGGGCCGTGCGGCTCGTGGCGTGACCGGCATCCGCTTCGAGGGCGACGACAAGGTTGTTGGCATGACCGTCATCCAGAAGCCAAAAGAGGGCGCAGCGGCAGGCGAGGAGCTCATGCTCCTCACCGTGTGCGAGAACGGATTCGGCAAGCGCACGCTCGTGAGCGAGTACCGCCCACAGGGCCGTGGCGGCAAGGGCTTGATCGACATCCAGACAGAGGGCCGCAACGGGCCGGTAATCGAGGCAATAACGGTTACTGACAGCAGCGGCTTGATGCTCATCACCTCAGGCGGAAAGATCATCCGCACCAGCGCCAAGAACATCTCGGTCATCGGCCGCAACACGCGCGGCGTGAAGCTGATGGATCTGGACGAGAACGAGAAGGTCGTAGCAGTCGCTCCAGCTCCGCTCGATACCAACGGCACTGAGGAGAACGGAGCCGCTGAGGCGACGCCCGAGGCTGGTCCTGAGAGCTCCAACTAAGGGCTCCTGCTGATGCTCAAGAACGCCGCCAGCATGCACGTTGCCGTTGTTGGCCTCGGTGCGTGGGGCATGGCGCTTGCGCTCCACGCTCTGCGCCGCGGCTTCAAGGTTACAGGGTGGCACCACGACCAGGGCGAGGTCGCCCGGCTGCTCTCGACCCGCTCGTTTCAGCGCGGCTCAGTGAGCGGGGTCGTCCCGGGCAACCTGGCAGTAACCTCTGACCTCTCGCAGATAGCAGACGCCGACATCACGATCGTGGCGTTGCCGGCCAGCGCCTGGTCAGAGGTGATCCCGAACGTAAAGGCCAAGACCCTTGTTAGCGCCACCAAAGGGCTTGAGCCGACCACCACGTCGACACCTCTCCAGTACGCCACAGGCGCTCTTTCCTTCGAGCAAGACTCCGTAGCCGTCATCTCGGGCCCAAGCTTTGCGTCTGACCTTATGGCAGAGCGCCCAATCTCTGTCGTTGCTGGCTCCTCTTCCGAGAAAACAGCCGCCCTCGTGGCAGAGGCGCTGTCGGGAAACTCGCTTCGCATCTACACATCGACGGATCCCCTCGGCGTTGAGTTGGGCGGCATCCTGAAAAACGTTATCGCGATTGCAGCAGGCGTTTCAGATGCCCTGAACTACGGGCCCTCCGCGCGCGCAGCGCTCATTTCGCGTGGCCTGGCAGAGATGACCCGTCTCGCCGTCGCCCTTGGCGCAGACTCCCAAACCCTCTTTGGCCTCTCAGGGCTCGGTGACTTAGTGATGACAGCCACAGAGAACCAGAGCCGGAATCGCACGGTGGGGCTGCGCCTCGGCGCGGGCGAAAAGATCAGTGATATCACGGCATCTCTCGGCTCTGTGGCGGAGGGCGTCAGCACTGCCCCACTCGTTCAGCAGCTCGC
>CAZZJR010000116.1:0-1975 GCA_964654585.1 uncultured Bdellovibrionales bacterium
CCTGCTCATACTCAAAGCATATCGAGGAATTGCTCACGATATTCGTGCCGAAATACCAGGATTAGGAGGAGGAATTCAGTGCAAGTGCAGGAGAATGAGAAAGACAGAGAGAAGGTGCGACACCTGTACTAGCGGCGATGCCGCAGGAAACAAGGAGCCCTGTACCCTTTTTTCTGAGCGCCGCAGCGCTAGCTGTCGAACTCCGGCAGAGGAATCCCCTTCTGCTTGAGCCCCTTGATGAAGGCCTGCTGGCCCTTCTTCTCGGCCCACTCGAGGGCATTGAGCCCCTCTTCGTCTTCAATCGTCGGGTCTGCGCCAAGCTCAATTAGCTCAAGCGCCGTCGCTGCGTGGCCGTTTTTCACGGCAGCCATAAGCGCCGTCGTTCCGTTCGGGCTCTGCCCGTTAACCTCTACACCATCGTCGGCGAGGCGGCGAACCGTCTCAAGATCGCCGATCGAAGCGGCGCGCATGAATACTGTCCAAAATGCGTCATTAACCATAACTTTCGTAGCCTTCTTAGGCTGCTCCCCTTCCTTTGGTTGCGCTTCAGCCAGGCGCGGCTCCTTAGACTTCGGAAGCCCGAAGACCTCACGGAGGGCCGGATCTGATTCGGCCTCAGCCCACGTGCGCCCGCTCCAGCCGTCGAAGTTCTGGATCTCACGATCCGCTCCGAGCTCAAGCAAAACTCTCACCGTCTTGATATCCCTGCGCATCGCTGCGGCAAGGAGAGCGGTGTTTCCATTGTTGTGCGGCATGTTCACGTCAGCCCCAAGCTCAACGAGAGCGCGCAGGGTGTCGTGGTGGCAGCGCTCGCACGCCTCTAAGAGGGGCGACCCGCCAAACTTGTTGCGTCGATTCACCTTGGCGCCGTTGGCAACCAGTAGGCGAACCGTCGACGTCTTCCCTCGCGATGCCGCGATCATGAGGGCGCTTGCGCCGTACTTCAGCTCGCAATCGATATCGAAGCCGCGGTCAACGAACGCCTGAATGGCGGCGTCATCGCCCGACCTGGCTGCTGCGATAAGGGCCTTTTGATCTTCCGTGTAAGTAATTCCCATATCCTTAACTCGCTCTAAGCGTATCCTTATGAGGTACAGAGTCGTCCTCTGCCCCGTTAAGCATGAGCGAAAAGTGGGGGGCTCATCGAACAAGCATCCCCACAATGACCTAAGATGCGAAGGTTACGAGATAAGACTCAGAATCTCGCCGTGGGTAGTGCCGTTTGAGGCCACAAGATATTGAAATTGCAGGGTTCCTAGCCCGCACGGAATTTCTTTTCCAGCCTCGTCTGAGACCCTGCCGCCAGCCTCTTTGATGGCAACTATCGGAGCCGCAATGTCCCACTCACGGTGGGTCGTCATGCGCAGCACCGCCCCATCGAGCTCCCCCGTAATGAGCTTTAGGAACGCCAGGCCTGAGTCCATCATCGGGCTCTCAAGCTCCCTGCGCTTCGACTCGAAGTTTCGAATGTAGACGGCGCCCGGGCGAGGCTCCCCACTGGTGGAGACTCGCGCAACCTTGCCGTTAACAGTGACCCCCTTCCCCTGCTCCGCTACCACTAGAAGCCCTCGTGCCGGAAAGAACATGATGCCGAGCGTTGGCACGCGCTCCTCGCACAGAGCGACGAGGACTGAAAATTGGTCCGTGCCGTTTAGAAAGTGCTTCGTTCCATCGAGCGGGTCTATTACCCAGGTGCGCTTCGCCGCTGCGAGCGCTGACAAATCTGGCACCGTCTCCTCTGAGAGGATCGCGTCGCGCGGAAAGAGCTGGGTGAGTGCCCGAGTCAGGATCTCGTTTGCGCCGAAATCAGCGCGAGAAACCAAGGAACCATCAGCCTTCGACTCAACACCGAGATCCGCTGCTGAACGCCCCGCTCCCGGCCAGAGCGACATGAGGAATTCGCCGGCCTGCTGCACCCCTGCAAGCAGGTCATCCCTCTCTTGTGCTGAAATTCGCTCCATCGACATGCGCGAGA
>CAZZJR010000116.1:2075-3952 GCA_964654585.1 uncultured Bdellovibrionales bacterium
GCATCGAGGTCGAGCTGCTGGCCGACGCACAGCGCAACCCAGGCCTTAGAAAGTGAACTCGAAAGCCGTGCCTGCTGAGCGAGCGAGAGCTCGGGTGCTTCGAGGTTAGCGAGCGCGGCTCCTAGCAAGAGGTCCCCCACCAAGATCGCCGTAGCCTCGCCAAAAGCCTTATGGCACGAGGGTTTTCCGCGCCTTAGGTCATCGTTGTCGAGTGCCGGCAAATCGTCGTGCACGAGCGACGCAGCGTGGATCGCCTCGATCGCCACGGCGGGACGAAGCGGCAGTGCGTCGCTAATAGCCCCGCGCGAGAGGTCCCGAGCTAGGGCCAGCGTAAGGAGCGCCCTAAGCCGCTTTCCGCCACCCAGCAGCACGTACGCAGAGGCCTCGGAGAGCTTCTCGCTCCCCTGCCCTGCAGCACATCCGAGCTGCTTGAGCCCCCCCTCAACAGCGCCGAGCCAGCGCGTGATGCTTTCATCGAATGAGGTTGTGGCGCGGTGCGGATTCATAGAACAACGTTATTTAGCTACCCTCTTCCAGAGCGGCTTCGTTGGAACAGATAACATCCCTCGTAGCTTCCCGACCATGTACATTGATCCCGTCACGAAAGCCGGCTGACCATCATTCTCATCGATCGCTTCACGGAGACACCGCTCATAGTCATTTCCGTAACCACAAACTCTTATCCCGGTTCCCGATACCCCAAGCTCTGACTTAAGCGTTTCCTCCGGCAAGGCGCGCTCAGAGTCAGGTCGCAGCAGCCTCCAGGTGCGCACGTGCGGTCTCAGCGCCTGCACCATCGACTGCCAGTTCTTGGTGTCGAGAACACCGAAGGTAAGGTCTATATCTTTGAGCACATTAGACTGCAAAAACGAGATGAATGCCGCTATCCCCGCCGTGTTGTGCGCACAATCGATAACGAAGGGCCGCCCCATAGTATCGATTCGCTCCAGCCGACCCGGCCAGAAAACCCCCTCGACTCCGGCCTTACAAACCTCGGGACTCATACCAACCGTTAGCCCAAGCTTTATCGCTACGGCCATGTTGTGCCCCTGGTGAATACCCGGCAGTGGTGTCGAGTACTGGAATAAGTCCCCTACCCCTGCGCCGAAATTCTTATCCCAATACCCGAATCGACCTGCATCGGCACCCGTGAGCTCGCGTGCCCCGTAATCACGCCCGAACTTGAGCAAAGGCACACCAGCTGCCTTGCGAGCGACCACATCCGCGGCCTCTTTCGGTAAATGCCCCGATACAAGCGGTGTTGCTGGCTTCACTATCCCTGCCTTCTCCGCAGCTATCTCACCTAAAGAGTTGCCGAGTATCGCTTGGTGATCGTAGTCAATCGTGACAATGGCTGTGGCTGCGGGTCGTGTAATGACATTAGAAGCATCGAGCCTCCCCCCTAGCCCGACCTCAATTACCGCCCATTCACACCCTGATTCCCTAAACCCGAGGAATGCCAAGGCTGTGATCGCCTCGTGGAACGATAACTCGACCAGCTCCTTAGCTGCTGCATTCCGTACCTCTAAAGCGAACTCACCCAGAAACTCATCTGGAACTGGGAAGCCATCGATAACCAGCCGCTCATTCATCACCTGGAGATGCGGGGATACGTTAAGCCCAACTCTGTAGCCCGCTGCGCCCAGGATCGATGACACAGCCGAAGAAACAGACCCCTTACCGTTTGTGCCAGCTATATGGACTGTTGGCAGAGCATCCTGTGGGTTCCCTAGCCTCTTCAGGACAGCCGTTATGTACTGCAATGCGAAGCCACCACGCCCATTCCAAGGCGTCAGCTTCCCCAAGTACTCTAACCCTGCTCTTACTGTGTTCACTGTCCCACCGTGGGACAACCCTGCTTGTTGTCAATTCACGAG
>CAZZJR010000116.1:4052-5847 GCA_964654585.1 uncultured Bdellovibrionales bacterium
AGGTCGTGCGGGAGCTGAAGTATGTCGAGGCTGCGCTGAACGGCGCTCTTTGAGATGCTCAGCTTATCAGCGATCTCACGGACGCTAAGGCTGTGGGCGTCGCGTAGGGCGCCGATAGCGTGCGCACGCTCGATCGGGCTGAGGTCATCACGCTGCAGGTTCTCAACGAGCTGGATAGAGAGGTTTCGACCCTCTACATCGTCGCTCTGATTCACAATTGCAGGGATAGAAGAGAGGCCGGCAAGGTGCGCAGCCCGGAACCGTCGCTCGCCGGAAATGAGTGTGTAGCGTCCAGGAAGCTGCCCGGAACGCACCAAAATAGGGCTCAAAACCCCGTAGAGCTTGATCGATTCAGCCAGCTCAGCGAGCTTATCTTCATCGAAGTTCTGCCGCGGCTGGTGGGGGTCTGCCTCGATCGCTGAGAGTGGGATCTCGCGGTAGGGGATGCCACCCTTGGAGCGCTCATCGAGAGCCGGACCTGCCATGAGTGGGTTGTTGGCAAACGAGAAACTACGCTTTGACATTCAAGATCTCCTCGGCTAACGCGCTGTAATCCTCGGCTCCGCTCGACTTCGGCATGTACTCAAAGATCGTCTGACCCTTGGCAGGAGCCTCTGCGAGAGCGACATTCTCGCGGATAACGGTCGTGAACACTAGCTGTCCAAAGTAGGCCCGGATTGTGTCCGCAACGGCGCGAGCGAGGCGCTTGCGGCTATCGTGTAAGCAGATAAGTACTCCGCCCACGACCAGCGACTGATTGTAGATTCCGCGAACTTGATCAATCGTATCAAGTAGTTGCCTAACCCCGTGGAGCGCCAGGTACTCGCTCTGAACCGGAACCACAACCTTGTCGACCGCAGCGAGTGCGTTGAGCGATAGGAGGCCGAGGGTAGGGGGGCAATCGATCAGAATGATATCGTACTGGTCACGGATCTTCTCGATAGCACGCTTAAGGAGCAGCTCTCTTCCAACCATTCCTCCCAGCTCGAGGTCTGCTGCGCTGAGAAGAAGACTTGAAGGCACCACATCCAGGTTATCGGTGCGCTTTATGACAACATCCTGTAGTCTTTTCGAGCCCTTAAGGACATCGTATACCGTCCACTCTGGTACCTGTCTCGGCACATCCTGTAGGTCTTGAGGGTCTTCTTTTAGGCCAAGCCCCAGGTGCGTTGTCAGGTTGCTCTGCGCATCGATGTCGATCAAAAGGACGCGCTTGCCACGAGCGGCCATTGCTGCTCCGAGGTTCACGGTTGTGGTGGTCTTGCCGACGCCACCCTTCTGGTTGACCACACTGATAACTGTTGCCACTTGCCACCTCGGGATTCGTGAATCGAGGTAAGGAATTTGGCAAAGTTCCGCCGTAAAATCTACCCTTAAGTCAAAGCACGATAAGAAAAAGGGCGCTTTTACGCCGCTTTCCTCAAACCAGCATCTCACGCAGCCGTATCGTGTGCTGAGGTAAAAATATCATCGGATATTTTCATCTCAATTCACGATAGGGCAGGGAACTCTGATAAGCGGCTCACCGTGGTGTGAGGCGACTCGTGCACTCAGGTAAGAGTGCTCGTGTGCTGATGGAAGGATGCTCGTGAAGCGACGACAAAAGTGTCGTGCATCGAGGCGCAGTGGATCGGGTTTCTAGATAAACGGGTATCGTGAACTGAACCAAAAAGGTTCGTGAACCGAAATAAATTTTCTCTGGTAACGCCCGCATTTAATTGTGGTTTTTCTCCGCTCATCTAGTAACATGTCATCTAGAAAAGATTGTTTAACTAACTAAAACTAAGCTATGGTC
>CAZZJR010000117.1:0-2338 GCA_964654585.1 uncultured Bdellovibrionales bacterium
GAGGCTCCTGGGTTCCACGCGGCTACTTACAGACCGTCCTGAAGCGAGGAACCTTGCCTAGGTCGGTCAGCGCTTGCTTGACGATTACCTTAGCTTTGGCGATGGCGGCCTTGTTTTTCTTGGCCGTAGCGGGGTCAAGGAAGGAAGTGCGCTGAACGAGCCGCTTGAGCTGACGCTGCTTAGTGACGTAGAAGCTTTTTAGCTGCTCTAGTAACGGTCCATCGTCTACCACCGAACATCCTGGGGGCAACCTGGGGCAGTTGCGACTGAGGACCGGAACGGAGCGGGTCAGTTTGTGCGCTGTTGCCAGCTCGGCCAAAACTTTTCTCTTGGCTCGATCGAATCGCTCTTTGATTTTCTTTTTTACTCCTGGAGGAGCGTTACTCACTCGCGCGAGACTCGCATCGCTGAAACGGCGGAGAGTTCCGACAATGAGCGAGACGAGACTTTCGCTCGTTTTGAGCAGCGTTACCTGCGTTGTTGTTGAGTCGCTCGCTGTGCAGTCGCACACGTTCGCTTCCGGAGAAACAGCAGCAGGCTTGCCCGAGAGAATCCACAATAGCTCCGTATCGAAGCCGACGAGGAACGCTCCCGTGACGCGACCGCTGAAGAATTGGTTGGGCTGGGCTCTATCTTCTTTGCCCGGAAAGAACCTGTTTCGTTTCCCGATCGGCAGCGATATCTCTATCTCGTTAGAGTTGACGTAACCGAAGGTCGCAACAAATCCACCTGCCGAGTTCTTGTTGATGCACTCAACTACTGGCTCAACTTGCGTCAGCCGAGGGCTTTTAGCGCTGACATGGATTTGGAACTCCCTCCCGTTTTTTACTTTAAGGGTCCACACGAGCGGCTCCCCTGAGAATGTGAAGTGGAAAGCCCCTCGGAAGGCTCCCCGCTTGAACACAGATGGCTGGCCACGCGAGGGCTCTCCAGGCGAGAAGAAGTTTTTCACGCTCCCCTCATCCGTTACCCCGATGGCAGCTTCGAGCTCAGCCGATGTGGAGTTGAAATACGAGAAATACGCCTCATACGTTCCGTCACCGTTATCGTACACCCCCTCTAGTGCGGCGATTAGCGGGCCGAGATCCTCCGGTGCCTCAGTCGGGTCTTGCGGACCATCGCACTCCGGGTCAAACAGGTCGATGAGCTGGTCGCCGTCGTTGTCTATGCTGTCACTGCACTCCGGCTTGATGATTCCTCCCGCAGGTGTCTGGGTTGGCGTGTTAGTTGGCGAAAGTGTGGGCGTGAACGTTGGCGTACTGGTTGGCGTGGCACTGCTAGTCGGGGTGGAGGTGGGTGTATTTGTGTTGGTCGGCGTATTGGTGGCCGTCACAGTACTCGTCGGCGTCATCGTCGGCGTCGGGGTATCTGTCGGAGTGGCTGTATGAGACGGTGTGTGAGTGGGTGTGCTCGTTCTTGTTGCAGTATCGGTGCTCGTTGGCGTGAGCGTCGGCGTATTCGTAGCCGTCGGCGTATTCGTGCTCGTTGGAGTATGAGTCGGCGTACTGGTGCCTGTCGGGGTAAGTGTTGGCGTGTCTGTACTCGTTGGCGTAACGGTTGGGGTCTCTGTGCTCGTGGGGGTGTGTGTCGGGGTAGCGGTTCGGGTCGGAGTGTGTGTCGGAGTCTCGGTCGGGGTTTCCGTCGGGGTAGCAGTATTGGTGGCCGTATGAGTTGGTGTCGCTGTGTTCGTAGGCGTTTCCGTCGGCGTATTGCTGCTGGTAGGTGTGTGCGTCGGGGTATCGGTTCTTGTCGGGGTGTGGGTCGGCGTGCGCGTCGGAGTATCTGTATTCGTCGCCGTGTGAGTTGGCGTCGCCGTCCACGTGGGAGTGTGAGTGGGCGTGTCAGTATTGGTTGGGGTATGGGTAGGTGTATTGGTGTTAGTGGGAGTGTAGGTTGGGGTGTTGGTATTGGTCGGAGTATGTGTTGGCGTCGAAGTGCTCGTCGGGGTATCAGTCGGCGTGTGGGTGCTGCTCGGCGTGTGGGTCGGCGTATTGGTGTTGGTGGGGGTGTGAGTCGGCGTATTCGTGTTAGTCGGCGTGTGAGTGGGCGTGTTGGTATTAGTGGGAGTGTGAGTCGGTGTATCGCTTGGGCTAGCTGTTGGAGTAGCCGTCGGAGAATGAGTCGGAGTATGCGTTGGGGTGTCAGTCGGTGTGCGAGTTGGCGTATGGGTAGCAGTATTAGTCGGGGTGTGTGTTGGAGTATTCGTAGGAGTGTGAGTAGGTGAGTGAGTTGAAGTGTTGGTTGGTGTGTTTGTGTTGGTGGGAGTGTGAGTCGGCGAATGGGTCGGTGTAGCTGTTGGGGTAGCCGTCGGCGAATGAGTAGGCGTCTGTGTTGGCGT
>CAZZJR010000117.1:2438-5720 GCA_964654585.1 uncultured Bdellovibrionales bacterium
TCGGTGTAGCTGTTGGGGTAGCCGTCGGCGAATGAGTAGGCGTCTGTGTTGGCGTTACGGTTGGACTGTGAGTCGGGGTATTGGTTGGTGTGTGCGTCGGGGTCTCAGTCTGCGTGTGTGTTGGTGTGTGGGTAGGAGAATTGGTTGGGGTGGATGTTGGGGTGCTCGTGGGTGTATGAGTAGGTGAGTTAGTTGGTGTGTCGGTTGGTGTGTTTGTGTTGGTGGGAGTGTGAGTCGGCGAATGGGTCGGTGTAGCTGTTGGGGTAGCCGTCGGCGAATGAGTAGGCGTCTGTGTTGGCGTTACGGTTGGACTATGAGTCGGGGTATTGGTTGGTGTGTGCATCGGGGTGTTAGTCGGCGTGCGGGTGGGGGTATCTGATGGTGAAGCAGTCGGCGTGTGAGTTGGTGTGCGAGTAGCCGTTGCTGTTGGGGTTCTTGTCTGAGTAGGACTCGGTGTAGCGGTCGGCGTGTGCGTCGGTGTCGCCGTGGGGCACACCGGAAGAGCGAACGTTCGGTTCACCTGTCCTTGAACTACGTTAATGTCAGAGAAGTTTGCAAAGACGGTAGTTGACGCACCGCATGGGCCCTGAGCCCTCAGCTGAACGAGCAGAGTTGAAAAGCTCCCAAGGGGAACCTCCCCCGTCATTAGAGCTCGACGGCTCACCGTGTCATTGAGCACCGGGCCGTAAGTCACCCGAGCCCAGTTGGCTATTCCAGCCCACGTTGCCGTCATAACGACTCCACGCTGCGTAACATAGCCAAGGCCTGCCGAGAGAAGGCTGCACCCGGTGTCCAACGCCGGTCGTGCGATCTCTATCCGGCAAGTTGTCATGCCACTGTAGCTCATACCGCCCGTGTACGTTAGCGGCGAGCACTCAAAGCGCTGAATGTGACAAGCTTGCGCCAGGGCAGGCGCAAGGCTGACTGCTACAAGCAGCAGTTGGACTAGACGGTAGGCTAGCTTTCTTCCCCCCATGATCCTTGATCCCGCTTACAGGAACCCCCTACGGATCGTATCGGCTAGGTTTATGCTGCGCTTTAGGGCGGCTAAGCAAAAGGGCGAGGCTGTGGGCTCGCCAAGCACTCAGACGAGGTGCCTCGGCACCCATCCGTGCTTAAGTTGCCGAAGGGGCTCGGGCAGCGACGCCACCGGGCTCGGAGACTTGCGTTGTCCCCGTCCTGCAGGCAAATGGCTATGCCTCAACGTTCACAAGGCGGAGGCCTCTTTACCTGTCGTTGTCGACTGTTCTTGACCGGCCATCAGGGCATGATGAGAATTTCACTCTACTTACAGACCGTCCTGAAGCGCGGGATCTTGTTGAGCTCCTCGATCGACAGCTTCACGATCACTTTCGCCCTGCCAATGGTTGCCTTGTTTTTCTTGGCCACACTCGGATCCAGGAAGTTTGTTCGTCTTGCAGTTCGAACGAGAGTTTTCTGGGTGGAGAGGAAGAAGAACCGGAGGCGGCTAATCGTTGGCCCATCGTCAACTATCGAGCAGCCCGGCGGGAGCTCAGGACAGTTCTTGCTCATCTCCGGAATTGTGCTGGTGAGATCCTTCACTGTTACAACGGACCGGGCAACTCGCTCCTTCGCTCGTACGATCGCTTTCTTAAACTGCTTTTTTGCCGCCGGCGGAGCGTTCTTAAGACGAACTAGGCTTGCTCGCTCGAAGCGATCTGTTGCTATGAATACCAGCAGCCCAAGCTCCTCGCTGGTCTTGATAACGCGCTCCCTCGTGACCGCGGTGCTACTGGCGGTGCATGCACAAACGTTAGTCGCAGGCGAAACGGCCGCACTCTTCGTCGCGAGCTGCCACGAAAGCTCTGTGTCGAATTCCGAGAGCAGAACCGCGGTGTTTCTGCCGCTGAAGAAGGCATTAGGCTGTCCGCGATCCTCTCTTCCAGGAGCGAACCTATTTCTCTTTCCGAGCGGCACGACAATCTCAAACTCATTCGGATTGAGGTAGCCAAATGTTGCCACGAACCCGCCAGCCTTGTTCTGGTTTATGCACTCCGCAATTGGCTCAATCGGCTCAAGCCTTGGGCTGTTCGCGCTCACCACGATCCTCATCTCGTTGCTGCCGGGCACTTTCACCGTCCAAGTCAGCGTCTCGCCGCTAAAGGTGAAGTGGAAGGCTCCTCGGACATCACCTCTCTTGAATACCGTGGGCTGCCCTCGTGACTGCGGCCCAGGCGAGAAGGCGTTCTTCACCTGCCCGTCCTGGCTTATGCCTACTGCCGCAGGGATCTCCGCGGCTGAGAGATTGATGTACGAGAAGTAGGCCTCAAAGGTGCCATCTCCGTTGTCGTAGATGCCCTCGAGCAGCACTGCCAATGGGCCGAGCACTTCCTCTGCTTCTGACGCATCATCCGGGCTGTCGCAGTCAGGATCGAGCATGTCGACCATCTGGTCTCCGTCGTTGTCCTGCTCGTCGCTGCACTCTGGCTTCGTAACCGCACTGCCACCAGAAGTTGCTGTCGCCGTATGCGTTGCTGTAGCGGAAGCCGTAGCTGTTGCCGAGCCTGTGGCAGTGCTAGTCCCTGTAGCAGTGGCTGTGGCCGTCGCAGTCGCTGTTTGAGTAGCGGAAGCAGTTGCCGTTATCGTGGCGGTATCTACCGCTGTCGACGTGGCGGTGCTCTGAGGCGTGACGGTAGACGAAGCAGTCGCAGTCGCCGTATTAGTAGCCGTGTTCGCAGGGGTATCCGTTGGTGTGCTTGTCGCGGTGTCCCTCGGGGTTTGAGTGGGAGTGCTCGTCGCGGTGCTGCGCGGAGTGTCGGTTGCTGTGCTCGTGGCAGTGTTCAGTGGGGTCTCCGTTGGTGTGCTTGTCGGTGAGTCTTGAGGCGTAACTGTCGGAGTAAGAGTAGCCGTAGCTTTCGGAGTTTCCGTAGGAGTGCTTGTTGGCGTATCCGCCGGCGTATTCGTAGCCGTATCTGTCGGCGTATTCACGGGGGTCTCCGTTGCGGTGCTCGTGGCGGTGCTGGCTGGAGTATTAGTGGGAGTGCTCGTAGCTGTGTCCGCAGGCGTGACGGTCGGCGTGCTTGTTGGGGTGTTGGCTGGTGTATCAGTTGGTGTGCTCGTCGCGGTATTCCCCGGCGTGTAAGTTGGGGTGCTGGTCGCAGTGTCGGCTGGCGTATCCGTTGGAGTGCATGTGGGAGTGTCAGCCGGGGTATCCGTAGGGGTGCTGGTCGCAGTGTCGAATGGCGTCTCCGTCGGTGTGTTGGTTGCGGTATCAGCGGGCGTATTGGTCGGAGTGCTCGTCGCTGTTTTTTGAGGTGTCTC
>CAZZJR010000118.1:0-5715 GCA_964654585.1 uncultured Bdellovibrionales bacterium
CCCCCCTAACCCGTCTTGCCAATCTTGGCGAAGCCAAGTTGGCAAAGGAAGAAAATGGAGCGGGAGACGAGACTCGAACCCGCGACCCTCAGCTTGGAAGGCTGATGCTCTAGCCAACTGAGCTACTCCCGCTCAAGTAACCCCTCACGAAGTGAGGAATTATTTCAGTGGTAGACTCAGCGACCTACGGGCGCTTGGATTCAACACCAAGTGTGTGGAAAAGGCAATGCGCTTCGCTTCTTCCTCTCCGAAACTACATTTTGCCCTCATGAGCTGTAAACCACTGCCGCCCCAGAAAATTTGGGCTCGCCAATCCAAGACGTTGTGCTGCACACTATTCCGTGATGGTCCAAAAAATGACTAAGTATGAGCGGCGCATGGGGCTGCTCGACCTACTGATGTCCTCGGTTTTAGACCGCCAGGGCACCATGAACCACCTGCTAATCGAGCGTCCGGTTCCGCCATACATAATCTCTTCTCTGGTCGGGCTCTTCGCCGTGCTCGTTTTGCCGACTCTGATTTACATGTACCGCTTGGGAGTTGCGCCGGCGAATAGAGATGCCGCCTGGGCTATCACAGTTTGCTTAGCGGTGACCTTCGTTGTGTTTACGCTGTGCACGACTGTGCTTCTCCGAGTGATGGGTATCAGCGCGCCGCTGATAAAAGTTGTGGCGGCAAACGTGTACGCTCTCGTTGCTACTATTCCCCTCATGATCGCCTATTACATCGCAAACTTTGCCCTCGAGGGTGAGTTGACCATTTTGCCCTTCCTAGCTCACGGCCAGCCGGTCGAGGATGATTGGTTAATCGAGATGTTCCCAGCGGTGGCGTACTTTGCGTGTGCGCTTATCTTTGCGGTGTTCATGTACGCTCTTCGGGCCATTGGCAACTCTCCGCTCTCTACGGCGATTATGCTTTCGCTGCTCTGTATCCCTATCCTGGTTGGGTCATTCGCCGTTGGTGCAACGTGCGCAGCGCAGCTTTTCCCACCCGCTGCGGCTAATCAAGTATGGCACTTCTTCCCATCTTTGGTGACGCTGCCCTAAGCAGTTCACCAACGTCTGTGCTTTTTGCCAGCGGATAGGTTACGGCTTGCCCCCTTTGGCTGCCTGAAATCCGTGGTCCAGAGCCGCAAGCGTGAAGTCAATCGCCTCACCGTCGTGCGCGACAGAGACGAATCCCGCCTCGAAGGCGGATGGAGCAAAGTAGACCCCGGCCTCAAGCATCGCGTGGAAGAACCGGTTAAAGGCTTCCTTATCAGCGCCAAGAGTGTCCCTGTAGGAGCGAACCGGCCTCTCTGAAAAAAAGAAGCCGAACATTGTGCCTACCGACTGCGCAACGAGTGGAAGCCCATGCTTTGCAGCGCCAGCGCGCAGCCCTTCAACCAGACGCTCTGTCACGCCAACCGCCCGCTCAAATACGGCAGGTTTGCGCCACTCGCTCAGCGTCGAAAGCCCAGCAACCATCGCTAGCGGATTTCCCGAGAGCGTTCCTGCCTGGTACACCGGACCGAGCGGAGCCAGTTTCTCCATGATCTCGCGGCGGCCCCCAAACGCTCCCACCGGCAGCCCACCGCCGATTACCTTTCCGAGCATCGTGAGGTCCGGGCGCACACCGTATAGGGCTTGCGCACCTCCAAGGTGTACCCGGAAGCCCGTCATCACCTCATCGAAGATGAGTAGGGCCCCCTGCTTCTCGGTGATAGAGCGGAGAGCCTGCAGGAAGGCCGGCTCCGGCACAAGCAGCCCGCAGTTGCCCACTACCGGCTCGACGATGACGGCAGCGATCTCTTCTCCGCAGGCGCGAAAGAGCCTCTCGACCGACTCGGTGTTGTTAAATTCGGCCACTAGCGTATCTTCGACCGCTGACGATGGCACTCCGGCGCAATCGGGCAATCCGAGCGTTAATACTCCCGAACCCGCTTTGGCCAAGAGCACATCCGCGTGGCCATGGTAGCAGCCCTCAAACTTGACGATTTTTCGGCGCCCTGTATAGCCGCGCGCGAGGCGAATGACCGCCATCCCCGCCTCTGTCCCTGAGTTCACAAAACGCATCAGCTCGAGTGAGGGGAAGAGCTCACGCACGACCTGCGCAAGCTCCGCCTCGCGCTCGTGACATGCGCCGTAGCTCGTCCCGAGCTGAGCCTGCGTGTGCAAGGCCGCTACCACTGCCGGATGGGCGTGTCCTAGCACCAGGGGGCCCCAGCTATTAATGTAGTCTACGTACCTATTTCCATCGACGTCGAACAGGAACGGCCCTTCTCCGTGCTTGACGATGAAGGGGTCCCCACCAACTGAACGGAAGGCCCGCACTGGGGAGTTAACGCCCCCGGGGAAGAATGTCTTGGCACGCTCAAAGAGCTCTCGGGAGCGAGGTTGTTTCATAGCATCAGCAACTCGTTTGCAAGGCTTCGGTCGCCTCCGACAGCCCGCGTCGGGGCCGAACATATCGACCCCAGCCCCTTTTATATTGCTACGGAACGAGGGGAGAATCGAGCCTTCCGCAACGAATCGAAACCACTACTCTGCGGCCATCGGATCTGAGCCGATGGTGTACTCCCGGCCATCAGAGATGCCGTCGTTGTCAGAATCAGCCACCCTAGGATTCGACCCGAAAACGAATTCTAGGTCATCCCGCAACCCATCGTTGTCAGAGTCCATCCTGCCTGGGTCTGTGCCTGCTTCCGCCTCGTAGCTATCGCTGAGCCCATCCCCATCCCCGTCAGGGTAGCTGTCTTTTGGATCCCGGGGGTTGCCGCCGGAGAGAACCTCTGCCCCGTCTAAACGGCCGTCTCCGTCCGAATCGTTCGACTGCGCGTTAGTTCCCTCGTTGATTTCATTGACGTCAAGCACACCATCAAGGTCAGAGTCAGCCGAGCGAACGCGGAGATTCACGTCGGTGGATGTGCCGCCATCTGGAACCGACTGGGCGTTCTGTGAATCGCTGGCAAGCGTGAGCTCCAGCTCATCGGAGAATCCGTCTCCATCGCTGTCGGCGAAACCTCCCGCACCCTCTTGATCCTTAAAACCTTGCCCGAGCCAGTTTCCCGAAGCTCCAGCTCCCGCTGAACCGCCGGCAGCGGTGCCCCCCCCGCTGTCCTCGTCTTTTTCGGCCGCTTGCGAGAGCTCATCGAGAAGCCCACCGCGTTTTGCGCTAAGCCCCCCCACACTCTGGTCCGGGGTGGCCGTGGAGGTTGATGTCGAAGTGGCGGCTGGCGTCCCCGTGGTCTCAGGGGTGGAGGTGCTGGCCGGCGTCCCCGTGGTAACAGCGGTCGGCGTGTTGGTCGATGCCGGCGTCGGCGTTCCGGTCCCCACAGGACCCTTTGACTGCCCGCCGATCGAATAGCTCTCCTGGCATGCGTCCGTGCCACTCACCAGCACCGCCACTGAGAGGAATGCAATACACGACGCGGCCTTCTCAAGCACTAACTTCTTGTACATACGACGACCCCCCGAAAGACTCACAGCGTGGGGCGCCCCACCCCGAGAGGGGCGGGCCACCGTCGCGCCTGGCGAACTCTGTTATGGATCCGCACGATACCCCGCCAGGGCTAATCGAAAAAGGGCTTTTAGCGACCAGCCCCCGACTACTGCATACCCATGTAGAACGTAGCGTTGAAGATGCGGGGATTGGGGAGCACTTGTGACTGCTTTCGGCTGCTTGTTCCAACTTCCGCCGCGGCGTTGGCGTAGACCCATAGAGCCTTCTCATTGTACAGCAGTATCTCCTCTCTGCCATCTCCATCCGTGTCGAAGTGTTGTGCGTAGTGCTTGCCGTACGCGGCTCCCTTGGAGCCCCTTACGAGCGCCGGCGGGAAAGGCAGCCTGCCCACTACCGCCCCTCTTCCGTCGTAGAGCGTCGGCGGCTGAGTAAAGCTCCGAAACACCATGAGTAGGCTCTCCTCCGACTGCGGAATCCAGTCGTCTATACGAGTCATCATCGCTTTCGGGCCGTGTCCTCTGCTCTCCCACAGGATTTTTCCGCGATGGCTGTAGAGCCGCAGGATTCCACTCTGCTTAGGGTCCCGGTCGATCGTTGCAACCTGCCGTTCACAGCGGCCGGGCAGGAACGATCCGATAGTGATGTGCTGCGAGTGATTTTCGATCCCCCGCCAAACGATCGTTCCGTCCCGCCTCAGGAGAGCGCTCTTGCCACTAGTCGCAATCGCAACATCACGCTCGCCATCACAATCGACGTCGCCGAAATCAGACGCATCGTTGTGGGCGCCAAGGTCTCGGCGATCCCAGATTAAATCTCCGTTGGAGCGGAAAAGCAGGTAGCCCGCGAGCAGCTCAGGCTCGTCATCGTCGTCTACATCCATCGCCATCGGGAAATGTGAGAACTCATTTGGCCTGGTCCACACAACCGCAAGGTCGGGTCCGAGCAGCGTTGTCGAAGATCGACCGTGCAGCACCAATCCAGCCGAGCCACCAAACTGGTCCGTCTCGTATACGAATAAGCTGTACGGTGTCTCCGCCGGCACCGAGGCGACTGAGCTACCATCGATGCCGCTCACAACGGACACGCTCCCGCCCTGGGCAAAGATAACGTCATCGAAGCCATCCCGGTTCCAATCAAACACCTGCACCGGAATCTCCGAGGTAGCCTTGTAATTATCGACGTCAGGGGTGCCGAGCTGCCACAGGACTTCTCCACTTTCGAGGGAAACCGCGGTGAGGCACGTAATCTCGCGGTCGTAGTTCACCTGGGCGAACAGGGCAGAGAGGGCGCCTGCTTTACCGAGCCGCCCAAACTTAACCACCTGCGAACCGAAACCCTTCAGGTCGAGCTTCCGAATCACCGTGGGCATGCTCAGCGATCGCAGCGCGGAACCCTTCAGTCGCTGTTTGCCGCTATTCTTCGGTTGGGCTTGGGCTACTGAAGCGAAGAGGCCAAGCGACACGCAGAGGAGCCCGATCAGAAACCAACGCACCAGCTGTTCGTTCAGTAGGAGGAGCGGATACGCCACTCGCACCTGGGGGCGAAACATAAGACGCCGAAAAAGAGAGGCAACTAATAAGCACGCGACGCCGATTACTTACTGCGCGGTCGACGGCTTCGCAAGGTAGAGATTGAGGGGGGTCGGGACGCGCCGAGCGCTAGCCACCTTACTGCTGAGGAGTGCCCTCGACTGAAACGCCGGCGACGAAGGCGAGCAGCGCTTCGATATCGTCTGGATTGTCGCTCTTTGATAGGTATCCGACCGCGCCGTACTCTGAGGCGGTTTCTGCAAGCTCCGGCAGCCGTGTGTCGCTCGTGGCTACAACAGCGGTGCCCTGCGTCGCGAGCTGCTTCACAAGATCCAGTGCGCTCGAAATCACGTGCAAGTCTAGAAGAACTACAGAGGCCCTCCAGGAGGATGCGAGACACACCGCCTCGACCGCATTTGAAGCCAACTTGCACTCAACACGGAACTCAGGGTGGTACATCTCCGCGATCTCGCGAAGCTGTTCGAAGTGCTCCTCGTGATCGTCAACGACGAGCAGACGTACCTCCTTCCGGAGCGCCGTCGTCATCACGCGATGTGTCGGTATGCTAGTCATCGAAGTGCGCAGTACCTGAGCAGCCGAGACGTTCATTCGTCTCGCATACACTTCTTATCGGCACGCGCACGAATCCGCTAAACGCCCAGATTATGTGCAATTTCTGCCACAGAAACGCCCGGCATCCGTTGCCGCAACGAACCCTCCGCGACAGAAACCCGACACCACCCTC
>CAZZJR010000119.1:0-5696 GCA_964654585.1 uncultured Bdellovibrionales bacterium
CCAGCCGAGATGTGGGCCTACGGCACGCAGGCGCTCCTCTCGGCCGATCGTCTTTTGCACGGCAAGCTCCTCTTCAAAGACCTACTACTATTCCGCGAGATGACTCAGGAGGAATGCGGACACTCTCTGCCGTACGTCCTCTGGCATGCCCTCTTCCAGCTCGCCTGCGGAGGCATGTCAGTTTTTGCAGGCAGGCTCGCTTGCGCATCCGCAGCTTGGCTCAGCGTGCTCCTCGTTTTCCGGGTCGGCCGGCAACTCGGAGGGGTTTCGTTTGGTCTCGCAGCGATGGCTTCCTACGCATTCATGCCGTTGACGCTGTGGGATGCGCGCTCTGAGCTAATCCTCTCTTTCTCCGCATTGCTCATACTCCTCTTCTTAGACGCGATGCTCGCGTACCTGCGTCGCCCGTCTTTGCTGCGCGCACTATGGATGGGTGTCGCGTTCATTCTCACCTTCTACGGGCTTGCAAACATCAAGATGCTCGTCGTCGCAGCCAGCGCTGTATTCGCCTTTGAGTGGCTTCGCAACAGGACGCTGCGCCGCAAGAGCTGGCAGCTTGCCGCGAGTGGGGTGCTCGTGGTCTTGCTTGCAATGCCGAGCATCCTTGAGTGGCAGAAGGTGAGCCACCAGCTCAAAGGTCGGGGGGAGCACCTATTTGGCGGAGTGCTGCCTCACCTGACACTGATCGATCCGCGCAAGCCTACGCAGATCCAGAAGGCGCTCTGGATCCTCGAAGAGAACGGGGCTCTGCTCGTCGAGTCAACCTTCGGCCCGTATCGTCCAACATCCACAAGCCTGCCATCGACGCTGTACGTGCCGCTCATCGTTGCGCTCGGCCTGGCGCTAGGAAACCTGTTCCGTACCGATCGCCTACTGCTGGTCGGTCTTTTTGCAGGAAGCTACTTCGGTCCCGCTATTTCAATCCCCCTCGGCTGGATTCGGCTGCTGATGATTAATCCAGCCCAGGCGCTCTTGATCGGCTCCCTCTGGGCCGAGATCTTCCTGCTCTTCCGAGCGATGCGGATCAGGGGAGCGGCACTGCTCACCGCAGCAATCGCCGCTTCAGCGCTCGTGAGCGTCATCGAGCCGCTCAAAGGCTTCCTCAACCAGACCCACAACCTCGCTCTCTCACGCTCGTTCGCGTTGCAAGAGCAGCCCGGCACCCTGATCTTCTTTACCGACAAGCTTGAGACCAGCGGCAACATGATGCGCTGGAATCCGCCGAAGCTTGGGCGTGACTCGCTAGCCGAGCGGCCGGTTGTAGTTATTCGTGAGGCAAGCATCGGGGCGGTAAAAGCGATCGTGGAGCAGCTTAACGTTCCTGCGATCATCATGAGCAATGAGCCACCGCCGTCAGAGTTCACCAACGCCACAAACTGGACGACGTCACAGGAGCCCGGACGGATGTGGGTTATGCGGCACTCCGGAGGAGACCTGTCGCACCTCGCCTTCGTTACTGCCGTTGATCCGCGCACTCTCGACTCCTCCAGCCCGGTATTCATGGAGCGCGTTTACTATCAGACCTACCGACTCTCGCTAACGCCGATTCAACAAGAGCTGTTCTCCGTGAAATTCTCGCTGGCTAAACCGCTATCGAAGGCCTTTATAATAGCTCGCGGCCGAGACAGCTTCACTGCGCCGGTCGGCATCTCAATCGACGACGGAGCACTTCCGCTAACACCTCACTCGTCCCAGGCGGACAGCAAGAGCACGGACTGGTTCGAATCGGGAGCGCTTGCGAGCGGCGACCACACCCTAACCCTCACGCTCCGAGCGGATGCGCCAGAGCCGCAGCGGTACGTGGATGATGTGACGATTATCGGCGTTGCGCGGTAAAAACCCCTGCTAGCGTTCGTTCTCATCACTAGGCTGTAAGCCTGTGCGGGATGAATGTTCCTACAAGCACAAGCGCTGCCCATAGAGGGGCGTTGCCCCCTACTCACCGACCTTGAGGCGTGCAAAGCTGCCCGATGCCATGACATCCTGGTCCCTCCTAAAGCTCGCCGCCGCCATCCTCCCCATCCTCCACCTCCTTGGCGCCTTCGCCGCATCGGAGGTGCTCCTGTATGCCCGGAGCCCCCAGGGCGCGATCGCCTGGTGCCTCTTCCTTGTGGTGTTCCCGTACTTCGGCCTGCCGATCTACATGATCTTCGGGCGCTCGAAGTTTAAGGGATACAAGGAGCGCATCGCCCGGGTGGTCGAGCACCAGAATAGAGACCTAGCGTGGTACCGTCAGCAGCTTCTTGGCAGCACTAAGATGCCCGAGGATCCCGACCCTGCTCGAAGAGATGCGTTCTCGAAGATCGCCAACGCTGAGTTCCTCGGCGGCAACGAGGTGACATTACTAGTCGACGGGCAGGCAACGTTCGACGCAATCTTCGCCGAGGTCGACCGAGCATCCTCGTTCATCTTAATCGAGTTCTTCATCATCAAAGAAGACGAGCTGGGTCTTGAGCTCCAGCGGCGCCTCGTCGCTGCGGCCAATCGCGGCGTCTCAGTCCGGGTGCTGTACGACGAAGTCGGCACGCATCGCCTCTCGCGAAAGTTTCTGGGCACCTTCGCCGACGCGGGAATCGAAGTTCGCTCCTTCGGCACCAGGCGCGGGGGGTTGCGCAATTTCTTCCAGATTAACTTTCGCAACCACCGAAAGATCGTCGTTGTAGATGGGCAGGTAGGCTTCATCGGCGGGCACAACGTCGGCGACGAGTACGTTGGCCGCAGCGCCGAGTTTGGCCACTGGCGCGACACCCACATACGGGTCTCTGGCCCCGCCGTGCTGCACCTGAAGCGAATCTTCTTTGCTGACTGGGTATGGGCGACAGGAGCGCCGCCCGATATAAGCCTGAGCCCTCCAGTGCCCGCAGGTGACATTACTATGCTCACTCTCGCCTTTGGGCCGGCGAGCGATCTTGACGCCTGCGCGCTCTTCTTCCTGCACGCCATCAGCTCTGCCCGCTCGCGAGTCTGGATCGCGACTCCGTACTTTATCCCTGACGACGCGCTGCTGTGCGCTCTGCAGCTTGCTGCGATGCGAGGAGTTGATGTGCGAATCCTAGTGCCCGCCAAGCGTGACCACATGCTCGTCTGGCTCGCTTCGTTCTTCTTTGTGCCGGCAGCCGCGGCGACGGGGGTCAAGGCGTTCCGCTACACCGACGGCTTCCTGCACCAGAAGGTGCTCGTGCTAGACGACCTCTACGCCGCTGTCGGCAGCGCGAACTTCGACAATCGATCCTTCCGCCTAAATTTCGAGGCTACATCGCTGGTTGCTGACCGGGGCTTCAACCAACAGGTAGCAGAGATGCTGGAGCGCGACATGGCGAGTGCCACAGACGTCTCAAACGAGCGCATGAGCGACTTCCCTCTCTGGAAACGGCTCGGTAGCCGCTTCGCGAGGCTGTTCTCGCCGATTCTTTAGCCACTGACCACTACGCAAGACCGGTACCGCGGCGCTTTTGCCAGTGGTATCGTGCTCGCCAGCATGGTTATCCCTACTCCCTGGCTCGTCACTGCTGCACTCGTCTTCTCGGTTCTAGGCGCGCTGTCTGCACTCCTTCGCCGTCAGCGCCGCGATGCGCTCGCCTGCGCGTCGGTGGCCTGCGGATCGGCTGCTCTTGTCTCGCCACCCTCGGCTGCCGTAGGACTCTTTGTTGTCGGCGCCGCCCTCGCTCTTGCAGCCTCTCTAGGCAACGGCAAGCAGGATAGTGCGACCGAGCTTGGATGGCTTACTCAGCGCTACCTTGTGATAGTTGCAATCGCCGCAGCGCTTCTTGTGTTCTACCGACTCGGAGCAGATTCGGGCCCGGTGTATCTCTGGGAGCACGAGAACATCCATGGGCTCTCACTGCAGAGCATCTCAGGGCAGCCTCTGTCGAGGCGACTACTAGAGCACCTGCGCTGGAGCGATGCTCCCCTCGCGGGCGGGCACCTCTCGGCGATCTTCGGACTCCCCTCGCTAGCGATCTGCACTAACATCTTCGCTTCGCTCTGGTCCATCCGAATCGTCTCTGCGCTCGCTTTTCTCGGGTCAACAGCGATGCTCTTTCTCTTTGTGCGCCGGTCGTACGGCATGTCATGTGCCGTCATCGCATCGTCGCTTCTCGTCTTCAACGAGGTAGTGCTCTCCTACGGCCGTTACGCGGGGGCGTCGGCTGCTTCGCTGTGCATGCTCCTCGCAGCGCTGCTGCTCTGTGCGCGGTTGGTGCGGAGCGGCGAGGCTCTCTGTGCGATGCTCGCTGCGACAATGCTCTATACAGCAACCCTCGGGTACGCCGCCGCGCGTGTGGCAGTGGTCGCGCTCACCACGACGACCCTGCTGGGGGTGCTGCTCAACCGATCACTGAAAGTCTCTCAGCGCGCTATTGCTGCCGGCACCTTCACGGCAGTGCTGGCAGGAATCGTCGCCTGGCAAGCTTCGATGGGCTCGCTCTCAGCTCTCTTCCAGGCCAGAAGCGAGCAGTTCTTCTACATGGTGACTCAGGGCGGCTTTCCGCTTCAGCTTCAGCAAACAGAGGTCGGCCCGCTGCTATCGAACCGCAATCCCTCTACCGTGGAGCGTGTACAGTTAGCCTGGGCCCTGGTCCGTGAGGTGACCAGCAAGCAGCTCGCGCGCGGTATCTCGCACTGGTCAGCAGCCGCGGACGATATCCCGGTTGGAGGACCGTTCGTTGATCGTCCTCTCGGAATGACACTCATCGGCTGTCTCTCGCTCCCCTTTCTCTTCTTGGGACTCTGTACGAGCCTTAGGGCACGCCCCTTCTGGCCGAGCTTCGCGCTGCTTGGATGGTTTGGGCTCAACACCGGGGCGCTGCTCCTGACCAACCGCATCGACGTGCACCGGCAGTTTTTCCTGATTGTGCCGCTCGTTGTGTGGACTGCCCTCGGCGTTACCGAGTGGCTTGGAGCCATGCAGCGATCGAGCAAGGCTCTCGGTGTCGCAGCGCTGCTCGCCGCTGCCCTCTTGCCTTGCGCCCTCGCCCCGCGGTGGCTTGAAGCGCTCCAGTACACTACCGAAGAAGAGCCTGAGGTCCAGAGCATCTGGAAGCTCCTCGACGACGAGCAAGGGACACTCTTCGTCATTGCCGACCTTCCGCCAGGCGAGGAATCCCGGATCCGGATTGGCCTCATGGAGCGGCTGCGCAGCTCGGGACAGAAAGGCCAAGTCGGCGACAGTGGCTACCGCAACGGCTTGGCCGATGGCAGCTTTACCTCAACGCATACAACCTTCAGAAACTTGAAAAGTGCGCTCGCAGCCGGCGAGACGATCGTGCTGATTCCAGCCGAGCGCTACTCGCACCTGGCTTCAGCACTAGCGTCCGAAGGAGCCACCCTTTCTCAGCCAGTGGTCGGCAGGCGCACCGTGGCAGTGCTGCGCAAGCAAGAGGGGCTCGGGTAACTTAATCGACTGAAAACGCGCACCGAGCCTAAAGCCAAAAAGGCGCAATAATTCAGGATGTTAGCTGCCCATCGGTACCGCTCCAATCTCGACCAGAATCACTTGGTTTTGACTTCCCCGCTCCAGCCATGTAGCGTTACCGATGAGCCTTCGCTCTATCGGAAATTCAGGTCCTGTAGTTCACGTCCGCAGTCCCCGTTTTGCTTTTAGAACTTTTAAGGGTCCGGCCAAGCATTCGGCTTGGTTGTTTTGTGTAGAAACCTGTAAGGGGACATATGAAGAAGCTTTTCGTTGGCAATATCGC
>CAZZJR010000120.1:0-5599 GCA_964654585.1 uncultured Bdellovibrionales bacterium
CAAAGCCGCCGCCTGAGCCATCAGGCCGTCACCAAGATTTGGCGATAGCTCCTTGCACGCTACTAAACCAGTGTAATGCATCCCTGTGTCTTGGCGCGGGTCATTTGCTCGACATGCCGGTCGGTCACGGACTATGATTCCCGGAACGTGGGTTAACAACGCGACCTAGCGCGTTGACGGGAGATCGATCATGGACACTCAGCATTCTGGGGCCGAGGTCGTTCGCCAGATCGTCTCAGTATTGGGGCGCACCACGCCGGCTGCGAGATTTGCAGAGTTGCTCTATGCTTCTGCTTCCGGGGACGAAATCGCACCAGATGATGCGGTCGGGCTTGCAACGGAGGCGTCGCAACTCTTTGATTTCGTCCGACAGCGTGCGGTTGGGTCCCACAAGGTGCGGGTCCGACCTGCTCTCGCCGGGCGGGCGACGCTCGTGGAAGTTGTCAATGACGATATGCCTTTCCTGGTCGATAGCGTCATGGGCGAGATCCAGGCGCGGAGTTTGCGAGTTCGACTGGTCGTACACCCGATCTTCAAGTGCCAGCGCTCGCCGGACGGTTCGATCGCCTCCGATCTGACTCCGGCAGACCAGAACTGGGGGGATGGCCGGCAGGAAAGCGTCATCGCGGTCCATCTCGATCCAATCTCGGGAGACGCCGCGACCGATCTTGCCGCCGCGCTGGCGGACATCCTCTCCGAAGTGAGGATCTCGGTCTCTGATTGGCGGGCAATGCTCAAGCGCGTCGACAGTGCGATCCGTGTTCTCGACGACCTTCCGGCCCATGTGCCTGCGGACATCAAGGCGGAGTCCTTGTCGTTCATGCGTTGGCTTCAGGATGGGCATTTCACACTCCTTGGAGTGCGCGAGTACCGCTTTGCAGGAAGCGCCAGAGACTCCTCTCTGGCGCCCGTCGATGGGACCTCTCTCGGGTTGCTCCGTGATTCATCAAAGTATGTCGTCGCGCGCGATGCGGGCGAGTTCGATCTGACGCCGCGAATCCGGGAGTTCATGCTCGGTCCGTCCCCATTGCTCGTTACAAAATCCGATCTCGTGTGCCGCGTGCATAGGCGAACTGCGATGGATTACATTGCGGTGAAGCTCTATGCGCGGGGGGCGCGCGGAGGCGCTGAGCCGACTGGCGAGTTGCGCATCGTCGGCCTCTTCACTTCTCGCGCCTACACGCAGCCGACGCAGCAGATCCCGTTCGTCAGGCACAAGGTCTCCACAGTCCTTTCGGAATCGGGCTTCCCTCCGGCCAGTCATGCGGGCAAGACGCTCGTGAACATTCTGGACACGTTCCCGCGTGACGAGCTGTTTCAGATTGGTGAAACGGAATTGTGCGACTGGAGTTCGAACATACTGGATCTGGAGCTCAGGCCGAGGGTTCGGTTGCTCGCGCGTTTCGATCGTTTCGAGCGCTTCGTCTCCGTCCTTCTTTATGCTCCACGGGACCGGTACAACACCGCTGTGCGAGAACGTATCGGGGCATTGCTGACTGGTGCTTTCGGAGGGCACGTTTCCGCCTTCCAGCCCTATTTCTCCGAAGGGCCCCTGGTCCGAGTGCACTTCATCATCACGCGAGAGCGCGGCATTCAGCCTGACGTAGATCTTCGTGCCTTGGAGCGGGAGGTCGGGGAAATCCTGAAGAGTTGGACCGACCGCGTGCATTCCGGACTCGACCGGCTCGAGGGGGAGGGGATCTCCCTGGCCGAGCGCTACCTCAGCGCTTTTCCATCAGCATATGTGGAAACTTATGCGCCCGACCGGGCCATAGAGGACATGCGCCGCATCGAGCGGCTTTCTGCGACCAAGCTGCCCGTCGCAATAGACTTTTATCGTGACGTCGGTACGCAACCCAACCGGTTGCGGGCCGCGGTCTATCGCTTTGGAGAGCCTATCCGTCTATCCGAGCGTGTCCCGCTGCTGGAGAACCTCGGCTTTTCCGTGATCGATGAACGCTCGTATCGGGTCCGCCCCACCATTGGTGGAGCGCTGCGCGACGTGGCGTTGCATGACATGATCATCGAAACCGCAGATTCGGCTCCTATCGATCTGCAGGCATCCGATCAGCGCCTGGAAGACGCCTTCCTGGCAGTCTTTCGCCAGGCCGCCGAGAACGATGGGTTCAATCGTCTCGTGCTCGCCGCCGGCGCGACTTGGTATGAGGCGGCGATCGTCCGAGCCTATGCCAGCTACATGCGCCAATTGTCTATTCCCTTGGGGTTGCGCGGGATTGCCGATGTGCTGTTGCGTCACTCGGGCGTCGTACGTGACATTCTCGAACTTTTTCACATTCGATTGGCACCAGATCGCGAAGTAGGAAGCCGGGCGGCGGCGGAAGTCGTGGTTCGAACGCGCATCGATGGTGCATTGGCGAACGTCGCAAGCCTGGATGATGATCGCATCCTGAGGCATCTCGTCAATTTGGTCGGAGCGACGTTGCGCACGAATGTCTATCAGCGACTTTCCGACAATCAGCCGCCGGAGACCATTGCGTTCAAGTTCGACAGCAAAGCCATCGATGCCGCGCCTGCTCCGAGGCCTTATCGTGAGATCTGGGTGTACTCACCTCGGGTCGAAGGCGTGCACTTGAGGTTTGCGCCGATTGCACGCGGAGGAATTCGCTGGTCCGACCGGGCTCAGGATTTTCGGACCGAAGTCCTGGGATTGGTCAAAGCGCAACTCGTCAAGAACGCTGTTATCGTTCCATCGGGGGCCAAGGGGGGCTTTTATCCCAAGCAATTGCCGCGTGGAGGCAGCCGCGACGACATCGTCAAGGAAGGCGTCGCAAGTTACCGGAGTTTCATCGCGTCCCTGCTGTCGATCACAGACAACATCCGTGATGGCGGGATCGTACCGCCTGCGCGTGTAGTCCGTCATGATGGTGACGATCCTTACCTCGTCGTTGCCGCCGACAAGGGGACGGCGACATTCTCGGATTTCGCCAACGAGATCGCTACGTCGCACGACTTTTGGCTGGATGACGCCTTCGCATCCGGGGGATCTGCCGGCTACGACCATAAGAAGATGGCCATTACGGCTCGCGGCGCCTGGGAATGCGTCAAGCGTCATTTCGACGAGATGAACATCGACACTCAGACGCAACCGTTTCGTGTCATCGGCGTCGGCGACATGTCCGGTGATGTGTTCGGGAACGGCATGCTTCTGTCCCAGACAATCGAACTCGTCGCCGCGTTCGATCACCGCGACATCTTCATCGATCCCGCTCCTGATCAGGCGACCTCCTTCGGAGAGAGAAAGCGATTGTTCGATCGGCCTAGATCGAGCTGGCAGGACTACGACCGCAGTAAGATATCCAAGGGCGGCGGTGTCTTTTCCAGAAGCGCAAAATTCATCGAGCTGACACCGGAAATCAAAAGCCTTCTTGGCCTCAAGGTCGAGCGCGTCACTCCCAATGAGATCATCAATGGGATTTTGAAGGCGGAGGCAGATCTCCTGTGGCTCGGTGGCATCGGAACTTATGTGCGAGGACGCGCGGAGACGGACGAGCAAGTCGGCGACCGTGCCAACGATTCTATCCGCGTCACAGCCTCGGAGCTTCGCGTCAAGGTGATCGGAGAAGGTGCCAATCTCGGCCTGACGCAGAGGGCGCGTGTCGAGTTCGCGCAGCGCGGCGGTCGTGTGAATACAGACTTCATCGACAATTCTGCTGGGGTTAACTCCTCCGATCTTGAGGTGAACATCAAGATTGCCTTGGGACGGGCAACCCGTGCAGGGGAGCTAGCCGGCCCGAAGCGGACTGCTTTCCTGGCGCAGATGACCGATGAAGTCGCGAAGGCCTGCTTGCGGAACAACCAGCAACAGTCGCTGGCGCTTAGCCTTGTCGAACGTCTCGGTGCCGGAGACATTGGCCGCTGCTCGCAACTTATTCTCGCGTTGGAGAAGCGGGGGCTTGTCGATCGCAAGCTCGAGGCTCTGCCTGACGACGCCGAACTTGTGGAACGTCGAGCGCGAGGGCGCGGTCTAACTAGGCCAGAGCTCTCTGTTTTGCTCAGCTATTCGAAGATTGCGCTGCTCCAGGACTTGCTTGAAAGTTCGGTCCCAGATGAGCCGAGGCTTGAGCCGTGGCTGAAGTCGTACTTTCCTGCGGCGCTTCGAGAGCGGTTTGCAGATGACATCCGCTCGCATCGATTGCGCCGCGAAATAATCGCGACCTCGCTTACCAATGAGATCGTCAACCGGGCGGGGCCTGCGTTCGCCGTATGCCTTGCCGAGGAGACGAACCGGAGTACGGCCGACGCCGTCTGTGCATACCTCACTGCTCGCTACGTGTTCGATGTGCCCGAATTGGCCGATCGGATCGAGATTACGTGCTCGGCCATGCCTGCCGCCGGCCGGCTCGAACTTCTCGGTCGGATTCAAACCATGGTTGGCCAAGTCTCTGGTTGGTTCATCCGGGATGGGAGTGCTGCGCGGCAGCTGGAGGCGACGATCAGCCTGCACAAATCCGGCGCTGCACAGCTTGCCGGGGTGCTCGACACGATCCTTCCGGCAAGCGCGCAAGCATCGGTCGATCAGATTCGTGCGTCGCTTGGGGCTTCTGGTGCAAGTGACGATATTGCCCGCTATTTGGCACGCTTGTCTCACTTGCGTCGCGCGCCGGAGATCACCGCGATCGCAACGGCGCACAAGCGATCGATTGCGGATGCCGGCCGCGTGTTCTTCGCTGTGGGAGCGTATTTCGGCCTTGATAGGCTGCTCGAGCGTGCGGCTATCACGCCTGCGTCTGATGCATTCGATCGCATGGCAATTGCAGAGGCGGAAAGTCAGTTCATTTCTGCTCACGGCCGGCTCGCGGGAATGGCACTCGATGCATTGCGGAACGGTTCGGAAATCGAAACATGGCTCGCAAAGGATTCGTCGGGGTTCCGCCAGATCTGGGGTCGAATCGCTGCGGTTGTCGCTGATCAGACGATATCAGTGTCACGATTGACGGTAGCCGCAAGCCAACTCAGGGATGCCATCAGGATTTGATGGCTGCCTGGATACTTGCATGCTCAAGGACGCTCTCGCAGGAGTAGCCAGGCGACCCCGTTGCAGGAATCGTTGGTGACCGCGCACCAGTCGAACCCCGCCTGCTCCATGGTGCGCACGATGGTCTCTTTGCCCAAGGGGACTATGGCGCCGAGAGCTGGGGTCAATGTCGTCGCGAATACGTCGCCGACGAACATCTCAAGCATCCGCGGCAAGAGCCGGTCTTGGGCTCGCGGGGGTATCAAAGTCACTGCGTCGATCCAAAGCGTACCCGCGGGCAGCCGTCCCCTTGCATGATGAGGATCGATCGGCTGTTCCAGAGCATGAATGTAGGCCCAAGGTTTACCGTCTTCCTCCGGTGACGACCGCCTTGTCGGAGATCGGCCATTGACCGAGTCTGCTGGCTTCGAGATGGATCATTGGGTGGCGGGGAAGTGCCCACAATGTCGGATGTGGACACAAAGAGCTATCGCCAAATCTTGGTGACGGCCTGATGGCTCAGGCGGCGGCTTTGGGCTGACGATCTGTGGCGAGTCCCTCCAGCCCGTCGGGATCGTGCCCCAGGCGGTGGTGTAACTGGCCGGTCATGGGCTGAGCTCGATG
>CAZZJR010000121.1:0-5517 GCA_964654585.1 uncultured Bdellovibrionales bacterium
GCGCCAACTGTTATCGAGCCTGGCTTCTTGACGGTAGCGGAGCCCGACGCTACGGCGGTAACCTCGAGGTCGCTCGCCGTCACCTTAAACGATTTCCCCTCGGCGCTCAGGAGGAGGTTCCCCAGAATCGGCATCGATGATTTCTTTTCAGCGATCGCAAGCGTGATGTGGAGAAGCTTCGAGAGTTCGCTTTTCGGTATCGTTATCTCCATGACCGGTTCCCTGTATTAATTAAAAGATTAAGTTAGTGAATAGTACGTAGGGCAGGCTCTTTTCTGGGGATAATCGAGACAAGGTGCCTAACACACACACCATTCCATGTTCATAACCAGTGTGGAAAACCTGCATAACTTTCGGAACTATCAACAGCGCCAAAACTTTCCAACAGCGGCACTGAGATCTCCACGGTCCTGCACCAAGTTATCCACAGCTTTCTGCCGGGCCTGAGTTTATACACCGTTTACACGGCATTTCTGCTCAAAATTTCAGGCCACGATGACACCCATCGCTAGCTGTTGGTAAGGCTGTTGAGAAGCGTGGTAAAAGTAGACAAATCAACACCCCGGCAGAACCTGTTAGTATCGTGCGTATGGTATTGGTATGGCTTGGTTTTATCCAAACAGGCGCTTCTCTATTTCCTCAACAAAAACCTTTGTCTGGGCATCTGTGGATAACTTGCTCGATACGACCGTCGCGGCGTGGATAACGCTCGAGTGGTCGCGGCCACCGAAGTGCTCACCTATCTCAGGATAGGAAGCAGTGGTGTGCTTGCGGCACAGGTACATCGCGATGTGTCTCGGGAAGGAGAGGTTCTTGGTGCGGCGCTTTGAGATGATGTCGCTCACCTTGATGCTGAAGTGGTTAGCGACGGCCTTCTTGATGTCGTCTACGGTGATGTTGACCACCTTAGGCTGCAGGAGCGGCTTGAGCGCCGCGCGCGCCATCTCCATCGATATTGGAACGTGCTGAATGGTGCTCACGGCGTGCAGCCTGGTCAAAGCACCTTCAAGCTCGCGCACGTTTGAGGAGATTCGCTCGGAGATGAGGTGCGCAACCTCTTCGGGGAGATTGAAGTCGTCGTTGAGGGCTTTCTGCTTGAGGATCGCCACGCGCGTCTCAAAGTCAGGGGCCTGAAGATCAGCGGTAAGTCCCCACGAAAACCGAGTCTGGAGACGCTCTTCGATGCCTGGAATATCGGTCGGAATCTTGTCTGACGTGATGACGATCTGGCGCTTGGCGCTGTAGAGCGCGTTGAAGGTGTGGAAGAACTCCTCCTGGGTGCGCTCCTTGCCGCTGATGAACTGGATGTCGTCAATCAGGAGCACCTCAATTGTTCGGAGCTTCTTCTTGAACTCCTCCATTTTGGCGTGACGGAGGGCGAGGATGAGCTCGTTGGTGAAGGTCTCAGAGGACATGTAGAGCACGCGCGAGGAAGGGTTGCGCTCAAGGACAGCGTTGCCGATTGCGTGCAGCAGGTGGGTCTTTCCGAGGCCCACGCCGCCGTAGATAAAGAGCGGGTTGTAGCTCTGGCCGGGCTTCTCGGCGACGCGCATCGCTGCGGCGTGGCAGAACTGGTTTGAGTTGCCTACGACGAAGTCCGCGAAGGTGTAGCGCGGGTTGATGTTGTTGTAGATCTCAGGAATCTCGCCCTCTTGGCCCTGTAACCCGCCAGCCTGGGCCTGCTCACTCGGCGCATCTGGCGCGGGTTTTACGCGCTTTACGACGAAGGGCGCCGGCGTTCGACGGGCTCCGGGCAGCGAGCCGGCATCGGATCCTGCTCCCTGCAACTGCTCGCGCGGAATGATTGAGAGCACGAGCTCCGAGCACTCAAGGAAGTGGGCCAAGCGGTCGCGCAGAGCGCTAGCGAAGTTCCCGGTGACGTAGTTGCATACGAGCCGTGATGGGCCGCGTACGATAACGCGCTCAGCGGTTGAAGCTGCAGCATCAACAGAGAGCGGCTCGATGTACGCGGTGACGATGTGCTGGTTGGTGTTGCCACACACCTCGGCCACAGCGAGAGCCCAGGCCTGATCGATCGTGGCGCGGTTTGACGCGCCGGCAGCACCGCCATTTTCAACAACGGTTTCTGTGTCTGATTCTGGGAAGGAGGAAGCTTCTGACGACAATACGTCGTCATTCGTTTGCGCCGATAGCTCGCTGGCCAGGCTTTCTGAGGCGTTGCTTCCGCTCATGGTACCAAGGTTGGGTAGAAGCTCTTGCGCAGCGAATGACAAACGAAGCCACCCGCTCACCGGAGAGGAAGAGGTTTATAGTACGGGGGGATAATTTTACAAGAAGCAGTTGAGGGATTTTTTCTCCCTATGCTGGAGCGTGGAGAGTACACTGAGAGCGATCCTAATTTCAAGTTGGTTAAAGTAAAATTGTTGGGTTGGGTGCGCGGGAGGAGCGGGTGCCGGAGCCGGGACCGGAGCCGTGGCTGGAGCCGGTCCCGGGTTTCGCGGGTATGGCGGCGAAACCGCCGCGGTTTGCCTTATGGGGCGAGATACTATACAAAAGGGGCGCTTCAGAAGCCCCTATGGAAGGACACTATACCTACTTAACATCGCTCGGCATTCACGATGCCAACACGCAGAAGATCGTTACCTCTGTCGTGTTCGGTTTGGCGCTGCTCCTGATCGGCTCAAAGAGCGCCAAGGTGCTCGCGCGCCGACGCGCGCTGCGGGGTGACCACGAGGGCGCAATCCCAGAGGAAAAGATAACAACTTCAGGGCTCTTTGACTTCTTCATCGAGAGCTTCGTTTCTTTCCAAGACTCAATTCTTGGGAAGGAGAACCGAAAGTACCTGCCGGTCACCGGCACAGTCTTCCTGTACGTGCTCGTGCTCAACATCGTGGGACTCATCCCCGGCGTGCCAGCGGCGACCACGTCGGTGTGGACTACGGTTCCGGTCGCGCTCTTTATCTTCATCTCGTTTAACTACTACGGGATAAAGGAGCACGGCGTGGTGCACTACTTTAAGCACTTCCTGGGCCCCGTTTGGTGGTTGGCGTGGTTCATTCTGCCGCTTGAGCTGTTCGGCACAGTGCTCAGGATCCTGACGCTTAACCTGCGTCTTTACTGGAATATTAGCGCGGATCACCTGGTTCTTGGGATCTTTACGGACCTCGTTCCGTACGTCGTTCCTGTCATATTCTTTGCGCTCGGAACCTTCGTCTGTTTCATGCAGGCCTTCGTTCCCACGGTGCTAACAATGATATACATTATGCTCGCCACGTCGCACGAAGAGGGCGCGGAGCAGCACCAGCACTAAAACGTCTTTGGAATCGTTTAAGCTACTGTTTTCAACAACAAGGAGAAAAAGATGAAAACACTACAGAAAATCGCGAAGGTATCGACTCTCGCTGTAGCAGCCCTCGTAGCGGCTATTGCTCCAGTTGCAGCATTTGCTGAGGAAGCTGGCGCAACCAGCAGCTCGGCTCTCGGACCAATCGGCGCAGGTCTCGCTATCGGCATGGCAGTAATCGGCGGCGGCATCGGCCAGGGTAAGGCTGTTGGCGCAATGCTCGAGTCGTTCGGTCGCAACCCGTCAGTTGGCGGCAAGCTCCTCGCACCGATGCTGATCGGTATGGCGCTGATCGAGTCGCTCGTGATCTTGGCGTTCGTAGTAGCGCTCAGCTTCACGTAAGCCAAAAGACGAAGCGAATTCGCTTTGAGGAGAAGGGGCCCCGTTGCGGGCCCCTTTTCTTTTTTGATGCGATTGTTAATCGCCGACAGAAGCGTCGGTGAAACCCGACTCTCCGGAGGATCCGGACCTCACTAGGGCAGTTCGTGCTGTTTAGGCCAGTGCTTGAGCTGAGTAGCCGAAAAAGCACATTGATTGCGCCTGATTAGGCGCTCCGCGCGGCCATGCGGCGTCTTCTATTAAGCGTCCCCTAATTTATGCCGTTGACAATGATGGGAGCGGGAATAATGGCTGACATCTCGTCACATAAAAGCCAGGAGGTAGCGAGGATACTCTCGCGCTACACGCACGACGAGCAGCGCGTCATTCTGCACAACCTAGAGACCCTTGCAGCGACCGCGCAGTACGTAGGGCAAGACTTTGAGATGAAGGTTCTTCTCAATAGGCCGGGTGCTGGATGGCACTGGAACTTTGAGAAGAACGAGGTTCGAGTTGATCCCGAGACGATGCTTAAGTCTCCGCTAGAGGTTTCAAAAGCGATCTATTGTCATGAGGGGTTCCATCGCCGCATTACGCCGAAAGACGGCGTGCCGGCCGCCGAGTGGAGCGAGCCAGGCCTTCCGTTCCTTGTGAACAGCATCGAAGATCCCCGAATTGAGAACTTTGGAGCAGAGGCATATCCCGCCTACCGCCCTTTGCGCGACGCCTCATACCGCCAACACGCTGCAGAAGCGAGCGAAGAGGCAACGAAAAAACTTGGCAGAGCCCCCCTCCATGTGCAGGCCGGCTTAGAGATCATTCATCAGTGGTTTCGTGAAGCCGAGGGAAAGCCGTTTGAAGTTCCGGACACCCTTGATCCCAGGGTTAGAGCCTTTGTGGAGGAGGCGCTTCCAAGCGCGCAGGACGCATGGTTCCGATACCCGACCCGCGCAGAGGTTGATTGGGAGCCAGAGAAGATCGGCCCATATTTCGGCGATGCCTACCGAGTTATCCGAGAGAAGATCTGGCCAGAGTTTAAAAAGCTCTACGAGCAGGACCAGCAGGACCAGCTTCTCGATGAGGCGATGCGAGGGCTGCAAGGCGAGGGATCGGGTGCGGGAGCCGGCGGTGGTGAGAGGGCTAAGGAGCAGTCGAATGAGCCGCTCACGGAGCAGGAGGCGCGCGATCTCCTCAAGGCAGCAAAGGAGGGCAGGCTAGAGGCGCCCGAGGGCGATCCGGGAAGCACGCGCCCCCTTGATCTCTCAAAGCTTCCCCCTGATCTCCAAAAAGAGATCTCGGATTTTGTGCGTGGCCTGCCCGAAGAGACGAAAGAGGCACTGAAAGAGCGTGCCGATGCGCGACTCAAGGATGCCTCGGAAGCTGCATCCTCGGCGCTTGAAGGAAAAGCCAATCACGAGAGATCATCAATACATGGAGAATCAAGTCCAAAGGCCGAGCCAGTGAAGGGTCCTGCACACACCGAGGGGAATCAGGACTTCTCGGGAATAGACTTAGGCGAACTCCGTCGCCATGTAACCATTCCGCCAGAGGAGACAGCCAAGATTCGCGATGAGTTTCAACACCTCCTCAACCAAGACCTTGGGCTCTATCACAATACCGTTCGCGAGATAGCTCCGACCATCAATCAACTCGAAACCGACCTGAGAGCGATCTTTCACAAGCGGCGCCAGAGCCATAAGGAGAGCGGCCGGAGGTCAGGCCCGAGCCTCAACGTCAACCGGTTCATCCGAGAGCGAGCTGCAGGAAAGGCCGCCGTGGAGACCAGGGCATTTGAGGCAAAAACGAGACCCCTTGAGAAAGACTACGCTGTTCTCATCCTGGTTGATGTCTCTGGCTCGATGCGCGTCACAACCGCTTCGGGTCGTCGTTTTTAT
>CAZZJR010000122.1:0-5461 GCA_964654585.1 uncultured Bdellovibrionales bacterium
GCAAGGTCGACCACCTGCGCGGTCTCAAGGAGAACGTCATCATGGGACGCCTCATCCCGGCAGGATCGGGAGTTGAGGCCTACGCGGCCCGCCAGGTTCGCGTTGAGGGTGAGGAACTTGAGCAGAAGAAGGCTCAGGAGAGCTACAAGGTTGGTCCAACCTCCCTTGAGAGCCTCCAGGGGCTGTTCTAGGGCGGTCTTACAGAGAGACCTGGCAAAGCTTTAGGGCGCGGCACCGAGAGGTGTCGCGCCCTTTTTCTCTTTGTGCCCATTATCCGCTTTTCCCTTTAGCGTATTCACACGTGAACGTCCCCGTGCCCGCGGGGATAATTGAACAAAGAGAACGGCGAGAACCACGAGGGGGAGGGGAAGAAGAGGGGGAAACACCTCTCGGCCCTCGCCGCCCTCTTTGTGCCCACCATCCGCCTAACCCTCCAGCCCCTCGGTGTGCAGCAGCATGACGGCGTTTGGCTATCAAAAAAGTGCTGCGGTCTTCCGTTTCAGAAGCTATCATCCGCGGGTCTTTACCGTTTCAAGGGGAACCAAGTGAAAAAGACACTTCTCATCGCAATCGCCCTCGTGCTCGCATTGCCAGTAGCGAGCCGTGCTGACTCAAACATTCACGTCATCAGCACCCGCCAGCTTGCGGACGCTTGTAAGCTCGTGGCTGATTCGGAGCACAAGGCCTTCTGTGTCGGATACGTTTCGGCCACCTACGAGACCTATCTCGTGAGCCGTCACCCGAAGTTGGGGAAGGATTTTATCTGCCACCCAGATCCAGCGCCGCGTCGAGACGAGGTGATCTCTGATTTTGTTAAGTGGTCGGACGATCACAAGCAGTACGATTCAAGCCCGGCAGCGGACAATGTGTTGCGCTTCCTTGCCGAGCGGTTTCCATGCAAGCGTGCGTCGTAAGAGATTGATACAGGAGCAAGCCATGAAAAGATTTCTTTCAATCGCCATCGTTCTTCCGGTCACACTAACTAGCTGCTCAGGGCTCACAACAGGGCAGCAGCGTGAGCTCTCGGGCGCCGGTATCGGCGCTGCAGTCGGAGCGGTCGGCACCGCTATCTTCCACGGCAACCCGATCTGGGGGGCAGTAGGTGGAGCCGCAGTCGGCGCAGCTTCGGGCTACGTGTACAACCAGTACGAGAAGACCAAGCAGACCGAGTACAACAAGGGGTACGCTGCCGGGCAGAAGTCTGCATCGCCGCAGGGTTAACACTCCAAGCGAATCAGCGAATACCCCAGATGCGCTGAACAGTACTAGCTAGTTTGTTACTGAGTATACACGAACGCGTACCATACAGCAGGGATGCCGTGTTGATCTCGGGGGCCCGGCACCCAAAGGTAGGAGGGCACCACGTCAGCCAGTTGTGCTGGTATATCCTGATAGTGTTTGGTCAGCGTCGCAGTAGAACCTGGCACAACAACGAA
This sequence comes from uncultured Bdellovibrionales bacterium, assembly GCA_964654585.1. GTDB lineage: Bacteria > Bdellovibrionota_C > UBA2361 > UBA2361 > OMII01 > OMII01. Next base: position 1,437 of record CAZZJR010000122.1, read on the forward strand.
CGCTGGCTTACCCGCGAGCTGCCTCAGCCGTTCCCTAAGAACCTCTAACGACGGGACTTGCTCGGCATTGGGCAAAGCCCCCAAGGCAGGTTTTATGTCCTTCGTGTTGTGCATGTTCGGCATCGGCTCCTGATCGGCGAGGTAGAGGGTGCTAACGCCAGACCGTGCCAAACTGCGCACTGTCTTGATGGTGATTCCTCTTTGGATGCCAAGATCCTTGTCCAATGAAGCTGGTGCAGTCACCGCAGCTGGCACATAGGAGGAGCTGAATCCTGTAAGATTCACAAAGGCCGATACGGCGCACAGCAACGCTATAAATTTTCCCTGCATCCGTTCAGGCAGCAGCCGTTTGCTTAGTAGCTCTGCGCCCACTCCGCCGAGCCAGGCAACGAAGAAGCACGTACCCAGCATCCGACGAGCGAGCCCACGCGCAAGGCCGCCATCTGCGGGGAATGACAGGATCATCGGTAGAGCGAAGACCGCCAGGCCCACGAATGCTAACCGAGCCCACTGCTGCGATAAGAACATCCGTAGCGCCGCGAAGGAGCCGAGAACGAATAGAAGAGCGAATATAGGATCTAGAATTGGCTCGCCTATCCTGAACAAGTGCCGCACGGCATCCGACTCACTGACGAGCAACTGCCGGAAGACATCTTTAACCATCAGCACAAAAGCTCCAGCTTGGGTGAGTCCTCCTGAGGCCAACGACTGGGCTCGACCGGAGGCCATAAAGCTCTGCCTCGGGAGGAAGTCTTGTCCCAAAGTTGGCTTAACCCAGTAGAGTATGCCAGGGAGAAGTAGGAACATGGCGCTTGCCAACCACACCACAGCGATTTTCAAGACCCGCTTCCTCCGTGTGGCGTCTGACGTGAGAAACGAGTCTACGAGTAGGTAGCCAATAAACGGGAAAACCATAACTCCGATCTTTTGCGAGATTACGGTTAGGCCGGACAGAGCTCCGGCGAAACTAGCCAGGCCTAGATGATCGCCCTTCAGACTTACGGATATCGATAGTATCACCAAGCTGATGAGAGCGAGGTCTATCGGGTAGGCGTATAGAATACGTGAGTTCACCCAATGCCACCCGAGAAAGCACAGCAACCAGGCCGAGCACACCGCCACACGACGCTCGCAGTAGGAGCGAACCAGGAGGAATAGGGCCGAAATGGAGAGGGCTCCCAGAGAAGCCATGAGCAGCTTTTCAAAAGAGTATAGGTCGATCAGGTGCTTAAATGGCTTATAGGCAAAGTACACTGCCCAGTACCACAGTGCTGGAAATGCGTTGAGTGAGCCGAAGGGGCTTACCATCGGGACGTTTTCGGCAGGTACACTTGCTCCGAAGACGTGAAGCTCATCTTCGATCGATACCGGAGAGCGAGTAACCAGCATCACACACCGCAACGCCAACGCCAGGAGAAAAAAAACGGCAGCGATCAGCAAGTCTTTCGAAACACTCCTAGGCACAGCAACGCGGCTCAGCATAGAAAGAGCAGCGACCAAGCATACGACGGAGCCCGCCCAATCGATGACGAGCTGCTCCCAATCAGGGGAGCCGTAGTTCTTAATGTTGATACAGATACGGGTCATGAGAACCACTGCGGCCACCAAAAACAGCGTCGCCGCAACCTTCCGATTCGGCAGCAATTCGACCAGGGATGCCCGAGCAGGCAGAAAGGTCACCAGTGCGCATCCAGAACCCAACAGAAAAATGGCGAGGTCGCCGTGGTCAGCGTCGCGAAGAAACAGCACCCCACCTGCCAAAATCGCAAGAACACCGAGTGCTACACCGGCTGAGCTTAGTAGCGTTAGGAAAGGTAATGAGGTTGGACTCGCCTCGACATCAGACTGATCAATTCTATCGATGGACATACCGTGCGCCTACGGAATCGTTAGACTACTTGGGGACCGCTGGGGGCCAGCTCCAGGGGTACTCGCATTTGGAAGCACTTAGTGCAGCTGAGGGTACATGGGAACGGGCATTTTTTCCGGAATCTTATGCAGAACTTCGAGCATGGCGATAGGTGGGAATGAGGGGGCGGAACGGTGCATCTGCCTGCACCCCTTTGGTCAAACGGGCGTGTGGTGTGGGACGAAAACTTGACTGGCTCCGACCGCCGTGGTACCTCCTGTCTCGCAACGAGTTTTCGCGCCCTTGCCCCGCGTTTATCGAGGGGGCGTTGCAAAGGGCTTGTAGCTGCTAAATCGAGTTGTTTTAGCTAGTTACGAAGGATGCGCTGCCGTTCCCGGTGGGTATCATCTTCGCGAAAGAGTTGTCAGAAGGGTCCGAGACTCCGAGTTGTACTGCTCGGCACTAAGTTTCTCCCCCCATCGTCGCCTTTTTTTGGGGGGGCGACAGTAGGGGAGCAGGTGTCGGTTAATCCATTCTGACCGGGAAAAAGCTAAAGATTACAGAAGAAACAGACGGCGACGGTGGAGTCCGAGTGGTGGTTCCCCTGAAGCGCGTCTCGCTCTGCCAAGGTGCAAAACAGAGCCCGGATCCGACAGGGTCCAGGTCTTTGAATTGCGCCGGAAATATGGTACTCACGCCGCCTCTTGAGGTCGCGGGTGTAGCTCGTTGTACGGGCTGCTGCCGTTGGATCGAGGGAGGAAGTGACAGAGAAAAGTAATAATTCGGCTCAGTTTGTCTGAGTCGTGTAGGTAAGGGATAGGGCTACAATGCCAACCATTAATCAGCTCGTTCGTAGTCGTCGCCGCCAAAAGCGCGCCAAGAGTAAGTCGCCAGCTCTCGTTCGCTGCCCGCAGCGTCGTGGAGTTTGCACGCGCGTGTACACGCAGACCCCGAAGAAGCCGAACTCGGCACTTCGCAAGGTGGCTCGTGTTCGCTTGACGACCGGCATGGAAGTGACGAGCTACATCCCAGGAGTAGGGCACAACCTGCAAGAGCACTCAGTAGTTCTGATCCGCGGAGGCCGTGTTAAGGACCTTCCGGGAGTTCGCTACCACATCGTTCGTGGAAAGCTTGAGTCGCACGGTGTTGCTGACCGCAAGCAGAGCCGCTCGAAGTACGGCGCGAAGAGGCCCAAGTAAGTTTTAGGTAGAGGAAGCTATGTCACGTAAGAAGCGCGATTTTAAGCGAGAGATTCAGGCAGATCCCCGCTACGGCGACATGGTCGTCGGCAAGGCGATCAACGTAATCATGGAGAGCGGCAAGAAGGGCGTGTCAGAGCGCGCCATTTACGGTGCCCTCGATACGATTGCGAAGAAGACGGGCGCTGATGCGATCGAGACCTTCCACAAGGCGCTCGGCAACATCAAGCCGGTCGTTGAGGTTCGTTCACGCCGCGTCGGCGGAGCGACCTACCAGGTTCCGACAGAGGTTCGCGCCGAGCGTGCCCAGTCGCTCGCGCTGCGCTGGCTCAAGGAAGCTGCCGCAGGCCGTGGCGAGAGGAGCCTCGCTGAGCGCCTCGCCAACGAGCTGCTCGATGCGACTCAGAATCGTGGTGCCGCAGTCAAGAAGCGTGAGGACACTCACCGCATGGCTGAGGCCAACAAGGCGTTCGCTCACTTCAGGTGGTAGTAAGGTTGATGGGTGTCGCGTGCGGCCCCGTTTAGTTGGAGATAGTTACTGTGGCTAAGAGAGATTTACATAAGGTTCGCAACATCGGCATCATGGCGCACATCGATGCTGGCAAGACGACCACCACCGAGCGCGTGCTTTTCTACACCGGCATCAACTACAAGATCGGTGAAGTGCACGAGGGTGCTGCGACCATGGACTACATGGAGCTCGAGCAGGAGCGTGGTATCACGATTACTTCAGCCGCGACGACCTGTACATGGAAGGGCTCGACTGGAGATCTTCCTGAGCACCAGATCAACATCATCGACACCCCGGGCCACGTAGACTTTACGATCGAAGTAGAGCGTTCGCTGCGCGTACTTGACGGTGCCTGCGCTGTGTTCGACGCGGTAAGCGGCGTAGAGCCACAGTCCGAGACAGTTTGGCGCCAGGCCAACAAGTTTAACGTTCCGCGCATCTGCTTCATCAACAAGATGGACCGCAC
>CAZZJR010000123.1:0-5414 GCA_964654585.1 uncultured Bdellovibrionales bacterium
CGACGCCTGCCAGGATCACAAGCAGCTCGGCGAAGGCGACACCGGCCCGAACACGGGCGGCATGGGCGCCTACTGCCCCACCCCGCTCGCCACCGACGAGGTCATGCGCTTCGTCGAGCGCGAAGTGATGGTGCCGACCGTCGACGCGCTTCGTCGCGAGGGCATCGACTATCGCGGCGTGCTCTACGCCGGCCTCATGCTCACGCACAGCGGGCCCAAGGTGCTCGAATTCAACTGCCGCTTCGGCGACCCCGAGACGCAGGCGCTCATGGCCCGTTGGGACGGCGACCTGCTCGATGCGCTCTGGCGCACGGCGGCGGGCGACCTCGACGGCGCACGAATCGGCTTCCATCGCGCCTCCTCGTGCTGCGTGGTGGTCTGCGCGCAGGGGTATCCGGGCAAGCCCCGCACCGGTGACGCGATCGAGGGCATCGGTCTGGCCGAAGCCGGGGCGGCAGGCGCCGCGCGCGTGACCTGCTTCCACGCAGGCACCAAGTCGGCGGAAGGCGGCGGCGTGGTCACCGCCGGAGGCCGGGTGCTGGGGGTCACCGCGGTCGCCTCGGACCTGCGCGCGGCCCGCGATGCGGCGACCGAAGCCGCCCGGAAGATCGACTTCCCCGGGGCTTTCCTGCGGCCGGACATCGGCATGCGGGTGCTGCGCTCCGCCACCCCGGCCTGAGGCCTCGAGAACCGCGCCGATCGCGGCGTTTGAAGCAACCTTCGGGTACACTCCCGCGGACTCGTTTTCGAGTTCTCGCCCCTGCCCCCCACGACGTACACAACCGAGATCCGTTTCATGCAGCGTCACCTCCGCTCGATCGCTCTGCTCGCGACCGCAACCCTGTCGACCGGCCTGCTCCTCGCGTCGGGCCCGGCCACGACCAACGGCGTGGTGAACACCGGCCGCGTGGCGGCCTCGAAGCCCGTGCTCGACGCCTCGGGCGCCGAGTCGGACGGCCCGATGGAGCTGCCGCGCATGCTCGCGGACATCGATCCGTCGGCACCGATCGAGCCGCGGCTGCCCGTGCCCAAGTGGCACACGACCGGCATCGGCAGCATCGAAGCTCGACTGGGCAAGTACGCGCTGAAGACCGATCGCATCTTCGTGAAGTTCCGCGATGACCTGAAGGTGCGCCTGACCGGCGAAGCGGGCAATCCGCTGCGCAGCGACGCTCCAGCGGCATCGACCGGCACCAAGGCGGGCGGCTCGAAGCTCTCCATCCCGACGGGACCCGAGGTCGAACTGCGCGACGCGAACGCGCTGGTGCAGGCCTACGGCGGCCGCATCGAACCGCTGCTTCCCTTCACGCCCACCAAGCTGCGCGAGATCGAGATGCGCGCCGAGCGCATCGGCCGACGCCAGCAGCCCGACCTGGCCGGCATGATGGTGCTCACCGTCGGCGTCAACCCGACGATGGCGGCGGAGGCGTTCAACGCGCTCGACGCGGTCGAATTCGCCGAAGTGGAGCTGCTGCCGGTGCCCGCCCAGACCGGCGACCAGTGCAATCCCGTCGACCAGGCCCTGCAGAAGGGTGGCGGCGCGGAAGGCACCAACGCCGACAGCTGCAACCCCGGCACCGACGCCGGTGGCAACACCATCCGCTGCACGCCCGGACCGATCTTTCCGGGCTGGAGCGCCGATGCCGATCCGCCGGTTGGCACCGGCGCCTACGCCAGCAACGGCGGTGCGATCAACTGCAATCGTCCGAGCAACTTCGCCGCCTACACCCCCCAGAACCCGCCCGTCACGAAGCTCGGCGAGTGCGGCCCGAGCGTCGAGTGGCAGATCGATCTGGGCCAGAACGGCGACCCGACGGCCCCGTACACGCGCGTCAACGCGCTCGCCGCGCCCGTCTGGGACTGCACGCCCAACTGCAACGTCACCGGCTGCAGCGCCGGCGACGGCATCGTGTGGGTGCAGGGCGGCACCCCGGACTGCCAGTACGGCTGCTTCGACAAGCTCTGCTCCGATCTTGTCGCGAGCTATCAGCCGACCTGCGCGACCAGCACGGCGGGCCGTGGCTGGGACTCCCTCTGCGCAACGCTGGCGAACATCGTCTGCCCGACGATCACCCTGAACGGCGTCCAGAACAACATCCCCTACCTCAGCCCGTCGTTCGGGCGGCGGCCCGCTCTGGGCGGCAGCGTGCCGTGGCCGTCGCAGGACAACCTGACGACCTACTGCTACATGATCGCCGAGGTCCAGGACAACCTTGGACAGATTCACCGTTTCCAGGAGCCTGACAACCCGACCTACGACCCCTGCTTCGCCGCGCGCGGCCCTGCCTCGCCCGGCTTCAGCAGTCTGCTTGGCGGCTCGTACGACGGCGCGGTGGTGTTCACCGACATCGCCGACGCGAGCAACGTCGGCATTCGTCCCTGGGGCTTCCTCTTCGAGGATCCGACCAACACCTATCCGTACGCCCTGCTCCAGTACGGTCCCGCTGAAGGTGCCTTCGTCGCCACCACGGCCATCAACTATTGCGATCCCGATCAGGGCGCCCCGGTCGGCATCGGCGTGGCTCCCATCGGCGGCCGCGTGCTCGCCCTTGACCCCAACCTGCCGAGCAGCGCGACGGAGGCGACGCAGGACAACGCGTTCAAGTCGTACCCCCTGCAGCTCTCGCACGACTGCTTCTCGGGCAACCTGCTGGTGCCCGGCTGCTATCAGACGAAGTGCTGCGTCTACGTCTGCAACATCGATCCGACCTGCTGCATCCAGACCTGGGACACCACCTGCGTCGATCTGGCGCGCAACGCCCCGACGGGCCTCTGCGACACGGGCGCGATCGACACCACCGGCGATCCGGGCGTGCGCTCGCCGACCTGGGATCTCACCGTCTGCCCGAACTCGCCCGACTTCACCTACAAGCCCAAGGACGAGGGCGGCGCGCCACAGGCCCGCAATCTGCAGCTCTACACCACCTCTCGCCGCGTGGTGGCCTCGACGGCGCAGTACATCACGCTCGCGAACCCGACCACCGGTGGCCTGATCCCGCTGAGCAACATCAACAGCCAGGACGGCGTCACGGTCTGCAGCACGGAAACCCCGACGCCGGATGCGGTCGGTCTGGATGAGACCTTCGCCTTCCTGAACTCGCAGTTCTCCGGCGGCGGTCTCGATCTCGAGGGTCTCGAGAACTGGGCCATCACGCTGCCCGAGGTCACCCCCGCCATCGCCCGCGGATCGGGCGTGACCGTGGGCCTGATCGACAACGCCTGCAACGTGACCCACGAGGACCTGGACGGCCAGATCGTGGTCGAGACCGGCCAGACGATCTTCACCGAGGCGGCGGGCATCATCGACCCCGACCACGGCGCCGCCGTCATCGGCGAGATCGTCGCGGCGGACAACGGCATCGGCATCACCGGCATCGCGCCGGCGGCGACCAGCATCTTCTTCCCGGCCGTCAGCGTGAATGGACGCGGGCGCCTGAGTGCGGCGATGGTCTCGGCCGGCAACACGCTCTCGCCCGGCGACGTGCTCGTCATCCCGATGCAGGTCGGCATCGGCGGCGGCGCGATCCTGCCGAGCGTGGCGACCTACAACACGCTGCTCGGCGTGACCTCCAGCCTCGGCATCACCAACGTGGTGTCCGCCGGCAACGGCGGCTTTGCGGTGCTCTCGCCGCCGAGTTCCTCGAACAACTCGTCGATCGTGGTCACCTCGTGCTGGCCGGGCAGCCAGGTTCCGCTGCCGATGAGCCAGGGCGGTGCGATCACCAACCCGGGCCCCGACTACCCGGGCAACGCGTACTGCCGCTACAAGGACAGCAACTACACCTCCGGCACCGTCGGCAACGGATCGACCGTCGACGTCTCGGGCTGGGGCACCGCGGTCTGCACGCTCGGCAAGGGCACCCTGTTCAACGTGGCAGGCACCCGAAACCGCAGCTACCAGCAGAACTTCGGCGGAACCAGCGCGGCCGCAGGCATCGTCGCGGGCCTCGTCGCCCGCGTGCAGGCGATCTGCAAGGTGTATCTGGGCGCCGGCGTCAGCGGCGAGCGCATTCGCCAGGTGCTGGCCGACCGGGTCATCGTGGACGGCTCGACGGTGGGTTCGCTGCTGGGAACGAACATCCCGCAGTGCGCGATGCGGTTCTCCGGTCTCCCGGGCACCAGCAGCTCCGCCCCGAGCATCGTCACCTTCGGCGACTCGGTCTATCCGAGCGCGACGCAGGTGAACGCCATCGGCGGCTTCCCCCGCGCGCTCGAGGTGCTGCAGAACACCGTGCTCACCCCGGCCTTCCCTGTGGGTGTGCCGTTCAACATCACGGTGATCAGCGGCTCCAAGATCAGCAGCAGCGACTTCGCCGCGGCGAACATCGACCAGACCTACTACCGCACGCAGGCGGTGCGCCGTGGTCGTGGCTCGGTGGGCACCGGCTACGGCCGTCCGCTGCCCTATGCAGGCTCGGGCCTGGTCACCGACCTGCAGCTGCGCGCGACGCTGTCCAACCGCAACGCGGACGAGATGTTCGACTTCACCGTGCAGGCCTGGGGTCGCGTCAACGTGGGCAACGCGGGCGCTCCGAACAGCCTGACCTTGGCGTACGTCTGGAACAACCAGAGCAAGCGCTGGTACTACCTGGCTTCGGGCTTCCTCGACTCGTCCACGCCTGGACCTGGGGACACCCCGGATCTGGCGGGCGGCGTCTACGCCCGCGGCCTGCAGCCTGGCGCGGTGCTGGTGAAGGAGTCGACCGGCAACGCCGCGTACGTCCGAATCCTCACCTTCGGTCTCGGCATCCTGGGCCCCTACCAGTCGTGGTGGGACCAGATCATCATCGACACCAACCGGCTCGTGAACCCCTGAGCGGCCCAAGGACGCGCGTCGTGGCGGGAATCGGCGAAGGCATCGCAGGCAGGAACCCGGCATCGGCTGAGGCCGGTGCGGGTTCCCTCGTCGACGGCTTCATCCGGCTGTGGGGCGAGATGGGCGCGCACTGGGGCGTGCCGCGCACGATGACGCAGCTGCAGGCGCTGCTCTTCATCGAGGCGCGTCCGATGAACACCGACGAGATCATCGAGCGGCTGTCGATCAGCCGCGGCAACGCCAGCATGACGCTGCGAACGCTGGTCGACTGGGAGATGATCACCCGCACCCACAACCCCGCCGACCGCAAGGACTACTACGCGGCCGACGGCGACGTGTGGCGGCTCTTCGCGACCGTCGCCCGCGCGCGCAAGCGCCGCGAGGTGGAGCCGATGGTCGCGTCGCTCAAGGCGCTGCTCGACGCGCCGGCCGGCACCGACGGCCCGGCTCGCGCGAAGTTGACGGAGATGCTCGAGTTCGTGCGCGCGTTCGACGCGATGGCGAACCAGTTCATCGCCATGGGCCCCGACGCGATGAAGACGCTCGCGGCGCTCATGTCGGGCCGCTGAGCCCGCTCATCCACGCACGACGAAGGGCC
>CAZZJR010000124.1:0-5204 GCA_964654585.1 uncultured Bdellovibrionales bacterium
CTCTCATCCTAGTCCTTCTCCGGGTAGTCCGACCCGCATGACGCAAGGAAGCGGCCAGAATTCCTTGATTATGAGCAGGAGTCAGTGCAAGAGCAGGAGAATGAGGAGGAATAAGAGCAGGAAGAAAGGCACAGACACCTTTTTGCGATCTACCTCCGAAACTGAACCACCAACCCGATCAGAAGAGTAAGCAGAGCCATAAAGGCCCACTCGTAGACGTAGCCGATGTGGATGTCTGGCGGCGGCGTGGTGTCGTAGGCCGGGAATGGGTACTCCGCATCGGGCGATTCCATGCCGAAGTTCTCGACAGTAGAGGGCCCGGTGACGTTGAGCACATCGTGGCGGCCTGCCTCACTCCCTTTGACGATCTGCGATGCCAGCAGAGGGTCGTTCGGGTCCTTCATCGTCTCAAGGTAAAAAGGCAGAACAGGGTAGGGAAGCTGCTTGCTGACCTTCTCGATGTCGACGCGCAGGAACTGGTCGACCCACGGCTTTCCCGGACCCGGTTCGGGGTCGTTCGGTGCCATAAATCTCTGCGGCATTGTGTCCTTAATGAGCCCGTACATCTCGGTGCGCGCCGGGCGTTGGTAGCGGACACGGTTCTGCTGCCCCTCGCGCCCGAATGGGATGAAGCCGCGATCGACCAGCACCCAGGTGTCAGTGCCGTCGATCTTAAGCGGGGTAATTACGTGCACACCCGCGCGCTTTTCGAACGAACGATTACGGAGCAAGAACTCGTGCTTGAAGTCGAATTCCCCCGAGAGCTTCACCCGTCGCCAGGTGAGAGTCTTCGGGTCTGGGTTCTGGACGATGAGGCTGCGTAGCTCAATCGGCTCAAGGCCGAGGGTTTGGTTTAAGGTTTCAATCAGCGCGATCTTCTGTAGGTGACGGTCCCATTGCCACGCCGACATGCCGAGCATAAAGACGATGAGCAGGGCGCAGGTGCCGGAAACTTTTGGGGAGAAGCGGAAAGCCATACAGAGGATAGTACGACTCTAGAGCCGGGCGATAAAGGAGCGGGGAGAGGCCGCGCGCGATAAGCCGCAGAGCAGCAGCTCCCAGCGGGAGGGGCAGATGGGCTCATAAGCTGCGCAACTTGTTGAAATCACGAAGGGGGTCTGCATGTACTCCAGAGCCAGCAGAGTGGTATCCTCTCGGCCGGCTTAGGCGGCTGCAACGGACCGACCGAGCTCCCAGGAGAGTAGAGAAGGGATGTTCATTCTTGGCGCAGGAGCTGCGCACCCCGACAACGTGCTAACTGGCGATACCCTCGCATCACTCGGGGTTTCCTCATCGTCGGCAGACCAAGCTCTCCTTGGCAGGCTCGGAGTGCGTGCTCGCCGCACGACACTGCCGCTTGAGTACCTGCGCTCGACGAAGAATCCAGATGTGCTTGAAGCGCGCAAAGTCGCTACAGCTACTCCCACTTCACTCGCGGCATTAGCGGCGAAAGAGGCGATGTCACGCGCGGGCATCTCGCCCGAGCAGCTAGGCTTAATAATCGCCGACTGTGCTACCCCCTACCAGACGTGCCCATCCGAAGCGCAGCGCATCGGTGGCGCTCTCGGTCTCAAGGTTCCCGCGTACGACGTCACGGCTGGTCTCGGCGCCATCCCGCTCTTTCTCGACATGCTCTGCTCCTGGAAGCCAGAGCGTGTGCCGGAGTACGTCCTGTGCGTCTCGACCAACACCCCAACGCAGCAGGTGCGCTACGCTAGCGACCCGCTCTCAGCCGTTGTTTTCGGTGACGCAGCGAGCGCCTTGGTGATCTCGGCGCAGCACCAGGGGAAGCTCAAGATACAGGGCTCGTTCGTGGAGCGAGACGGCTCAGTTCGCCCGCCGGTCTCGATCGTTCGCTCAATCTCGCTCGCGGCTGAGAAGCTGGTTTCTGAGCAGATTCTTCGTGACAGGCTCTCAGCCTCGCTGCTGCGCGTTGGCTCGAAGCGTGGCGCGTACTTCGTTGGGCCTCAGCTCTTCGCCGGTGACTGCCGCTGCATAGCAGCGAGCCTCTCAATCTCTGAGCAGCAGGTAATCTCTCCGGCCGTTGAAGGCGGATTCGCGCTCGGCGCAAGCGCCGGCTGCGCTATCGCAACCCTCTGGCCGAATCTCCGCGCAGGCGAGCAGGTCGCCCTGCTGCACGACGGTGACGGAACATCGAGTGGCGCTCTCTTGGAGGCTGTGTAGGTCATGCTAGACATCCTCGGCATGGGAACGTGCCACCCAGCAACGTCGATCGACAATCACTTTCTCGAAGCCCTCGATATCGGCACAAACGCGCAGTGGATCGGGGAGAAGATCGGAGTCCTTGAGCGGGTCACCACACTGCCCGCAGAGTACATCAAGAGCACACGTAACCAGGACCCGCGCGAGGCGCTGAGTGTTGCCTCCATGTCGGCGACCGACATGGGGGTCGAGGCAGGACGCAAAGCGCTGGCCCAGGCAGGCATCAAGCCCCAGGACATTGGGATGGTGATCGTCAATTGCTGCGCGCCGCGCGAGACGATTCCGAGCGAGGCGGTGCGAATCGCCGAGCGCCTTGGATGCCCGGCCGTTGCGTTTGACGTGTACACGGCGTGTCCTGCCTTCGCCCTGCACGTGGATTTCCTGAGGAATTATCGGGAAGAGAAGCTGCCGGAGTACGTGCTCTGCATCTCCACTGCTGCCATGACGCAGCACGTCAACTACAACGACCGCTCTGACGGGGCGATCTGGGGCGACGGCGCTGCCGCGTGGGTTATGTCCACTCGCCACCAGGGAAAGCTTGAGGTTCTCGACTCGATGTTTACTGCGGATCCCACCCGTTGCGAGGCGGTAGTTGTCGACAGCTTCGGTTTCTTTAAGCAGGACGGCCGCGCGGTGCGAGACTTCTCGGTGCGACAGACCGTTCGGCTCGTCAAGGCGATTGAGGAGCGGTACCCGATAGACTGGAACCGCGACATCTTCATCGGGCACCAGGCGAACCGCACCATGCTTGAGCAGATCGTCAACAACCGCGAGATCCCCGCCGCGAACCACTGGCACAACGTGACGCACCTCGGCAACCAGGCCGGAGCAGGCGCGCCAGCAGTGCTCTCGATGCACTGGGACAAGATCACGCCAGGGCAGCACATCGTCGTTGCTGTCGTTGGCGCTGGGCTCTCTTGGGGGTCGATCGTTTTTCGGGCGCGGTAGGGAACGAGAGTTCTCCTTCTCTTGGTCTTCCTCCCGATCATCCTCCTGCACCTGCACTGGATTCGTTGTCCTCATCCGCCTATCTCGACAGCAACATCGGGGGCAGTCCGCGAAATTTTTTGATTATGAGCAGGAGTCGGTGCAAGTGCAGGAGAAAGAGAAAGATTAGTATGAGGAGCGGTAGCAGCGATAAAGCGCTACACCGACTCGCCGTCCTGCGCTGTCCGCAAGGAGAAGAGCAGGCTTCCGACCAGCATCCAAACGAGGATCAGCACCTCGCTGTCACCGACGTTGTACTCAACCAGCCCTGCTGCCTGCCATGAAACGAGCGCGCAGCCCAGCGCAACAGCCGGGATGTTGCGGCGGTCGGTGAAGCAGCACCTGAGCAGCGCGACTATGAGCCAGATAAAGAACGCGGCACCGAGCCAGCCGGTCTCGGCCAAGATATTGAGCAGGTTGTTATGAAAGTGCTTTAGCTCAGGCGGGATCTCAGGCGCTAGGGTTCGGACGACCCCGCTGTTGTGGTAGCCGATGCCGAGCGGGTACTCCGCGGCGAGGTCTGCGGCGATGCGCCACATCGTGCTGCGTCCGCCTGAGATGGTGAAGTGCTCGTAGCTGGCAGCTAGCCGTTCGCGCACCGGCGCGAGTGCAACCACGGCGAGCGCCGCGAACCCAGCCAGCAGCGCCAGGGCCCTGCGCGCGTAGAACGCAAAGAAGAGAGCTGTCCCTGCGAGCACGCCGAGCCACGGCCCGCGTTTTAAGTTTATCACGAGAGCGCTCAGGAGGAGCGGGAGCTGCACCGAAGCAAGCGTTGCCATGCGCTGGGCGGCGCCTGAGTCGTGCAGTGAGCGGCGAATGCACGTGAGCCCCAGGAGAAAAGCAATGGACACAACAGCGATCGATTGCCATTTGTCCAGAGCGAGCTCTGAGCGGAAGCCGAGTGTGAGCAGGAGCACTGTGAGCACAAGCCCTAGCCCGACTCGGTTCCTGGTGTACCGCGCGTTGCCGCCCTGTGTCGCAAAGTGGCACATCAGCCCGATTCCTATCACAACGGTGACAGCTAGCTGGCCAGACTCTGTTACTCTCCCCTGGAAGAGGGACGGGACAATCGCCGGAGCCGATGCTTCGAGCACTGAGTGAAGGGCCGCAAGTGACTGACCGGCGATAATAGCCGCGGCAGTCTGTGGCAGCGGCGCATGCCGCAGGTACACCATGATGGTCCCTGCGAAGAAGAAGAGGGACACGATTGAGGAGAGCCCGTTTAATGGGCTTATGCCGATAATAAGGGAGACAGCGCAGGCGAGAAAAAAGAGCGCGAGGGGTACGAACACCCTACGCTCGCGGATTGTCAACGTGCGCGCTTCCGGATTTGCGATGAGAGAGATCGCCCACAGCACAATCATCGGCGCGAGCACTGCGTACGTCAGGGTAAGCTTAAGCGGCACGAGAAACGCGGCGAGGGGGCAGGCGACGTCGAAGATCGTAGAGGGCGCACTTCGGCTCTCAATCCGAAGCTCCGCCCTGCGCGCGCTAAGGTCTTCGGCTTGTGTGTCTGAGTTCGAAGTCATGCATCGTGCCGGCTCTAGTACTCGGCGTAGCGTAGCGGCGCGCCCGCCTCATGAGAGCCCGCACGGGGCTAGCCGAGGCTAAGACGCTTCGTCAGTCTCGTTCTCTTGCTGGGCAAACTCATTCCTTATCTTGGTGGCGAAATCTACGGCGCTCTGGGAGCGATTGCGCTGGATAACGCCGTCGACGTACTCGCGTAGGCCGTCCTCAAGGCTCACGTGCTCGAGGGCATCTTTGAGCAGCGCTCGGTCCGCTTCTGGATTGTTGGAGGACTCAAGCTCGGCGAAGACTATCTCGATACCGGGCATTCCCGCATTGAGCGCTGATTTTACAAAGAGCGGAGAGTACTCATCGCGTAAGCGGATGTTCTCCTGAACGAAGGGCAGCGCCTCGGGTCTCGGGATGGATTCCGGGATTCCGATGCCCTGCGAGTAGTAGCCATCGGGGTCGCCACGCTCCTTGGTGTG
>CAZZJR010000125.1:0-4978 GCA_964654585.1 uncultured Bdellovibrionales bacterium
GATGCAGGCGATGCGCCCGGTCTTCGGCGACCTGGTGACCGACGTGCAGCGCTCGATCGGGCACTACCAGATGTCGCACCGCGAGAACCCGATCGAGCATGTGATCGGTCTCGGCAGCACCTTCCGCATTCCCGGCCTGCGCAAGTTCCTCGGCCAGCAGATCAATGTCGAGGTGGAGCGCATGGACGAGTTCAAGCGCATCCGCGTCGAGGGCCGCGAAGCCGCGGATTTCGCGGCCAACAGCGTGAATTTCGTCACCGCGTACGGCCTGGCGCTGCAGGGCATCGGGCTCTCGCGCATCAGCGTGAACCTGGCCCCGGTGAAGGGGCTGCGCGAGAAGCTCTGGTCGGCCAAGACCAAGTGGTTCATCGCCGCGGCCTGCGTCTCGGTCGCGGCCTCCGCGGGCCTCTTCCTGCGGCCGGTGCTCGACTCGCAGACCCTGCAGGCGGGCGAGCCGGTGCACGCCGCCGCCACGCGGGTGATCAACCAGGGCAAGAGCCTGAAGAGCCTGCTCGACGCGGCGAACTCGGCGGGCCAGGCAGGTTCGACCGCCACGAATGTCGCGCGAATGCTCGGCGCCCGCGAGGTGTGGCCGCAGATCGTGCGAGACGCCTTCGCGATCAGCCTCAGCGGCAACCCGTCCGAGCTGCTCGCGGCCGACGGCCCGGCCGCCATCGGGGCGATCGACCCGAAGAAGATGCGGCTGCTCGCGCTGCGCGACCTCTCCGGCGCGTTCGTCTTCGGCGAGGAGGACAAGAGCCGCGCGATCGACGTGACCATGAAGGTCGAGTTCGTCAACATGGACAAGACCGCGCCGACCTTCCTGAACGACACGGCCGGCAAGTGGTTGCGCGACAACGCCGATCGCAAGGGCGTGCCCTATGTGATCGATGTGGCCTCGATCAAGCTGAAGTCGGACGAGACGCCGTTCCAGTCGCCTGCCGCCGCCGCGGTGGAAGGCAAGCCCGCGGCCTCGGGCGCGCCCGGCGCCGACCTGAACGCGCTCGGTTCCGAGGAGCCTCCGGCACCCACCGCCGCGCCCACGCCGGCACCGAGCGACACGCCCGCCCCGTCGGGGGGAGGCGGCCGCAGCCGCGTTCGATTCGGCGGCGGTGAAGGAAGCGCCGGCTCCAAGGGCGCTGCGGCGCCGCCTCCGAGCGGCCAGAGCCAGACCTCCACGCCCGCCGACGAGCCCGAGGCCCCCAAGGCCGAGGACGCGCCGAAGGCCGAGGAAAAGGATCTTTCCGGCGACCTCGACCAGTTCGCGCCGCTCGAGGGGGCGCCCAACCTGTTCGGCCCGAAGGCCGTCGTCTACCGCGGCGAGATCTCGTTCCGCATCAAGATGCGCGACGGTGCCGCCAAGCCCGCCGAGGAGGGCGCCAAGCCATGAGCGCCAAGCTCGACCTGTCCGCGCTGAAGAACGTCGACTTCTCCAAGGTGCTTGGGTTCCTCAAGCGCCGATGGGTGATGATCGTCTGCGCACTCGTGATCGTCGTCGCGCCGGTGGGCGCGATCGTCGCGCAGGGCTTCCTGCTCGCCGACAACGACAAGACCGTCAAGGAGCGCGTGAAGCTCTACGACGACCTCGGTGGCCTGAAGAAGGGCACGATCTCGATCCGCATGCCGGACGGCACCTCGAAGGACGAGAGCACCGCGCTCAACCAGTCCATCATCGAGCGCATCAAGACGCACAACGAAGAGCTCGGCAAGGCCGCCTCCGCGGTGTACGCGGCCGCGCTCGCCCGCAATCGCGGCAGCCACGCCATCGTGCCCGGCCTCGAGGCCTACCTGCCGGCGCCCGTCAAGGCCGACGAGGCCACCCGCGAGATCCTGCTGCAGAAGTGGGAGGAGTTCATCCGGCCCGCGCGCCAGCAGCTGCTGGCGGATCCAGCCCTTCGCGGTCCCGCAAGCAACGCGGACATGCTCGCCCGTGCCATGGGCGCGCAGTCGCAGTACTTCGCCGCCAACCGCATCGGAACCCGCACCGAGGTGCCGCCCGCCGACATGCCGCGTTTCCTCGACGCCCTGCGCGAGGCACGCATCCAGGCCGTCGTCGATCACGCCAACGGCACCAACTTCTACCTCGACCCCGGGGCCGTGAAGTGGTTCGGCAAGCCGAAGCTCGACAAGGCCGAGGGCGACGCCGCGGTGAACGCGGTGCTCGTCAGCCTCTACCGATCGCAGTGGGATCTCTGGCTTGTCGGCGACCTGATGAAGGCCTTCAAGGCGCTCAACGCGAAGCAGCCCGGCGGCCCGATGAAGTCCCCGATCAAGCGCGTGATGGCGGTCGACTTCGACTCGGTCGGCTACGCCAAGGCCACCGAGGGCGACGCCGCGGCCGCCGCGGAGGGTGGCGAAGGCGAACCGATCGACCCGCAGAAGGAGGCCGCGCCGGACTTCAAGGCCGGTGGCCTCACCGGTCTCGTGTCGAACCAGCTCTTCGATGTTCGCACCACCACGGTGCAGATGGTGATCGAGACGGCCGCGATCCCCGCGCTCGTGAACGAGCTGGCTCGCTGCAACTTCATCACCGTGGCCGACGTGAAGCTGCAGCCGGCCGACACCTTCGACGCGCTGCGCAAGGGCTATGCCTACGGGCCGCAGGCCTGCAGCCAGCTCACCCTCACGCTGAAGTCGGTCTGGTTCCGTGACTGGACCACCGAGCGCATGCCGGTGGCCATGCTCAAGACCATCAAGTCCGCCGGCAAGGCGAAGCCCGCCGAGGGCGACGCGTCGGCCAAGCCCGCCTCCGCCGGCGAATGAACAGGAATCCCACCCGATGAAGGGCATCAGCATCGTCGAGCGTCACTTCGAGAAGGCCATCCTCGGCCTCGTCGCCCTCGCGGTCGGCGGCTTCGCGCTCGTCGACGTGATGGGCTTCCTGAACTCGCCCGCCAAGATGGGCGGCAAGGACACGCCGGTCGCCGAGATCGCGCCGACGCTGAAGAAGCTCAGCGACGAGGTCTCCTCCGCGCAGGGCGGCACGCAGGTTTCCATCGAGATTCCCCCGGTTCCCGAGGGCACCTCGAACGCCTCCGCCATGTTCGAACAGCCGGCCGTGCCGGGCGACCCGCTGCCGAAGGCCATGCCCGCCCTGGCGGCCTCGCTCTTCTCCAACGCCTCGCGTCCGGTGCCGCTCTATCACGAGCCGAACTTCGGCCCCGTCAAGATGGTCGCGCCGATCCTGCAGTCCGACGGCGCCGTCAAGATCGTCGCCGGCAAGGACGACGCGCTCGCCGCGTTCCTCGACGCCCGGCCGGAGGGCTGGTCGAAGGGCGACCCCGACGTCATCTGGACCACGCCCGTCGCCGAGGTCGACCTTGCCTCGATCCGCGCGGAACTCGAGAAGGCCGAGCCGAAGGCGAATCCTCCGCGTGAGAAGCTGCCGCTGCACTGGTGGCAGCAGCGCGACCGAAGTGTCTGCGTGCTCGAGGTGAAGTTCGAGCGGCAGGAGCAGAAGCCCGACGGCTCGTGGGGCAACTCGGTCGAGGTCGAGCCGCTTCCGGGCATCGCCACCTTCCGCGGCGCCGATCTTCCGAATGTCTCAGCCGTGGTCGATCGCATGAAGGCCAACGCCGGCATGCAGGAGCGCATCCTGCGTCCGCCGTTCCCGCCGCTGGCGCAGGGCACCGCATCCGATCCGCGCGGCACCGCAGGCGGCGGGGCGGCCGCCGGCGAGAGCAAGGAACTGACGGCGGCCCGCAAGTCGCTCGAGAAGGCCAAGGAACGCCTCACCGAGGTCGCGGCCAAGCTTGAAGAGGCGGGCGGCGACTACAACGAACCGCCTCCGGGCGCCAAGGGCGGCCGTGGCCGTGGCAGCGGTGGCGATGCGGGCAGTCCACCGTCGGGTTCGGGCGGATCGGGCGCCAAGGGCGGCGGCGCTCCGGGCGCGGGCGGCTTCGGCCCCGGCGCGAGCGGCGGTTCGGGCGGCGATCCCAATTCGCCTGCGAGCATTCGCAAGCGTCGCGCGCTCATGCAGGATCGTGACAAGGCCAAGGCCGAAGTCGCGAAGATCGAAGCGCAGGTGAACCAGCTTGCCAAGCCCGCGGCGGGCGCCCCCGGAGCGGGCGCGGCGCCTGCGAGCGAGCGGTTCCTGGTCTGGGCGCACGATCTCAAGGTGCGGCCTGGCGCGGTGTACCGCTACCGCTGCTTGCTCTCGATTCTCAATCCGTTCCTCGGCCGTGCAGGCGAGGTGCAGGATTCCCAGAAGTCGCTGGCGGCGAAGTCGGGCGTTCTGACCGCGCCGAGCGAGTGGGTCACCGTGCGAACGCGCAGCCCGCGAGACTTCTTCGTCGTCGAGGCGATGCCCGGCGAAGGTGCCTCGGGTCTGGGCCTGGGTCGATTCGACCTGTTCAAGCTCGAAAAGGGCCAGTGGTGCACGCAGCGTGAGACGATCGAGGTGGGCGATCGGGTGGGCGGCGTGCTGAAGACGGCGAGCGCGCCCGGCAAGGAATCCGAGGTCGACTTCACGACGGACTGGTTCGTGATCGGCATCTACCGCGATTTCGCCGCCGAGGCGGAGCAGGCCCGTTCCGGCAAGAAGGGCGCCGATGGCCAGGGCGCCTCCAGCGACCGTCAGATGATGGTCGTCCTGGCCAATGCAAAGGATCCATCCCAGATCGTGGTGCGTCGGCCCTCCGAGGACTCGGCCCACCCCGATCGATCCTTCCTCGCCCAGCGCGCCGCGCCGGGCAAGCCCGCCAGCCCCGGCTCGGGTGAACCGCCCGCAAGTGGCGCTGGCAAGAAGGGTTGAATTCCGGGTCGGTGGCGGGGGGGCTCCCCGGGTGCCCCAAGCCCGATTCTCGCGGTTTTCCGCCGAATCAACCCCTTGACAGCCTGCCGGACTTCGTTAAACTCCCCGACCCTGCACTTCGGTCAAAAGCCGTCGGGCAGGGCAGCGGCGAAAGCCTCTGGTTCTGTGAAAAGTGCATGAGACTCGATGGTTGATAGGTCGCGCAGACGCGCGGGCTGGGCCCGC
>CAZZJR010000126.1:0-4935 GCA_964654585.1 uncultured Bdellovibrionales bacterium
GCTTCCTTGAGCGCCTGCAGCTTGTCGACCCGCCCGTTCGCCGCGGCGATGAGCCACGCCGTCATGTCCTGCCGGTTGCGGGCCTGCACCGAGGCCTTGGCGGCGAGCAGCGCCTTCACGCTCTCGATCTTGCCGTTGCGCGCGGCGCGCATGAGCGCCGTGTCGCCGGTGAGGTTGTCGGCGGCAGCCAGATCCGCGCCCTTGGCGACGAGCATCTCCACGGTGCGCGGGTCGCCCGTGCTCGAGGCCCACAGCAGCGGCGTCAGGCCGTTCTTGTCCGCCACGTTCACGCTGGCGCCGCTCTCGATGAGCAGCGTGACGGTCTCAGGCGTGCCAAGCGCCGCGGCCCACATGAGGGGCGTGCCACCCATGCGGTCGGTCATGTTCACGTCGCTCTTCGCGTCGATGAGCACCTTCACCACGTCGGCCTTGCCGTTCTCGCCGGCGATGCAGAGCGGGCTCTTGCCGGCGCGATCCTTCACGTTCACCTCGGCGCCCTTCGACACGAGGAGCTGCACCACCGCGAGATGGCCCTCCTTCGCGGCCCAGTGCAGCGCGGTGCGACCGCCCGCGCTGTCCGGCGCGTTGATGTTCGATCCCTCGTCGAGCACCTTCTTCACGCGATCCACGTCGCCCGCCCGCGCGGCCGTGACCAGCGCGCTCGCCGCGCGCTCGGCGGGGCTCGGCGCCATCGGGGCCCGCGGATCGGCCGACGCTCCAGCGGGACGACGGATGAGGCAACTGAGCGAGGGCACCTTCGGATGGTCGGTGCTGATGGTGAGCTTGATGGTCTTGCCGGTCTCGTCCCAGGCCTTCCAGTCCACATGCAGGTTGTGCTCCGCCTTCGACTCGGCGGGGACATCCGAGATGATCGGTGGCACGACGGCCGTGATCTTGAAGGGCGTGTTGTCGACGCTCTTCATGTTGATCACGCCCTCGGTGGTCTTGCCCTCGGCGGGCGCCTCCAGCATGTCGGGCGTCATGGTGATGTAGGCGGGCACCTTGCCCTGCACCGTCAGCAGCGCCGGCGCGTGGCCGTCGATCTGGAAGGTGACGCGCTTGCTCAGCGGCACGCCGGGCTTCGGCCCCGGCTTCAGGCTGATCTCGACTTCGGCGCTGCCGCCGGGCGGGATCGGATCCTTCGGCGTGCCCGCGGTGGTGCAACCGCAGCTGGTGATCGCCTTGGCGATCGTCACGGGCTTGTCGCTGATGTTGACGATCTTCACCTTGCCGCTCTTGGCGGTGTCGACGACCATCTCGCCCAGATCCAGAACTTCGGGCTCGAGACGAACGACCGGCGTGGCGTCGACCGGCGCCTGCACGGCACCTCCCGTCGGGGTGCCGTCGGTGGCGCCATGCGCCGTGGGCGCCGAGGTCTGCATGACGGCATTGCGGATGCGCTCCTCGCGGCTCACGCCCGCGCCCACCTCGGCCGGTCCGCTCGACTCGGCCGCCTTCTTCGGCTTCACCACCGGGGCCGGCTCGGTGGCCGGCGCGGGCTGCTGCAGCGCGAGTGCCGGCTGCATGCAGAGAAGTGCGGGAAGGACGAAAGCGAGGAATCGTCGGTTCATGTCGTGGTCCTTTGCGGGTGACGTGGGTCCGGACCGGGCAGTCTACCCCGATCTGTCCCGGTTCATCGGCCGCGAGACGCTTGTGGCTGAGCGCGGTTCGAGCAGTTTCCGGAACCGCCGCGGGGAGCCGACCCCCCGCACCCATTACACTGCCGTCCCCATGACCGAACAGGAAGCGCCGCTCCCGGAGCACCTTGAGCGTCCCCACATCCGGAATTTCCAGCCCCTGGGGCTGCAGCAGGAAGGGAAGCCGCCGATCGTGGTGCTGCGCGACCCCGCCATGCTCGCCCCCCAGACGATGGCGGTGCAGCCGCAGGTGCTGCCGCTGATCCTTCAGTTTCAGGGCCGCGAGTCGCTGGCGCAGCTGTCCGAGCGGACCAAGGCTCCGATGAATGTCCTCCGGGAGATCGTGACCCGCATGGACGAGCTGGGTCTGCTCTGGGGACCCCGCTTCGAGGAATTGGAGCGTCTGGCGAAGGCCCGCATCACCGAAGCCGGCAAGTTTCCGCTGGGTGCCACGCTCGGGTCCACGCTGGGTACCAAGTCCGAGGAAGCTGCCGCCCGCATAGCCGGGTGGATGGCGCAGGCGGAAGACCCCGAGATTCCCGGGACGGTGATCGGTGTGGTGGCCCCCCACCTCGACTACGAACGCGGCTGGCACAACTACGCGTCGGCCTATCGCGCGCTCTCGCCCGACGCGAAGCCCGATCGGGTGGTGGTGCTCGGCACGAACCATTTCGGCATCGGCGACGGCGTGGTGCTGACGGAGTTCGGTTTCGAGACCCCGCTTGGAACGATGCCCGCGGACAAGGCCGCTCTGGCCTTCCTCGAGCGATCGCTCGGAAGCAAGCGCATCTACGCCGACCAGATGGATCATCTCGGCGAGCACTCGGTCGCGCTCCAGCTGCCGTGGCTGCAGCACCTCTATGGGGAGGTGCCCGTGATTGCGGCGCTGATTCCCGACCCGCTCCGGCCCCCGATCGCCGACGACGGCGAACGCGCCACGACGGAGGAATTCGAGAAGGCGCTTCGCACGGCCCTCGGAGAACTTGGGGGACGCACGCTTTTCGTGGCCAGCAGCGACCTCAGCCATGTCGGCCCGCAGTTCGGCGACCAGGGACCGGTGACCGACGAGATCGCCGCGCAGGTGCAGCAGCTCGATCGCGAGCGTCTGCGTCTCTTCTGCGCCGCGGACCCGGTCGCCTTCGTGGCGCCCTTCGCCGCCCAGAACAACATCAGCCGCTGGTGCAGCCTCGGCAACATGGGAAGTCTTCTTCGCCTCTCGAACCCCGGCGGCGTGGAGATGATCGACTACCGCCAGGTCCGGGACCCCAACGGCGGCTCGCTCGTCTCGTGTGCGGCGCTCGCCGTGACGGCACGGGGCTGAAAGAGAAAGAGCCCGCCGCAGCAGTGCCGCGACAGGCTCCTCGTGGGGGGCTCGGTTGGCGGCGGGCAGACCCCGCCGTGTCAGGGAGTACGCAGTGCGGCCCCCCGTGGATCCGCGGGAGGTCGAATTTCCTCCGAATTTGTTCCGAGGTCAGCTTCGCGAGAGCCCCAGCGCCGCCATGACGGCCTGGAGGTCGCTCCAGACCTCGCCCCGCGTCTTCGGGGTGTAATTGCGCAGAAGGTAGGCCGGGTGATAGGTCGGCATCAGCGGGACCTCGAGATCCCCTTCCGGGGCTTTCCAGACCTGCCACGCTCCGCGCAGTCGGGTGATTCCGACTTCGGTCCCGAGCAGCAACTTGGTGGCCGGCCCGCCGAGCGCCACGATCACCTTCGGACGCAGGATGCGGATCTGCTCGATCAGGAACGGCCCACACGCATCCACCTCGTGCTGCAGCGGCGTTCGGTTGTCGGGTGGGCGGCTCTTGAGCACGTTCGCGATGTACACCTGGTCGCGACGAAGCCCCATCGCCACGATCATCTCGTCGAGTTTCTCGCCCGCACGCCCGACGAAGGGCCGACCGAGCTGGTCCTCGGTCTCCCCGGGTGCCTCGCCGACGAACAGAAGCCGCGCCTCGGGATCGCCCTCGCCGAACACCGTGCGCGTGTGGGCGGTCGCCGTCGTGCAATGCGCGCAGGTCCGGTCGTGGCGCTCACGCAGGGCGTCGAGCGCAGCCTGACGGCCGTCACGATCCAGCGGCGCGGCCGCGGGCGCGCGGGGGGCGGAAGGCGCCGGCGCCTCGCGCAGGGGACTCGCTGTCGGGGCTCGCTCGATCGGCGGAGCGACCACCGTGCTCGAGGACGGCGCGCCGGTCGCGACCGCGTCGGACGGCGCATGGGTGAAGTGCGGCGCGTGGGTGAGGCCCATCGCCAGGTCGGCCAGGCGCAGCGACGGATGCATGTCAGCCATGCTCGGAACCCGGCGCGCCCATCGCGAGCACGGCGATGCCGGCGACGGCGATGACCGCACCGACCAAGGCGCGCGTGGTGATGCGCTCACCGTCGATGATGCGCGACGCAGGAAGGATGAGCACCGGGACAAGACCGATGAGCGTCGCCGCGACGCCGACGGGCACCTTCTCGACGGCGAGCATGCTGAAGTAGACGCCGAAGAGCGGGCCCGAGACGACGCCGACGGCCAGCACCCCAAACGCCCGGCGGCTGGGCTGCGCGGGCGAGGAGAGTCCGGCGTGGCGAACGAAGAGCGCCAGCGGAATGACCGACGCCGCCCCCGCGTACATGCGCATGGTCTGCGCGTCGAAGGCGGAGACGCCCGTCACGAGACCCCGCTTGGCCATGACCATGCCGAGCGCCTGGCAGAGCGCCGCCGCCAGACCGAACAGCAGGCCCTTGCGTCGCTCCGCCGCGGTGTGCGGTGCGTTCTCCGGCGCGCGGCCGAGCGCCACGCTCGCCACGCCCGCGGTGGTGATCAGCATGCCTGCGACGCTGGCAGAGCCCATGGTCTCGCCGAAGCCCGCCCAGGCGATCAGCGCCGACATGCTCGGTGCGAGCGTCATGAGCAGGCTGACCAGGCGCGGGCCGAGCATGACGTACCCCGTGAACAGGAACTGATCCCCGATCGTCAGGCCCATCAGACCGCTCAGGCCGAGCCAGATCGCCGCGCCACCCTGCATGTCGGGCCAGCATCCGCCG
This sequence comes from uncultured Bdellovibrionales bacterium, assembly GCA_964654585.1. Lineage (GTDB taxonomy): Bacteria > Bdellovibrionota_C > UBA2361 > UBA2361 > OMII01 > OMII01. The sequence continues at coordinate 4,668 of CAZZJR010000126.1, forward strand.
CGCAGCCAGAACTGGATGCAGAGCAGCACCAGCGCGGCGGCCACGGTTCGCAGCAGGTTCACCCGCGTGGCGCCCAGCGAGCGTCCTGCCGCGGTGAATGCGAGGCTGGAAACCACCCAGAGGCCGGCCGTGGCCAACCCCGCCAGTTCACCGATGCGCGCGTCGGTCACGCGCGGCTCAGGCCCGAGGCGCCTTGGCCTTGCGCGCGTCGTTCATCTCGAACATGGTCGAGGTGCGAAGCACCATGCCGCAGTCGCTGCGGAGGTGA
>CAZZJR010000127.1:0-4805 GCA_964654585.1 uncultured Bdellovibrionales bacterium
TTCGCCGATAGGCGCTTGTTCCGCAAGCGTTGCCCGGGTTGAGCGACGGTTAGCGGGAACGGCCCCGGTTCCGGCCTCCGAAGAAAAAACCGCTACCGGCGGTAGCCGGTAGTCCTCGAAACAACCTCAGCCCTCAGCCAATCTCTGCTCGATCTTCGCCACAAGATCTAGCACCTCTTTCACCCGTCGTGCGGCGCCTTGGTTGTTGAACATCCGCGCTTTTGAGGCAGAGATGGTGGCGATGACTTTTAGAATCTCGCACAGGATCTGGGTCTCTTCGCCTGCGACCTGTCCGGAGGAGTCTTCGTCAAGGCGGCTCAGGCAGATCGGGATCACGTTATGGACGTCGCGTGGGAAGCCGAGGATTTCTAGCTGGCAGCAGGCTGCTCCCATGCCGAGGCTGAGCATCGTGCCGTTCTCGAAGAAGTCGCCGATCACGCTGTTCATCCGTGAGAGGTGCCCGAGGATATTGAACACGAAGCGGCGGTCGCGCTCCTTGAGCGAGGGGAGCATCGCAGCTACGGATGGCTCGCTCTGTCCCATCAGGTGCCCTTCGCCGATGCCGAACACGTCTTGCAGGATCTCGTCTACCTTGCGCTTGCACTGCAGCTTGTACCCGAGCGCGGTTTCCTTCTGCTTCTTCGGGAACTTCGCCAGCCCGCCGATGTGCTCCGGCTGAATCTCGTTGGCGACGATTGCGAAGCGCTCAAGGGCGCGCTGGTTGTGTGGCGTAAGCTCTGCGACGCGGTCGAAGATGCGCGCGGTGCGGTCGATGTCGTAACGCCTCAGCCCGAAGTGGTGCCAGCCGATCGTTTCGAGGGCTAGAGAGACGAGTCCGTGCAGGTTCGGCTCGAACGCGGTTGGCCAATCCTCTGTGTGAAGCGAGCGGATGGCGTCAAAGTCGGGGTAGCCGAGGTAGGTCAGGATTCGCCACGCGTAACCGACCGCGTCGTTGGCGACGTTACGGTCCCGCGGGTTGGCTTCCACGCGGTCGAAGCGTTCACGCATCTCGCGCATAGCCGCCTCGACCTGCTGGTCGGCGAGCTGTGCAGCTCCGTAGCGGTTACGGTAACTTCGGTTCGGGGCGACGTGCTCGGGGCGACGTTGCTTCCATGAGTTTGGGTCTGAGGACATCGCCCGGATAGTAGCGCAAAATGGGGTGCTTTCTCCAGCTTAGCTGGGGTCCCTATCCCGTTGCCCATCTGGGCCGCGGCGCGTAAAGGTTGGCGCCCGCCTCCGCGAACGCAAGCTCAACTAATCGCAAGACATTTTAAGGGATGCAGGGGCTAGCCGAAGCTCCCAGACCATCTCGAACACCGGCATGTAAACGGGCCCGCACCTGCCCCCTCACGGTAGGAGGACTCGACCACCCCGTCGGACGCCCTCAAGCCGACTCATCCGGTCTCTGTGAGCGCCTTACACCCCCCTTGTTGCCGCTGGGTCGGCTATCGCTGCGCCCAAAGGTGAGCTTGGGCAGAAATGGGTGGCCTGAAACTGACTTTTCGACTTTCGCCGAGAGGGGCGACCCACGCAGCAGCTCGGAGGCCTTCGCAACGATTGCGCGCGCAAACTTCTCCGTTGAGACCTCGTGCGAGAGCACTACCGACGAGAAGATCGCTTCTGCGCCTCTCTGCTCCTTCGGCGCGAAAGCGATCGCCATCAGGCAGCCTGCTTCGCGCACAGCAATACACTCCTGGTCGGCTGGAATAATCGCATCGGGGGCGGGCGCGCGCTGCCCGGCGCGCACCAGCTCCTGAACGACAAAGGTCCGCGCGGCGTGCAGCGCCATATCGGACTCACAGCGCTCGGCGACGATTGGCGCCTCGTCGATCATCGGCGGCTCAAGCCCTTCGAGCGGGGCGAGCGCCGTGATCCACTCCTGAATCGTCTCAAGCGGGATCCCTTGCAGGGCGCCGCGATACTTCTCTGCCATTAACGCCTCGCACTGCTCGTAGTGCTTCATGCCCTTCTCGGTGAGACGCAAGAGGAGCTGCTTGCGGTCAGAGCGCGAGTAGACCTTCTCAATCCAGCCCTTCGTCACGAGCTTTGAGATGTCGCGCGAGAGAGAGCTTGGCGGAATCTGGAGCGCCTTCAGGAAAAACTTGAGCGGGATCGGCTGTGCTTTGCGGCCAAGCTCAGAGAAGACGTGGTAGAGCATGATCTCGTGTCCACACCCCAGGTAGTCTGAGCCGATCATCCCGCTGACGCGCAGCAGTCGACGGATCTGGGTGAAGAGCGGCTCTTCGCCCGGGTGCCCAGCGTCGGCGGGCGCGCCGAGCCCCGTAGCGATCGCCGCAACCGCGGCTGTGGCAGACGCAATCTGTTCACGAGACAATGGGTAGGTGCCAAGCCGCACGAGCCGGTTGTTGATCGTGTCGAGCTGCGCCAGGAGCTTCGCGCCCTTAGTCGTGTACTGGAACTGCTTCTTGCGTGTGTCAGACTCTGTGACGCTCGACTCAACGTAGCCGCGCTCGACTAAGCTCTGCATGAGCCGAGAGAGGTTCGCCTTGGGAATGTGCAGCGTGCGCTGCAGCTCGCCGAAGTGCAGCACCGGCTTGTAGCCGATCCAGAGCAGGACGATTGCTGAGATAGAGTCGAGCGGGAAGTCGAGCTGCGAGCGCAGAGAGCGCATCCGCCGCTGAAGCACGAGAAATCCTCGATGAAGATCGCGGTACACATCGAGGTTTTCTTGCTGCCCGGTCATCGCATGTCTCGGCTGCTGTGCGGTGTCGCTCTCACTCTCTCAAGGTACGGGATCTCTCCGGCTCAGCCATAGCGATAAGGCGCCAGATAAGGACTGCTCTAACCGGGAGATACTATAACCCCCGCGCCTGAAACAGGTTTTGGCTGCGGCTGAACTGCGGAAGAGAATTCAGATGGAGATTGGGGGCAAATCCTCTGTGAAGCGAGGCGTCTCAAAGCTGTTTCGTGCTGGCGGATCTGCTGAAAAGCGATTTCGCCGGGTGGGTATTGGACCCGGCCTGAGCCCGTCGGTGGGTATGCGTTCGCGCGCCTTCAGGCCCGCAGTGCGGACCTGCCGCCCGACTGTCGAAAGAAAAAATATCGAGAATATGATTTTCCCCTTTTCTACAATCTGTTTGGTTGTTTATAGTCGCGCGCATGAGTGTGGCGTACGCGCAGTTTCCGGGGATAATTGATGCTGGGAAGAGAGCTGGAGTGGCTCCGGACCAGTCAAATCCCGAGAAACTCCTTATTTCGAAGCGCCCACACGGCGAGGGGTCTACCCTCGAGGCCCTGCTAAAAGGGGCCGAAGACCTGAGCGCTCTCTCCCCGGAACTCCTTGAGCGCGCGCTCCACGAGCGGTGCTGGTATCATATAACGCCGTTTCGCAGCGCCATCGTGCGTGCCCTCGATATCCCGCCCGCAGCGCGTATCCTCGAAGTAGGGTGCGGAGGCGGTGCTCTGACCCGCTACCTCGGTGAGCGCGGGTTCCACGTCGTGGCCCTTGAGACCTCCGAAGAGCTAGCCGAGTGCGCTCGCACCCGCTGCAAGGGGATGTCAAACGTTGAAGTCGTTTCGGGCTTCCTCGAGAACGTCGTCGACGACAAGCGTTTCGATTTCGTTATCTGCATCGACCCGGTGCTCGTTCAGAGCGAGTACTTCGACCCGGGGGTTCAGCTCCTCTCGATGTGCAAGAAAATGCTCAAGCCCACCGGCACCCTTGTGCTGGCGGTTGGCAACACGCTGCACAGCCCCGGAGGCTCGCACCTTGAGCCGTCAGCCGACCAGATCCGCGGCAAGGGCGCTTCGCTTGACCAGCTGAAGCACGCCCTCACTAGCTCAGGCTTCTCAAGCTTCGAGAGCTACCTCTCGTTCCCGCACCACGCCGCACCTCGCATGCTGGTTGATGCTCGGGTGGCGCGTGAGCAGCGCGTTCAGTGGCTCCCGCTTGTGAAGGAGCTCTACCGCTGTTCAGAGCTTGCAACGTCGGAGCTCGATTCATGGTGGAGAGCTGTGCACTCCGAGCAGCTTGAGCACGTGCTCGCGCCGGGCTGGCTCGTACTCGCTCACGCCCACGCAGTTCACGCCGTTCTCTGGAAGGGGGCTCCCGTCAAGCAGTTCTGCCTCACGAGCGACGAGCAGCCAGCAGGGGAGCGAGTGAGCGAGAAGGGGTGCGGCGTTCACTCGATGCGCGTCGTGAAGCACGAGATCCTCCCAGCCTTGCTTGAAGCTTCTCAGCCGTACGTCAACTCGGTCAAAGACTACAAGTACTCGCTCGTCGCTGCCGACGGCAAGATCGCCGAGCTGGCGGATCGCGAGCGCCAAGCCCGCGTTGAGCTTTCGAACGCAGAGGACATTTTCAAGAGCCAGCTTCAGGAAGGCAAAGAGGCGCTGCGCGTTCGCGAAGCTGAGCTCGACCTCGTGCTGAAGCAGTACCACTCAGTTGGCGCTATGTGCCAAGAGATGAGAGAGGAGGGCCGCAAGCTCCAGGGGATGGTGGAAGAGATCCGCCGCCGCTACCTCGCATCCGAAGAGTGGGGGTCCGCGCTCGCCGATCGTGTCGCCGAGGCCGAGACCGAACTTCAGGAGGTCAAGAGTTCCTGGGGGTACCGCATGGCAGAGAAGTTCCGGGCACTCCTGCGCCGGCGGTAGGCCGAAGAGGGGATCGTCTCTCGCTCCTTTTTGCCCTGACCCTTCGGCGTATATCCTTATCCTTGTCTTCCTCCTGCACCTGCAACAACTCCTAATCCTACTCATAATCAACAAACTCCGCCGGAACGGCCGCGATAACCGCGTCGGACTACGCCGATGAGGATTAGGAACTCAGTGCAAGTGCAGGAGGA
>CAZZJR010000128.1:0-4694 GCA_964654585.1 uncultured Bdellovibrionales bacterium
TAGCGCATGATGCGCGCCGTTCCGGCAGCTCAACAGCCCGTTCGCTGCTTGCCGTAGTGGCTTAAAAGGCGGAAGAATTTCACTTCGTCCCGTAGATTCTGTCCCCCGCATCTCCCAACCCCGGCACGATGTAGCCGTGGTCGTTTAGCTTCTCGTCGACGGAGGCGGTGTATATCGGAACGTCTGGGTGCTCGTCACGCAGCAGCTCCACCCCTTCAGGGGCCGCAATTAGGCACACAAACTTGATCGAGAGTGGCTTGAGCTCCTTAATCCGTCCAATCGCTGCTGCCGCAGAGTTGCCAGTAGCTAGCATCGGATCAACGATAATAACGTCGCGCTGGTTCATGTCAGGGGGCATCTTGAAGTAGTACTCGACCGGGGTCAGGGTCTGGGGGTCGCGGTATATGCCGATATGCCCCACACGAGCTGACGGAATAAGCTCAAGCATGCCATCGAGGATGCCGTTGCCTGCGCGGAGAATAGAAACGAGGGTGATCTTCTTGCCGTCAATCACCGGCGCCTTCGTAGCGACGACCGGGGTCTTGATATCGATCTTAGTGAGCGGCAGGTCGCGCGTAACCTCGTACGCCAGCAGCATGCTCAACTCCCGCAGCAGCCGCCGGAATTCTGCGCTCGGGGTCTCTTCCATGCGCATCAAGCTCAGCTTGTGCTGAACCAGAGGGTGAGTCACGACTGTTACTTGGTGCTGCTTCATGCTTCGCCTCGTCAATGCGGATAACCCTAGTGTACGTGCCCCAGTCCCCCTTCGTCACCGCCTAAAATACGGTGCCGTCACTCTCGATCCCAATAGGCGGCGTGGCGTGTGGCCGGCGCTCTGCAGCCAGCTTGCGCCCTAAGCTCCACGTTCCTCCTTGCAGGATCTTGGCGAGGGGCAGCTCTTCGTTCGAAAGACCAAGCTGGGAGCGGAGCTGTGCTGCAAGCTGATCGAGCAGGCTCACGGTGAGGGCGCGCCACTCAACCACAAGCTCAGCTGAAGGATGGTGGCGGACGAGCCCCTCGGACGGGTCGCGCAGCTCGAGAACTCCTGAATCAACGAAGAGCCCGCCATTTCGGTACTCCGCGAGCCCGGTCAGCCCGTCGACGTTGACGACCCTTACTCCTGCCTCTGCCAGCGGCTCAAGTAGCGAGTAGGTTAACCACTGCGAAAGCTTGTGGAAGGCGACCAGCTTGTCTGTCTCGCCGGGCCCCACAACCTGCGAGTGCTTCCAGACGTCACCTAAGGCGCACCCCCCGATTGAGATCCGTCCCGGCCAGATCGGCCCGAAGGTCTTGAGGATAAATACAAGGAGGCTCTCCGCTCCTAGCGTGCCGTCCGCACCTGCCAGAGCTGCTATCGGCTCAAGCATCCCGCCGAGCCGCCCTGGAGCGCCTGCGAAGGCCTCTTGGTTGAGCTTGATGACCTGCCCGAGCTGGCGCAACAGGTCTGCGCGGCCGTCGAGACCGGGCAGCGGATTTTTTTCGGAGACCTGGAATGCCTCGCCCAGAGCGGCTGCCGATAACTCGCACAGCCTCTGCGCGGTGACTCGCAGGGGTCCATCTCCGAAGAGCCCGCGCACAAAGGAGTCAAACGAAGCAACCGCCAGCCCCTCAGAGCGGCCAAAGCTGCGCCGCGCATCAGCATCACGGTACGTCCACGCGTCTCCAGCGCCGGCGTCCAGCAGTACGCTCACAATGGCGAGCTCAATCTTGGCTCGTGCGCGCTCAATTGGAGGCAGGCTTGCTAGCTTCGCGTCGAGAATAGCTTCTCGCGGAACTCCGCCCGCACCGAAGTGACGCCAGCGGCTGTGGAAGGGCACCTTCCCGTCGGGGTAGTTGAGCTTCGTCTCTTCCCAAACCGCTGCTACGACTGCAGGCAAGCGGACCTCGTGCAAGACGAAGTGCGAGAGCTCTCCGCGTTTCGCCAGCGAGAAAACTTGCCCACATCGCTCTCGCACAGCGCGAGGGCTCATCATGTACGCTATAGCTTCTTCTCTCTTCATCTGCTCACCCTTGAGTAGAGAATCGACTACTCCTCAAGCCCTCTTCCTCGTGTTTTCTTGAGCTCCTCTTTCGTTGGAGCCGCTTTTTCAGTGAAGTACCCGGCAGCTTTCTTTGCGTCCATCTCTACCCGTGCATCTTCCGGGATTCTGCCCTCGGGGATTGACACGCGGGTTGCCACCTCAATCCCGGAGCGCGTAATGGCGTCGTACTTCATGTCACTCATTGAGACCAGCCGATCGATCCGCCTTGCGCCCATCCAGTGCAGCACGTCGGGCATCAGCTCTTGAAAGCGCATGTCCTGAACTCCAGCGATACACTCGGTGCGGTGGAAGTACATGTCTGCGCGATCTCCACCCTCTTGGCGCTTGCGAGCGTTGTACACCAAGAACTTCGTCACCTCGCCGAGCGCCCTGCCCTCTTTGCGGTTGTAGACTATCACGCCACATCCGCCGCGCTGGGCTGTCTTGATGCACTCCTCGATGCCGTGCACCAAGTATGGGCGACAGGTGCAGATGTCTGAGCCGAAAACATCAGAGCCGTTGCACTCATCGTGCACCCGCACCGTAAGCTCCTTTGAGGTGTCGGGAATCGTAGAAACGTCCCCAAAGAAGTACACCGTCTGCCCCCCAATCGGCGGCAGAAGCACGTGCAGATCAGAACGCGTAACAAGCTCCGGGAACATTCCCCCAGTGTACTCAAAGAGCGCCCGACGCAACTCGCTCTCAGATACCTGGAAACGGGCGGCGATCGCAGGCAGGTACCAGACCGGCTCAATCGCCGCCTTCGTAACTTTGCAGTCGCCTGCTGAGCCGACTATCTCGCCATCAACGGCGATACGTCCTGCAGCCACCTCAGAGACGACCTCCGGGATCGTTATGTGCGCCCGGGTTATCGCTATCGTAGGCTGGATGTTGTAGCCCTGCTTGATGTAGCTCGCGAACGCCTCGCCGACATCAGCTCCCCACGGGTCCATCGAGACGATCCGCTTCGGGTCGTACCAGCTCTCAAAGGGCCCGATGCGAACCGTCGGAGAGGTGTTTGTCAGGTCAGGAACGTGGTCTGGGTCAAGCGACCCCGCAGCGACCGCGAGCGCACGGTACACCGAGTAGGCGCCCGAGTGCGTGCCGATACAGTTGCGGTGGTGCAAGTCAGTAAACGTGCCGATTATCGGCCCGCGCGCCATCGGGTCGCGCGCACCCCACGTGATCGGGATAACAGCAGATGGGGCGCTGGTGGGATGGGAGGTGAGAACGATCGGCTTTACTGCTTTCTTCTTCTCGGCCATGCGTTGGGTCTCTCTACGACATCCAGTTCTTGTCGGGCTGCAGCCCCCACTTCGAGGTGATCTTCTTCCGGTTCGACCACAGCTCAACTCCGCCGGAGCCAGTGATGTCACCGCTGCCAAATTTCGATTCCTTCGTTCCCCCGAACGAGAACGGCTCGCGCGGCACCGGCACGCCGATATTGACTCCGATCATGCCAGACGACGCCCGCTCTGCGACGTGGCGCGCCACTGCTCCGCTGGTAGTGAACACCGAGAGCGCATTTCCGTACCGGCTTGATCGCTCAAGCGCCAGCGCCTCGTCGAGCGTCTTCACTCGCACGATCGTGAGAACAGGCCCAAACAGCTCCTCGCAGGCGCTCTGCATCGACGGCTGCGCATTGTCGATGATCGTGGGGCCGAGCCAGTTGCCGCCTGCGTAGCCTGCGGGCGCAGTGCTCTTCCGGCCGTCGAGCCGCAGCGTCGCTCCGTCACGGACAGCCCTCTCGATCGCTGCGGTCAGCCGAGTGTGAGCCGCCTTGTCGATGAGTGCTCCCATGTCGAGGCCCAAACGCATCTTTGCGGCAGCGCTCTCTACCTGCCCCAAGAGCGGCTCCACATCACCAACTGCAACCAAGACACTTGCCGCCATGCAGCGCTGGCCGGCACAGCCGGTGAACGATGCAACAACTCCGTCGACCGTGACTGCGGGGTCAGCATCAGGCACCACGATCAGGTGATTTTTCGCGCCGCCGAGGCACAGGGCGCGCTTTCCGCAGCCAGTTGCGGCAGTGTACACGGCGCGAGCAACAGCCGATGAGCCGACAAAACCGAGCGCCGCGACCGTTGGGTGCTTCGCCAGATGCTCGACGACCTCTCGGCCACCGTGAAGGACAGAGAAAACCCCAGACGGAAAGCCCGCTTCTAGAATGAGCTCGCCGAGCAACGTCGCTGTAAACGGCACCTTGTCAGAGGGCTTCAGGATGAACGAGTTTCCGAGCGCGAGCGAAATCGGAATCATCCACATCGGCACCATCGCCGGAAAGTTGAACGGCGTGATCCCGACGGTGACTCCGAGCGGCTCCCGGCGATACTCACATGTTACCCCGCGGCTAACCTCAAGTGCTCCTCCGAGGTCACTGTTCGGCAGGCTTGCCGCGAACTCAAGAACCTCGACCCCTTTCAGCACCTCGGCACGGGCCTCGCTAACGAGCTTCCCCGACTCGCGCGCAGCGCTATGAGAGAGCTTCTCGATATCTCGCAGTATCACCTCGCGCAGCTTGAGCAGCACCGCCGCACGCTCCTTGGCGGGAACCTGGCGCCACGCCTCGTGCCCGCTCGCCGCCGCCAAGACGCACCGGTCGGCCTCGGCCAAAGAAGCGGGGTGAATGCTGCCCAACACTTCGCCACTGTAGGGGCTAGAGAGCTGGCG
>CAZZJR010000129.1:0-4614 GCA_964654585.1 uncultured Bdellovibrionales bacterium
GCCTTACGTAAACCGACTGATACTGCAAACACACTGCCATATAACCAAATCCTCTCAGAGAAATGTACAAACAATTAACAATTCTGTCCCTACCAAAAGTGAAGGCTGATTCATTTTTTTTACTTCAAAAACTCTCTCCGAAGTGGAACACCCGGAGACGTGCGCTGCGCGATGCTGGATTGCGAGAGACCTCTTCGTCAGAGGGCTTCTCCGCACCCTTGTTCACTACTCGCCCGATCCGTTTTTCCGCCCGAATTCCGCGCCAATTCGCCGGATAGCTGCCAGCCGAGTCCCACTCACGCATGCGGCTCGCCACCGCTCGGTCTTCGACCGAATGAAAGGTGATGACAGCGAGCTTTCCGCCCTGCTTGACCACCGACGGAGCCGCGTCGAGGAGCCTCTTGACCTCCCCCAGCTCATCGTTGACGTGCATACGAAGGGCCTGGAACACAACGGTGGCAGGGTGAACGTGCGACTGGGAGCGTTTCCCGAGCTGGCTAGCCTTGACCGCGTCTGCCAGCGCTTTCGGGGATGTGAATGGGCGGTGGAAAACAAGGGTTCTGGCGATAGCCCGCGCGTTCTTCCCTACTCCTCCCTCGGCCAGAGCCAGGAATATCTCCCGCTCTGAGGACGTATTGACGAAATCGGCCGCGGTCATGCCAGTTGACTCATCCATGCGCATATCGAGCTGCCCAGAGTCGGAGAAAGAGAAGCCTCGCCCCTCTACGAGCTGGTCAGTAGACATCCCAAGATCGGCCAAAACACCGTCGAAGACCCGCCCGCTGGCGGCTTCTGCGACCTTTGAGAACGGTGCGTGTACGAGGTCAAGCCGGTCGCCGTAGGCGCTGGCCCAGCGGCTTCCACGCTCAAGGGCGCGAGCGTCCCGATCCATCGCGACGACCCAGGAGTCAGGGCTGGCGTCCAAGATCGCCCGGGTGTGCCCGCCCCCTCCGAAGGTACAATCCAAAAACATTCCGCCGCCCTTTGCTCCCAACGCTTCGATCACTTCGTTGAGCATGACGGGAACATGCACTGCGTTCCCGGCTGCTTCGCTCATACATCCACATCCGCAAAGAGGTCCGGGTTATCCAAAAGGGCCTGCTCTGAGGCCGCAAAGATGGTGTCCCAAACCCTTTTGTCCCAAATACGAAAGCCGTGTATCGAGGCGGTAAACACCACCTCTTTGTCTAGTCCGGCGTACGCCCGCAGGTACGACGGAACGAGGATGCGCCCTGTGCCGTCTATCGAGCACTCGCTGGCGCGGCTCAAATAAAAATTCTCAAGGCGCTGCAGCTTGCTGCTGAAGCGGCTCTTCTCCCGCAGTCGCGACTCAAACTCTTCCCACGCATCGAGCGCGAAGCCCTCGACACAGCGAGATCCTTCTGAGACGTAGTTGGTGAGGACGACCCCGCGCTGCTCCTTGTCACCGAGCACCCGGCGAAAATCGCTCGGAAGGCTGACCCTCCCCTTGTCGTCTAGCGCGTGAACACAGTTGCCACGAAAGGAGGTGAGCGGCGGGCGCTTAGACGGACGACTAACGGGAATGCTGCGTTCCCGCTCCCCTGACTTTTCATCGAGAGAACTGTCGTTCATCTGCTACCCGCCGCGCACTTGGAGAGAAACGTAACCACTACAACTAACGAACCAAAAACCGCTCAGGCAGGATTTGTGGGGTATTTTCCCACTTTTTCCCACTTGATGCCACCAAGGTACAGCCTAGGACGCGGCACCGTCAACGGGGAAACTTCGCTAATCAGTTAATTTTTCTGGCTATTTTAACGAGCTTAAAGTAGGTCGAGCGAAGGGGCTGAAACGGTTGGGTTTGCTGGCTTGCCCCGCCCTCTGCTCTGTTCACAAAGACAGCAGCGAGGGGTGGGAAGGAAACGCTGCTCCCCCCTCTCTGCCCTCGCTGCTCTCTTTGTTCATATCCCCCCTCGTTTCGAACAAAGAGAGTGTCTTTTTGTTTACAAAGAGAGCGGCGAGAACGGCGAGGGGGAGAATGAAAACGCTGCCCCTCCCTCTCTGCCCTCGCTGCTCTCTTTGTTAATATTTTCCCTTCGCTTCGAACAAAGAGAGTCTCTTTTTGTGCATTCCCTCTGTGCTATTCGACAGTAACGGACTTAGCCAGGTTGCGCGGCAGATCGACATCCGTGCCGTTCATTACCGCCACATGGTAGGCAAGGAGCTGCAGCGGGATATTGAGCAGAAGTGGGCTAAGTTCTGGCGAGATATATGGGACATGGATGATCGCTTCAGGGGTTACGCCGAGCGACTGCTCCGGCGGTGCGTCGGTCACAACGACCACTCGGGCGCCGCGCGCCTCAACCTCCTTGAGGTTAGAGAGGCTCTTTTCAAAGGTCTGCTTTTCGCGCTGGAGGATCATCACGACCGGCATCCTCTCGTCGATCAGGGCGATTGGCCCGTGCTTCATCTCGCCGGCGGGATACCCTTCGGCGTGGATGTACGAGATCTCCTTTAGCTTGAGTGCGCCTTCAAGCGCGATCGGGTAGCACGTTCCGCGACCGAGGAAGAGAAAGTCACGCGCGCTGGCGAGCTGCTTCGCTGCTGTGGCAACGGCGCTGTCGGTGCGTAGCGCCTGCCCAACTGCGCTCGGCAAACGAACGAGAGACTGGAACATCGCGCGACGCGCTTCTGCGGTCATCGTGCCGCGCTTCTCGGCGAGGTAGAGCGCAAGAAGCTCGAGCGCTACGAGCTGCGTGGTAAAGGCTTTCGTCGATGCAACGCTGATCTCTGGGCCGGCGTGGGTGTAGAGTACCATCTCTGCCTTCCGGCAGATTGATGCGCCCACGACGTTGCACACTGCGAGCGTTATCCCCTTCCCGCTTGCGCACTCGAGCGCGCCGAGGGTGTCGAGAGTTTCGCCTGACTGCGAGACTGCGATCACCAGCGTGCTTGAGTCGATGAGCTGGGTGCGGTAGCGGAACTCGGATGCGTAGTCGACTTCGCACGGGATTCGGGCGAAGCTCTCAATAAAGAATTTTCCTTCGAGGCAGGCATGCCATGCGGTTCCGCAAGCGACGAGCACGACGCGCTTAATGCTGTTGGCTTTCGCGCCGAGGGCGTCGAGCTCGGGCAGCACCACTTCGCCCTCGTGCTCGTTAAATCGCGCGCGCAGCGTGTCGCTCAAGACCCGCGCCTGGTCGTAGATCTCTTTGAGCATGAAGTGCTTGAAGCCGCCCTTCTGGGCTGTGATGGGATCCCAGGTAACTACCTGTTCCTTGCGGCTTACGATGCTGCCACGGTTCTCTATATATATAGTGTCGGCGGTGATCTCAGCCAGGTCGCCGTCCTCCAGCACCACGATGCGCCGGGTGTGCGGCAAGAGGGCTGGAATGTCGCTGGCGATGAAGTTCTCCCCTTCTCCGCGCCCGAGGATAATCGGTGTTGAGTTCTTTGCGACGAGGATGCGGTCTGGGCTCTGTGAGTCGATTGCTAGGAACGCGTAGCTCCCCCTCACCTCGCCGCACATGAGTCGCATCGCTTCGAGCGGCTTGAAGCCCTGCTCAAGGTGACGGTTGAGGAGGTGTGCTGCAACTTCGGTGTCCGTCTCTGACTTAAAGACGCATCCTTCGCTCTCAAGCATCGCGCGAAGCTCGAGGTAGTTCTCGATGATCCCGTTGTGAATCAGGCTCACTCGACCGGCTGAATGTGGGTGGGCATTTGTTTCCGTGGGGCGACCATGAGTTGCCCAGCGTGTGTGCCCAATGCCGAGACGGGATTCTGGCACTTTACTCTTCGCTGCGAGCGCCTTCTTGAGCTCCGCCAATTTTCCAGTAGCGCGGGTGATCTCGATTCGGCCGTCAACACACACGGCGATTCCAGATGAGTCGTAGCCGCGGTACTCAAGAGTCTCTAGCCCACCGAGCAAGATCGGCAGTGCATTACGACTTCCAACGTAACCAACGATTCCACACATAGAGGGAAGCCTCGCAGCTTAGTGTCGCGCCCTTCTCACAGATCACTGTTCGACGTATCGCCGAACGTTGGGCGTGCAGCTTTGGGCGCTCATACAGTACCTCGGTGAATCAGCCGCTCGCTGCATAGAGTTAGATGAGTGCGCGGGGCCAGCTGTTGCAGGTCAGACCATACAGCGGCGCTCTTTTTAATGACATGGTGCTTCTTCGTAGCCGCGCCACGTGCTGACGGCGCGCAGATCGCGTCAACAAACCAACACCGCACAACGACAGCTTCGATCCGCTCGCTACCACTAATAGGGATTTCAAACGTCTTTCTGACTAGGGCTGCTCTGGTGCGATTCCTGCACTCCGACCCTCGGATTTCCAGGTCTACCGACTGGGGTGGGCAAATTTTGCCCGCATTCCGGGAGTCCCTGAGGTCTCAGTGGGAGTAACGGCAGTTTCCCCCATCGACTTTAGGGAAATCGGCAGCAACGGGGAGTCCGGCTGCACTTTAGCTAATGCACTTAATTTTTTGAGAAATGTTTCAATTTTACGACGGTGGCGGCCGACTTGAAGATTTAAGATGAGCGCCTGGAAGCGGGCCAAGGGCCACGCCACAGCTACGTCTGCGCCTCGAAACGGCTTTTCGCCGAATGGGGGGCATATTGCTCGCGCACTTGTATGCGCGATCGCT
>CAZZJR010000130.1:0-1476 GCA_964654585.1 uncultured Bdellovibrionales bacterium
GGGGGTACCGTATGAGAGGCGACAAAACTGCTCTAATACGAGGGCACGCCGCAGTGCTCTTGGTCGCACTATCCTTTCTGCTGTCGCAAACGCCATCGCCCTCCTTCGCGCAGCAAGCTGTCTCGGGAGCTAACGCAATCGAGTCTGAAAATGCCACGGGCGTGTCTCGCACTATCACGACGCGTCCATCGTTCGACACGAACAACCCGTTCTTCCGTTCGCTCGGAACTAACGGCCGAAGCTGCGCCACCTGCCACGGCCTCACTGAGGGGCTCAACTTCACCGCCGAGCACGCACAGAAGCTCTTCGACGAAACAGCCGGGCTGCACCCCATCTTTGCGCTCGTCGACGGGGCTGACTCTCCGAATGGCGACATGTCGACAGTTGCGGCTCGGCGCGAGAACACGAAGATGCTCAGGACGCGCGGCCTGATAAGGGTTGAACTGCCGCTCCCCGCAAATGCTGAGTTCATCATCGAGAAGGTTGATGACCCGTACAACTACGCTAACGAGACAAGGGTCTCGGCGTACCGACGTCCACTCCCGTCTACGAACCTGCGCTTCGTGTCGACTGTGATGTGGGACGGGCGTGAATTGCCCTCGTCTGGTGATGTGGCGCAGGCCCTCCGTTCACAGATCGTTGATGCGGTGCTCGGTCACATGCAGGCTGCGGCTCCCCCCTCAAGCTCAGTGGTGAACCAGATCCTCGATTTTGAGACGCACCTCTTTACGACGCAGGTGGAAGACAACGAGGCGGGCCGTCTAGACGGCTTCCCTACCTTCGCCGGACCTGAGGGCCTCTTGCGCGGTCGGGGCCTTCCATTCCGGCAACGAGCAGCGAGAAATCCGCCTCCTCCACCGGGGAGAAGGATCTCTCCAAGACCCGCTCCAAGTCCGCTTGAGGTTTTCTCCTTTTTTCGGCCATGGCGCGATGCCTCAAGGATCTCCCCTACCCCTGCTCACCTTCGGCAGGAGTCGATCGCACGCGGCGAGAAGCTTTTCAACACTCGCGCCTTTACTATCTCCAACGTTCCGGGCTTCACCGACCGGCCCGGCCAGGGAGCTCGAGCCAGGCGAAGCGCCCTTGGCCGTGGCGTTCAAGTTGGCACGTGCTCCAGCTGCCACAACCTCCCTGGCGTCGGCAGCAACTCGAGTCCCTTGCTGATAAACACCGGGCTCTCGGATGCATCTCTGCGAACGCCGGACATGCCCCTCTACACCCTGAAAAACAGGGAAACGGGCGCTCGGATTCAAACGACAGATCCGGGAGCAGCGATGAAGAGCGGCAAATGGGCGGATATCGGAAAATTCAAGGTGCCGAGCTTGCGGGCCTTAGAAACGCATTCACCGTACATGCACAACGGATTCTCGGCAGACCTGTTCGACATCGTGCAATTTTACGACAACCGCTTCGCGATCGGTTTAACAGATGCAGAGAAGCACGACCTGAAGGCTTTTCTTGAGGCGCTCTAGAGGA
>CAZZJR010000130.1:1576-4377 GCA_964654585.1 uncultured Bdellovibrionales bacterium
CGCTGGCCCTGCCATGACCAGAAGCGTCGGACCCTAGGAAAGCAGCTGTAGCATGCAGCGCTGCATCACCGCAAAGCAGAGGTCGTCGTACGCGCAGCGTTGCTGCTGGATGACTTCTCGCGACAGCAGTGTTTCGCCACGGTCTCTGCACCAAACGTACGAGGCAGCTGCGTCTACAAGCTCCATCGGATACTTCCAGTTTTCGCCGAAGACTTCATCCAGACGCGAGAGAATGCGGAGGTCCTCATAGTGATTCCAGCGGGCTTTTAGTAGCTCGTCCATGCGGGCGATGTGCTCCCTGGTGCTGCCGGCTGTTAGCTTCACCTCAGCTAGAACCGATTGGTCTTCACACAGCCCTCTACGCCGAGCGAGCCCTGCCTCGCGCTGCTGATGTAACATTTCGCGGGAGATGAATGGCATATGCTTTACTCCTGCTGCCTAAGATGCGGCAGGAGAGGCTCGCTTACAAGGAGCAAGAAACCGAGGTTGGTGGCTAGCTTTCAACCAAGACCGGCTTCGAGACCTTCTTCACGGTGACGGTGGGGTCTTGAACGGTCTGCACGTCTCCGCGCATCAGGAAGCCGCCCATCTGGTGGCTGTACACCGGGTCAACGAGGGTGCAACCCGACAGAGTGGAGAGTGAGAGCAGGCAGAGAGCTATCAGGATCACTTGGCGCATACATCCTCCAAGGGGCCGAAGACTTGGCATCTTTTTACCAAATCCCGCGTTGTTATGGCGTGGCTCGCTGGAGCGGTGCTTTAGGCGTGGTAACTGTTTGATATCTATTGCGATTTACGGTGGTCGTGGGACCCGTATGCGTGCCCATCCGGCACCGGGAACGGTTCCGGCCCCGAAAAGCTGATAAAGTTACCCAGTAACGTGCGCTGCCGCGACCGAAGCCGGAGCCGGTGCCAAAACCACAGCCGTTACCAGTTCAGAAGCACCAACAATCAAGACGAGGCAGCCTCGCTACTTCGCTGCCCGACACCAATCATCGAAATCGGGGAAGCCGCTCTGCTCGAGGAGGCGCTGCTCGACGCCGTGCTGCACGGCCTCTGCGAACCGTTGCGGCGAGATGTGGGCGCGAAGCTTCGAAAGGGCTTCCTCGACCTCAGCTCGGAGCTCCCGAACGACGCGTTGGTCCGTTTTTGTCCGCAGCGACTCAAGCGCTTCTTTGCGCTCGGTCAGGTAGGCGATCTCTTGGTTGAAGCTCTCTGCCTTGCGCTTCTCCTTTGCGAGCGCCTCTTCCTGCCGCACCTGCCGAGTGTCAGGGCTGCTGAAAGCGAGTGAGCCCTGCTGCACGTTTTTCCCTGCGCCCTTATCTCCTGGCAGCGTGAACTCGAAGGGCTTCTCAACTGCGCGGTACAGGAAGCCCTGTGGGCTGCGGCTCACGAGGTGGCTCTGAGAGGCCACGAGCTTGTCGAAGTGCGAAATTATCGCCTCTATGCGCGCCAGCGCATCCGCGCCGTACCCTGCAACGAGCCGGCGCGCCTGCTTCTCGGCCAGGCCGCGCGCGGCGAGCTGGCTGATGATTTGCTGCACTCTCTCGCTTGGCTGAGCGGAGTCTGACACTCCCCTCCCCTGCCCTACTGCGCTTGTGGCTGCTGTCGAACCTGCTGCGGTTGTCTGCTGCGCAAGAACCTTGCGCGGCGCGTGCGCTGCCACGAGCACGACCTCGGTCGATTTTCCCTTCCCGATAAACTCGTACTCGCTCAGGGCGCCCTTCTCTTTCAGCTCTTCGAGCGCTGGCTCAAGCTGCTGCCTGAGCGAGCTGGCGTATATATAGTTGCGCGAGATGCCGATCTTCTCGTGCGCAAGCACGAACAGGTTCACCTGGATTCGGGATCGGTACCAGAAGTGCTTGTCGAGGTACCGGTACAGCCGCTTGCTCACGGCGCTCTGCAGGTCGAGGTAGAACTCAAGGTCGAGCTTCTTGATGAAACCGACCTGGAACGACTTGAAGAGCACCTCGCTCCAGGTGAAAAAGCTCGGGTGGGTGTCTCGCCCGTCGTTGATCTCGTAGGCATCGATGATGCCGAAGTTTCGGGTGCTGTGGAGCTTGGTTTCGTTGTCGTAGAAGGCGTTGGTTGCCTTGATTCGCACGCCGCTTAGTCGATCGAGGGCGTTTTGCAGCCTGGTGTAGCTCCGTCCCTCGGTGCTCCAGCGCAGGATCCTGAGCAGCTCGTACCGGGTGAAGTGCACCTTGCGGCTCTGCAGCCCCTCGTCAGCCGTGAGCTTGAGGAGCCCCAGCAGCACCTCGTCGTCTGACGAGGTCGGCAGCCCGAACTTGTCTGCCCCAGTGATAATCCACTTTCGGCTGAGTGGCTCGCCGTTCTTGCCCTTGATGACGTCGCTGAACTCGAGGGTTTTTACCGAAGGGTCTGCCCGTTTCGAGAGCACAGTCAGCGGGAACTCGGCCAGGTTCATCTCGTCACGCGAGATCTTGATCGGGAGCGCTGATGCCGAGCCGCCCGAGGACGCCGCCAGGGCCATCGCGTCAGGCTCTAGATCGCTTCGAGCTGAATCGAAGCCGCGAGTTCCCGCTCGCGGTGAGATTCCGATTTCAACGGCTTCTTCGCTTTCAACAGCTGCTCGGAGCGACATGCGCGAGAGAATCTCTTCTAGACGTTGCGCTAGAGCGTGCGCGCTAGCGGGATTGGGACAGCGACGGTGGCCGAGTTTTTCGTTTCAGTGCCCGTGTTGCGCAGAGCACCGATCAAAAAAATCCGTTCAACGAACGGCGGCGACCATAGCTTAGTTTTAGTTAGTTAAACAATCTTTTCTAGATGACATGTTACTA
>CAZZJR010000131.1:0-4346 GCA_964654585.1 uncultured Bdellovibrionales bacterium
GCGATGGGGCCCACGCTGGAGGCGGCGTGGAAGGGCGGGCTGTCGAGCCTGGCGCAGGGCAGCGCGAAGGATCCCATGGTGGCGCTGCGAGGCGCCGAGCAGCCGCTGCGCGAGTTCATGTTCGACCAGCTGGAGCGGACCGGCGGCGGCGGCACGCTCGCGACGGTGATGAAGTCCAAGGGCACGAAGGTCGACCCGGCGGCGCCGCCCACCAGGCGCGAGGTCGAGACAATGACGCTCGTGCCGGCCTTCGCGCTGAACGAGCTGCGGGTCGCCTGCATGCTGGGCTTCAAGATCCTTCTGCCGTTCCTGGCGATCGACCTTGCCGTGGCCGCCACCCTCGCAAGCCTGGGCATGTTCATGACGCCGCCGACGCTGGTGAGCCTTCCGCTGAAGCTCATGCTGTTCGTCGCGGTCGACGGATGGGCGATGGTCTCGGCGGGCCTGGTTTCGGGCGTCATGCAAGGGGGTGCCGCGTGAGCGAGCACGGCATGATCGGCCTGCTGCAGTCGGCCTTCGGCGTGGCGCTGCTCGTCTCGCTTCCGCTGCTGCTGCTGGCGCTCGCCTCGGGTCTGGTCTCAGGACTGCTGCAGACCTTGGCCAATGTGCACGACGCCGCGGCGGGGTTCGCGCCACGGCTGCTGGTCACGGCCACCGGCGCGCTGCTGCTCGCCGGTTGGATGAGCGCGAAGATCGTCGACTTCGCCGTGCGTTGCTGGGGGGGCGGATGAGCGGCACCGCGCTCATGCCGTTGCTGCTGCCGGGGCTGCCCGCGATGCTGCGCGCGGCCGGCGCCGCGGCGGTCGCTCCAGCTTTCACCGCCATGCCCGCGGCCCTTCGGGTGGCGCTCGCCGCCGGAGCGGCGCTGATCGCGTTGCCCCTCGGAGCAGGCTTGCCGGCGCCGGACGGGGCGTGGTGGTCGTGGGCACCGCTGGAATTGCTCGCTGGCGTGTGCATCGGTGGTGTGGCCGCCGCCGGGGCGGAGGCGCTTCGGCTCGCTGGACGGCTTGCCGGGGAGCAGATGGGCCTCGCTCTCGCCGAAACCTATGCCCCCGCGGGCCCTGCGGAGGGAAACGCTTCCGAGGCGGTGCTTGGTTGGGCATCGGCCGCGTCGTTCGTCGCGGTCGGCGGCGTGGAAGGCGTCGTGCTGGCGGCGGTTCGCTCGGTACCAGGCGACGGTCGTGCATGGGTCTCCAGTGCGGACGGGGTCGCGCGCACGCTGGATGCAGCGTTGTCGCTGGGCCTTCGCGTCTGCCTTCCCGTGCTCGCGGTCACGCTTGCCGGTGCGGCGATCGGTGGTGCGGTCGTGCGGTGCTCGCCACGGCTCATGGCCATCGGCGGGGGCTTCGGTGCCCGCGCGGCCGTGGGCCTCGGCACGCTGGCCGCCTCGGCCGCCGCTGCCTGGGGTCTGCAGGGTGCGCTCTCGCGCTCGTTGCTCGACCGTCTCGCGGTCGGGGGGGTGGGATGACGCTTCTTGCCGACACCGAGGAGCGGTCGATCGAGGCTTCGCCCGCTCGGCGCATGCGTGCCGTCGCCGCGGGCCACGGGCCGCGGGCGCCGTGGCTTGCTTCGGCGATCGCCGGGCTTCTCGCGCTGGCACTGCTTTCGGCCGCGGCCGCACCGGTCGCGCTGGAAGCCCAGGCATGGCTGCGTGCCTCGATGCGCGTTGATCGGCTGCCCGACGGCCACGCGGGCGAAGCGCTCTGGCCCGCGATGATCGCTGCGGCGACGGTGACGGTCGCCACGCTCGTCGCGAACGCGCTCGCCCATGGCGGATGGGTTCGGTTCGGCGGCTGGCGGCGAGGCGCGCGCCCGTCCGTCATGCACCGCGCCAAGTCCGCGCTCGCAGGCTGGTTGCTCGCGATCGCCGCCCTGATCGGGGGTCTCGCCGGCGCCGCACCCTGGATCGGCGCGCTGCCTGACCTTGCGCGCCGACCGCTCGCCGAGGGCGCGTGGGCCGTGGGCGCGTTCGTGGGCAGCGCCGCGCTGGGGGCGTTGGTCGCCACGGCGCTGTTCGGACTGCTTCAGTTGCACGCCGCCATGCGCGCCTTCGATCGCACGCTGCGCATGACTCGCGGCGAAGCCCGCGAGGCGGCTCGCGACGAGATGCCGGCTCCGCGCCGTCGCGCCGCGCCCCGGCTTCCCTGGAGGTTCGCGTGAGCGCGCGGCCGATGCGATTCGAGTGGCTCGTGCCCGCGCTGTTCGTCGGCCTGGTCGCCACGCTCGTGCTGCCGTTGCCTGCTTGGGCGATGGACGGACTGATCGCGGTCAACTTCGCCTTGAGCGGCGTGGTGCTGGCGACCGCGGCGAGCATGCGCCGGCCGCTCGATTTCAGCGTGTTTCCCGCGCTCGTGCTCGGCACCACGCTGCTGCGACTGGGGCTGAACGTGGCGAGCACGCGGCTGATCCTGGGCACCGGCGCCGATTCGGCGACGACCGCCGCGGCAAGCGCCGGCAGCATCATCGAGGCTTTCGGTCTGCTTGGCGCGGGCAGCAATCCGGTGGTCGGCCTGAGCGTCTTCGCGATGCTCGTGGTGGTGCAGTTCGTCGTGGTCACGCGAGGTTCGGTGCGAATGGGCGAAGTCGCCGCGCGATTCGCGCTCGACGCGCTGCCCGGCCGGCAGATGGCCGTCGATGCCGATCTCGCCAGCGGCGCGATCGACGCCGCGGAGGCTCGGCGTCGCCGCGAAGACCTGCTCCGCGAGGCGGACTTCCATGGCGCGATGGACGGCGCCGGCCGATTCGTGCGCGGTGACGCGATCGCCGGACTCGTGATCGTGGTCGTGAACATCGTCGGCGGCTTCATGGTGGGCGTGCTGCAGAAGGGCTGGGGTGCGTCGGAGAGCCTTCGCGCCTTCGCGCTGCTGGCCGTGGGTGACGGACTGGTCACGCAGATTCCCGCCTTCCTGGTCGCCACCGCCAGCGGCCTGGTGAGCGCGAAGGCGGCCAGCGGTGAAAGCCTGGGTCAGGAGATTCCGCGCCAACTCGCGGCCCGGCCTGCCGCGCTGTGGCTGGTGGCGGCGTTGCTCGCCGCGCTGAGCTTCACCCGACTGCCGGCGCTTCCGCTGCTGGGCGCGTCGGCGCTGGTGGCTGGTGCGGCGGTGTGGACCACGAGGATCCGCAAGGCGGCCGACGCCGGTGGTGCGATCCGCCCCGCGGCGGAGACGGTCGAGGAGGCCTTGGCCGTCGAGCCGCTGTCGATCGACCTTGGCCTGGATCTGCTGTCGATCGCCGGCGAGGGGCCCGGAGCCTTGCTCGACCGAATTGCGGGCGTGCGCCGTCGGCTCGCGCAGGATCTGGGCGTGGTGGTGCCCGCCGTCCGGGTGCGCGACGACGCCGGACTGCACCCCCTGGGCTACTGCATCCGACTGCGCGATGCCGTCGCTGGTGCGGGGTCGCTTCGACCGGATGCGGTGCTCGTGATGGATCCCCGCGGTGGAACCCCGCAGATCGAGGGCGAGACGACCACGGAACCGGCCTACGGGCTGCCCGCGGTCTGGGTGCCGGCGGCGCAGCGCGGCGCGGCCGAGGCCGGTGGATTCGCCGCCGCCGATCCGGCCAGCGTGCTCGCCTCGCACCTGCACGAGGTGCTGCGCCGGCGGGCGTGGGAACTGCTCAGCATCGAGGAGGCCGGTCGCATGCTCGACCGACTCCGCCGCAGCGCGCCGCGCGCCGCGGAGCTGGTGTCGGGATCCGCCTGGCCGCTCGACCGGCTGCGCGACCTGCTGCAGTCTCTGCTTCGGGAGGGACTGCCCGTTCGCGATCTCGAGCGCATCGCCGAGGCCGTGCATGGCGCCGATCCGCGCGATCCGGACGAGGCTGTTCGGCGCGCCCGCGCGGTCGGTGCGCGCGAGCTTTGCGAGCGGCTCATCCGCCAGGCGGGGCAGGGCCGTCGATCGATCGAGGCGGTCTGGATCGGCGCCGAGGCGCTGGAAGGCGACGCGGCCCTGCGCGCCGCCGAGCGCAGCGTGGTGCCCGAGGCGGCCATCGCGGAGCGCCTGGTGCGCAGCGCGGCGCCGGGGCTCCGTCGCCTGCTCGAGCGCGGTGCGCCGGCGGTGGTGGTGACGCCCGACCGCATGCGCGGCGTGGTGAGCCGCGCGCTTCGTGGACGACTGGGGGATGTGACGGTGCTCGCGAAGGGCGAGATACCGCAGGACTGCGAACTCGAGATGGATCCCGTGGCATCGGGATCATGAAGGAGACGGTGTGACGGAACCAACACGCTGCCTGGGTCGATCGGAACGCCACGCACTGCAGAAGGCGCACGAGCGCTACCCCGGCGGCTTCGAGATCGTCGGCTGGAAGAAGGTCGGCGGGGGCATCCGGCCGCCCGTGGAGGTCGCGGT
>CAZZJR010000132.1:0-4344 GCA_964654585.1 uncultured Bdellovibrionales bacterium
CGGATAACATGAAATTCGAGCGGATCGCCAAAGCGCCCGCTCACTGAAACGTTATTCCTGGAGCAGGGGCTCGGGGGGCCAGATAGCAGGGGCCTTAACAAGCCTTATCCCTCAGAGGTTCTCAGTGCGCGTGGATACGAGCACACGTTGCCTATTAGGGTGACCACTCCCTTCAAGTACCTCATGTACTCGCCTGTTTTTGCCGACAAGGAGCGAACGCTCTTGCTATTGCCGACTCAGATCGAGGGTGGCGAGGACTTGTTCGCTGGCGGGGAAGTGTGTTGCCGCGACTGCTTAATCCTGCTTCGTCAGGACCCTCTCAGTGGCACTTTTAGGGAGATCGCAGCGCACCAAGAGCGTCCGTTCGAGGGGAGCTACCGCTTCGTGAGCCACGGCATGAAGCTGCTGGACGACGGCGTCGTACAGATGACCTTTGACGAGGAAGGGAACCCCCAAGGCGCGCTGACAGAGAGGCGCTACCGGATTAGCCAAGAGGGGATTCGCCCGCTCACGAATCGGTAGGCGTCCAACGCCCAGAGGCTCAGGCGACTCTTACTGAAGCACTCTCTTTATCGGCTCTCGAAAAGGGAAAAAGCGTAGAGCCAATCCGGATACTCGCTGACGAGCTCTCGGTAGCTTGGTGGATGGTAGCGGTCACAGAGGCCTCGACTCCTTCCGTAGGCAAAAGCAGGTAAGCCGCTCTGAATGAACATATCGTCAAGTATCTGGCTTACACAGAAAAAGGGCTTCCCGCCGGCACGTCTAGAGAAGTCGTCTTGTCGGACTCGGTCAGCATAGTAAACGTAACCCGTCACTTCGCCGAGGAGATCCTGGTTTGGCTCGTGCCGGAGATGAAAGTGGTGATCCCTTTCGCCGGTTAGGGCGAATTCCGAGCGAGGAATGACTCCCTGTTCATAAAAGAACCTAGAGAGTGGCGGCTTGTGGTCTGGGATCACAACGATGAGTGTGTCTGGGTACTTCTTTTGAACCTCTGCTATGAAGTCTCTCATTCGGGAGATCGAGAGAGCGAGGCGAGCGGCAAAATCTCGTTCTCCAAAATCATCCTGAATACGATAGGCGCCATGAGTGTGGACAGTCGTCAAAAACAGGAAGTTTTTTGTGGGTTGGCGCTCAAGCTCCTGGAGAGCGGACTGGTACAGGAACCGGTCGTCAGCCCATTGCTGACGACCGGTGTCACCCATATCCTCAAGCGCGATGAAGCGCCGGAATCCAAACTTTGGAACTACGATATGTCGTCGCCAGAAGCGTCGCTTGTAGGGGTGGATCGCTATCGAGTGGTAGCCCTCCGATTCGAGCTGTCTGGCCAGCGTAAGCGCCTGCGCGGAGAACTCATCGGCGTACTCCTGGTAGATCATGCCGCGAAGCGGGCCCTTTGCCGGGAGTCCTGCGAGTAACTCGAAAGTGGCGTTTATTGTGCCGCCTCCGTAAGCAGGAGAGATCGCCGAGAACGGTGCCAGATCGAGAGCTTCTAGCTTACGAAATGGCTCACGAAAGTGAGTGCCGTCATGCCAGCACGACTCGCACTCGATGATAATAATGTTTGAGGGGCGAGCAACAGACTGGCGAGGAGCTGCGACCAGCTTCTTAAAATCTTCTAGGCGCTCCGGTTGCCCGACTGGCAGGGGGCGAGGCGCTGCAGTGTGAATGAGGTGCCAGAGAAGCCCGTTGCGCCGAACGTTGAGATTGGGGTCTGCCGGCCCGTAGCGAATACCGACAGATCTCAAGATTAGATCAACAGTGTGCTCAACGGAGGGATCGGCCAGGTAGAGGAATGGATAGAAGACGATCGGCAGCAGCACAGCCATGCCAGCCAGGTGGGGCAGGCTAGGGCGGAGGCGAGGGGCAGTTGCCCGGCGCGACATAAAAGAATAAACGATGGCAGGGAGCAGTAGGACGAAAACAACAAGCTCCCCAGCGCTGACATACTGTACTGCTATCTCCAGGTTCTCGAGGGTTGTTAGATCCCGCCAGGTAAGTGGCTCAGTAGTGAGTGCCATTTTGGTGTTGTTTGCGAGGCTAAGGAGGAGCACCACCCCATTTGTAATGAGGCAGGCGGTGAGAGGCCTGGAGAACAGCAGCAACACGAGGAGAAGCAGCACTGCCGGCGCGGAAGAGGCCAACAGCGCGACTATTCGAAACTCCTTAAAAGGGGAGATGATGAGGAAATCTTGGACGGAGAGCTCAATCAACGCCTGAAAGACTACCGTCGAAAGAATACATAGGAGGCTGACACGGCTCGGCGGGAATCGGTGCAGTGGGAAAAGGCGGCTAGCGCGTTCGTTCCCCTGGTGGTTAATGTCTGTAGCAGTTTTTGCGTCCACGAATGGGAAGAGAGGGAGGAATTGTGTTTGCTTCGAGCGTGCGTGGGTATCTTTGTCCAGCCGTTGTGCGCTCCTGGAGCTTCCCTCAAAAGATGCCGCGTAAAAAGGGGCAAAATTCGTTTGGCAGTCTCCAGTTGAAATCTAAGTTAGCGAAGAGGGCCGTGCGGGGTGCGTGGCGCCCGGTCTGTGAGAGGCTGTCTCGGTTGCAGGAGATACTAAATGGATAGTCGTTTCCCTTCTCAACGTCAGGCCGACCTCCGTCCCCGGACGCTCCCGAGCGGCCTCGATGATGGACTACGGCCGCGCCGCGACCCGGATGGGGCTTTCATAGTCCGCCCCGAGACCGCAGCGGCCCTCGCGGCCAGAATGAGGCAGTGTGACGAAGCAATCGTGCGGCGACAGTATGAGGAGGGGCAGCGCCATGCGCGTGAGCTCCTTGCAGCTTTTGGCCTAGCAGAGCTGCGCCAGGTAACTGGAGTCGAGCCGCTGCGCCTTCGTCATGAATTCCGGAACGCGTCCCCAGAGGTTCGAGATATAGTGGGGCGAGCGCTCTACGTGTACGGAACACCTACTTGTGAGTAGAGCGCCACCCATATCTGGGCCCCGCACTACTTCTGCGCATGTAGCGACTTATTTTCCCTGTACCCCCGGTACGGCATGTCCCATGAATGCGCTCCGGTGCGATGATTGATAAGGGAGACCATAATACCGCGCGAGGATAAACAACGGGCGGATGTTTCGCCAATCGGTAGGTACACGTATGCCCTGCGGAGAGGAACCCGCAAATCGGCAGAGAACTAGCTCCTACCAACCAACAACATTCGCCAACTTGGGCATGTTCGGCGGGTAGAGTCCTGGTGGATACCTCACAGTGGCATCTCCCGAGAGCCAGAGCTGTCTGATCTCGCGGGCCTTTTCCATGAGGCGTCTGAAGAAATTGATAAACTGTACTCTAACGCTGCGCTTCTCTGAGAGGCACCACATGCGGCGTCCCGTGCGTTTGGGCTGGAAGGGGGTGTTTATGCGCTGATGAAGCATCTTTGACCGTCCAAGCACGGGCTTTCCAGACTTTTCTCGTAGTGCAGCTGCGCGATTCTCGAGGGTTCTGATGCGATCGAATAATCGTTTATTAATCCGCTCCTGCTCCTTTGGCGAGTGAATACCGAAAGCCTCCATCCAGGCATTCGGTTCAAGCTTAAACTGTTGTACCTCCTGGGACTCAGCTAAGAGGCTCTGTGCCTGAGCAGTGTATCCTTTAAGAGAGTGCTCCTCCTCAGGCAGAGGTTCAAATTGAAATCTCCTGAGGCGTTTCCAGTTCTTGATGAGGTCTCCCTGACGAAACATCTGCCATGAAGAGAAGCCTGGATAGTCATCAATTGAGCGCTCTAGGTTATCCTTGGCCGGATTTGAGTACATGTATGCGATCGCTACGAGCGCCCGAAGAGGTGTGAGTACGATGGGGCTATCATATCCCTCGCACCAGATGGTTCGCTTGTCTCTCCCCAATAGTCGATTGAGCATATGCGCTGTCTCAACCTTGAAATTTCGAATGAACCCAGGAACGTCGTCGGGATTATCGACGACGAGTATCATATGGACGTGAGTCGCCTCGGTAACAAAGTGGCAGATTTTGACAGGACAGAGGGTCTGAGCTCGGGCAAGACAGCTCTCAATGATAATCCGGCAGAGCGGATTACTGAGCAGAAGAAGCCCCTCCTCAAGGCTGAAGGTGCAAAAGAGGACGCTCCCGTGGGGGTGGTATTTCATGCGCTTTGTCATGAATACTCTGTTCGGAGGTCTTCTTCCGGAGTTGCGTGCTAGTACCCCCGGTACAGGGGAATAAAGAGGACGCTCCCGTGGGGGTGGTATTTCATGTGCTTTGCCATGAATACTCAGTTCGGAGGTCTTGTTCGGGAGTTGCGTGGTAGTACCCCCGGTACAGGGGAAAAGACACCTCTGAAACGTGCCCCCCTCACTCGGAGTCCTTACGGCTCAGCTGCCG
>CAZZJR010000133.1:0-4305 GCA_964654585.1 uncultured Bdellovibrionales bacterium
TGCGGAGCCGGAACCGGAGCCGTTGCCGTGGTCGCTCCCGTTTAGTGGGGCACACGCCGCGATTCTCAGTACCCGGGCACGGCACCGGGAACGGCACCGGGAACGGCACCGGCTCCGGTCCCGAACAGCCCACCCGCCAGCCCCTTGAACCTTATTCACATGCAAGCCTTTTAGAGGATTGATGAGCGCGTCACCGTCTTGAAACCACTCACGAAAATGGCGCTCAACCGCTCTTTGCTTTGCGCCCACGAACAATAGAGAATACCCGGCATGAATCATCCGGAGATCCTAGCCCCTGTGGGCACTTGGGACATGCTGCGCGCCGCCGTTCACAACGGCGCGGACGCGGTCTACATCGGCATGCCGGGATTCAACGCCCGAGGGCGCGCGGCGACCCTTGAGGTCGATGAGCTTCGGGCCATGATCGAGTACGCGCACCTGTACGGGGTCAAGGTCTTCCTCGCCTTCAACATCTTAATCTTCGAGCGTGAGATCGAGGACGTCGTAGACGCGCTGCACGAGGTTCTCCCCCTGCGCCCGGATGCCTTCATCGTTCAGGACATTGGGCTCGTTCGGCTGATCCGCTTCATGGCCCCTGAACAGGAGGTTCACGCATCGACCCAGATGACGGTCACGAGTGTCGAGGCGATCGAGGCGACCGAAGACCTCGGAATGACGCGCTACGTCTTGGGACGTGAAGTTTCAATCCCTGAGATGGAGAAGATTCGCGCCAGCACCGCCAAGGAGCTTGAGGTGTTCGTGCACGGGGCGCTGTGCGTCTCCTACTCCGGGCAGTGTCTGACCTCTGAGAGCCTCGGTGGCCGCTCGGCGAACCGTGGCCAGTGCGCGCAGTCGTGCCGGCTCGGGTACGACCTGGTCGTTGACGGCGAAGCGCGCCCGATGGGAGCGCGGCAGTTTCTCGTCTCGCCGCAGGACCTGTGCGGGCTGCAAGACATTCCGAAGCTCACTCAGATCGGTATTGAGTCGTTTAAGATTGAGGGGCGCCTCAAGTCGCCAGAGTACGTTGCGAGCACAACGCGCGCCTACAAAGAGCGCTCGATTGGGGCCCTGACAGACAGCACGGCAAGAGAGCGCGCGCAGCAGCTTGCCCGCATCTACTCGCGCGGCTTCTTCAACGGCTGGTTTGACGGGGTCAACCACCAGAAGCTCGTGAACCCTGTAATCAGCAGCCACCACGGAATCGCCCTGGGGCCGGTCGTTGAGGTGCAGCGCGACTCTCTCGTTATTCAGGCTGATGAGCAGATAACTGCTGGCGACGGTGTTGTGCTCAAGGACTTCTCGCGCGGCACAACCCTCGGAGCGACTGTGTTCTCGGCGAAGCGCGAGCGCGCGGGGTGGCGCGTCTCGTTTGGGCGCTCAGTGTCGCTCAAGGACGCAGCGCCCGGGATGCAGGCCTTCCTCAACTCATCCCCGCACCTTGAGGGCGAGCTGAAGGGCTCTTTTTCGGACAAGCACCGCTTCAAGCGTGTGCCGATTACGGTCTCAGTCACGGGCGGCGTTGAATCTCCCCTACGAGCCGAGGCGCGCGACCCTGACGGGAATGTTGCGCGAGCTGAAACCGAAGCTGTTCTTGAGCCGGCGCAGCGTGCTCCGCTCTCGGCGCAGAGCGTTCAAGACGAGCTTGGTGCGCTCAGTGGCACGGTCTTTTCGCTCGCTGACTTTGAGTTCGGTGTTACTGGCGAGTGCTTTATCCACAACCGCGAGCTAAAGGAGCTGCGCCGGAAGCTGACGGCAGAGCTGGCAGAGCTCAGGCGGCACCGACCCCCTATCGCGGTGCGTCCACAGGACGAAGTGCTGCGCTGGCACTCAGAACAGAAGCTCGCAGCAGCTCAGGCCACAGCTACAACGAAGCTCTCCGTGCTCGTGCGCGATGCGGGGCAGCTCGATGGGATCTCCGGGCTCCCGATAGACACCGTCTACCTCGACTTTGAGTTCGGCAAAGAGTACGGGCCGGCGGCAGAACGGGTACGCGGCATGGGATACCGTGTCGGAATCGCAACAACCCGTATTCTTAAGCCTGGTGAGCTTGCGCACCTGAAGGTTATCGAGCGCATCCGGCCGGATGAAGTGCTCGTGCGCAACCTCGGAGCGCTGCAGTACGTAAGCGGCAAGGGGCTCACCCTCGTTGGCGACTTCAGCCTTAACGCCAGCAACTCGCTCACCGCCGCGTGGCTCGCTCAGAAGGGGCTGGCGCGCATCACTCCGAGCTACGACCTGAACGCCGAGCAGCTCCTAGAGCTCGCCCGTTCAACAGACGCCTCGCGGCTCGAAGTCACCGCTCACCACTACATCCCCGCCTTCCACATGGAGCACTGTGTCTTCGCTGCTTTCTTGAGCAGCGGCTCAAGCTACCGCGACTGTGGACGCCCGTGCGAGAAGCACCGGGTCGAGCTGCGCGACAGAAACGGCGCGCTCCATCCTCTTAAAGCCGACGCCGAGTGCCGCAACACGATGTTCAACGGCGCCCCACAGTCGGCCGCGAAGCTCGTGCCGTCGCTGCGTGAGCTGGGTGTTTCCCACTTCCGAGTCGAGGGGCTCTTTGAGGACGCGTCGACCCTGCGCCGCAGGGTTGAGGCGTACGCCGCGCTGCTGCGCGGCGAAAGCACTCCAGAGCTCTTGGTCAAGAGCCTCGGCGTCAGCGAGAAGTTCGGAGTCACCGATGGGCAGCTCTACAACATTCGCGGCTACCGCGACAGGAAGAAGGCTTTTACAGCGCTTACCGAGCTTCATGGCTCAGCCGATCCAGGGCTTGAACTTGTTGGCAGCTCTGAGGGAACACGCAACCCGGTTTAGCGTTGCGCCATCTTCTTCGCCTGCCGTCTCTAAGCCCGCCGCAACCGAGCGGCGCGTACTCTGGCAACTTTCCCGTTCCCACCTCCGAAGAGCGAAGAAGTAACTGGCCCATTCATGGCCAAACTTCACGGAGTACGTATGACTACACAAGCAATTGCCCCTCAACACGCTGCAGCATCATCTTCCCCTCTCCTGCGCTACTACGGCGGGAAGATCCTCGAGAATCCTAAGTTCGTGTCGCTCTACGCGGGTGACTTCTGGTCGACGCGGCAAGGAGCCTTGCAACAAGCAAAGCTCGACCGTTGCTCCGCAGCCGTTCCCTCGGGCGACCACTCAACTGTCTGGGAGGAGTACGGGGTCTCTCCTGGAAAGTTCAAGGGCTCCGCTCGAATCCCACTCAGCAAGCCCCGCCCGGTGGTGACCGAGGGAGACATTCGAACGATGGTAGCTTCGGCTATCAAACAGTCGGGCGTAGCAGCCCCGGACGGGGACACCGTCTACACAGTCTTCCTCCCGCCAAAGGTGGCCCTTACAGACGGGTACGCTGACTCGCGCGACGGAATGGGCGGCTACCACGGCAGCTACCGAGACGAGAAATCGGGGAAGAAGGTGTACTACGCCGCTATCGCCTACACCGACAAGGGGAACGGCGTGCGTTTTACCTCAAGCTCTGTCGACAACATCTCGATCGCCGCAAGCCACGAGTGGACCGAAGCGGTCACCGATCCAGACGTGAACGCCGGAAAGCTAGGCTGGTACAACAAGCGCTTCGGAGAGGTCGGCGATATCCCGATTAACCTCGGCTATCCCCTCTCCCAGCTGTGGGGACGCGTCGACGGCTGTGCGGTGCAGAAGGAGTGGTCCAACGCGCTTGGGGAGCCAGTTCTCACTGAGTGAGTGCCCGGGTCACCTCGGGACTGCTATCTGATGTAGAGGGGTGATGCTCGGAACGAACCTGCGCAAAAAACACCCCTAGTGACGTGGCAGCGAGTGAGCGTCATGCTACTTCGCTGCTTGTGCGCGAGGCTCAACGCTCTTCTCAAGCTCATCGTAGAGCGGCTTGAGTGCTGCGTAGTGCGGCTCGCTGTTGAGCATCACGGTGTGCACTTTGTCGAGAAAGTGCTCCCGGTACACCCGTTCAGGTATCTTGGCAAACTCTGCTTTAAGGGCTTTCTTCTGCCCTTCGAGCAGCTTGCTTGCCGAGTCCTGAAGCTTGGCAGCCTCCTGCTTCGCCTGCGCCAAGCGCTTGGCGAGCGAGTCGTTGTACTCGGGCGCTTTGGTGTCGAGCGTCAAAGACTTAGTCGCACGCGATGATGCATCGAGATCGAGCAAGAACTCGATGTCGACCAAGATGCGGCAGCAGCTCACCTCTGGAGGCAAAGCCACCGGAGCCTGACCGAACGCAACCAACAACAGTGCAGCAAACATGGGAAAACCTCCTGTGTAATAGAAAACCGGTCCGAAACATCTACCCGAGCGCGGGTATCTCAA
>CAZZJR010000134.1:0-4160 GCA_964654585.1 uncultured Bdellovibrionales bacterium
AGCGCACTTAGACCGCGGCCTAGCCCCATCTTTGCCGGTTTTTTAAGGCCCTTAGCTGCATCCATGAGGCTCTCCATTTAAAAGTGTTCCACGTGGAACAATCACGCTGCGCGTGCCGTTCCGCTCTTATCAATACCCAGTCGGTCAATTAGCTCGCCCGTAAGTGCCAGATAACTCTTAGCTCCTGCGCTCTGAGGGTCGTAGGTGCAGATCGGCATGCCGTGGCTCGGGCACTCAGAGAGCCGGATGTTCCGCGGGATCTTCGACTTGAAGAGCTTCGCCGCGAAGTGCCTTTCGGCTTCCTCGTGCACCTGCACCGAGAGTCGCGTCCTGCTGTCGTACATGGTGAGGAACACGCCGAGGAGCTCAAGCTTCGGATTGAAGGTGCTCTGCGTGAACGCAATCGTGTTAAGGAGACCGCTCAAACCCTCCAACGAGTAGTACTCGGCCTGGAGCGGAACGAGCACCGAGTGAGCCGCGCCGAGCGCGTTCAGGGTTAGAAGCCCAGAAGAGGGCGGGCAGTCGATCAACACGAAGTCATACTGCTCGGCCACATCAGTGAGAGCGCTTCGAAGGATAAGCTCGCGCCCAGGAGTCTTTCCGATCTCAAGCTCAAGGCTTACGAGGTCGTGTGAGCCAGGAACAACATCGAGGCTAGGGATGGAGGAGGGGACTATCGTCTGCCCGAGCTGTATCCGACCAAAGAATACATCGTAGAGGTCGGATCCTTCACCGTGACGCTCAATTCCAAGCCCGCTAGTGGCGCTCGCCTGTGGATCGAAGTCAAGAAGGAGAACCTTAAAGCCAAGTAGGGCGAGCTGCGCGGAGAGACTTACGGTGCTGGTTGTTTTTCCAACGCCGCCTTTCTGGTTTGCAAGGGCGATAATGTGCGCCATGGGTAGTGAGTAGCTCTTAACGCTCGAAGGCGTGTAGAGGTATCATGAGTGCGGATCAGGAACAACTAAAAAGGGCAGGGGAGTTGTTCCACGTGGAACATTTTTTATTTCCTCTGCTCGAGTGTTCCACGTGGAACTATTCTTGAGGAGCGCCTTAAAGTGTTCCACGTGGAACACTCAACTCGATGACTACTTTTCAGCGGCCCCTCGACGAGAGATCTCTGCGAACCCTTCTATCAATCGCTCAATCTCTTGCGGAGTGTGCGCAACCGACACGAGCGCTCTGAGCACGGCTCCATTCTTCCGCATGCTGCGAGCAGCGATCGCGTCCACAAAGACTCCGCGCTGGAGTAGGGCATCTTGCACAGCGCGGGCCTTGAGCAGGCTCTCAAACCACACGCTCACTATCGGAATCTCTCCACCACCTAGCACGCTCCATCCCTGCGCGCGGAGTGCAGTTTCTACCATCCGACCGCGGCCCGATGCTCGCTCACGCTGCGGTATTGCTACCTCGATCAGATTTAGGAGTTTCTCTGCCCCGCTCACCACACTCGCGTGGGGGGCAGGATCGGACTTCAAATAGCGCGAGCGTTTAAGTAGCAACTCCCTGAACTCATTGGATATTCCGAGCCCAGTAACCTCCAAGCCAGAGATCGGTCCGAAGCCCACGATCCGTCCGATTAGGGAGCTCGACTTCGGGTAAGACTCTGCCGAGCCGGCTCCTCTGATACCGAGAACACCGAGCGCTGCGCTCTCATCGACCAGGATCCATGCCCCGAGCTGCTCAAGAGAAGACCACACGGAAGGTTTAAGAATGTGCTCGCCGGTGACGGAAGAAACGCTCTCGACAACAACAAGGATCCGCTTTCCGAGCTGGTGCCGCTCAAGCAGCGCGCGAAGATTCTCCTCGGTATCGAACTCGTAAAACTCAGCGCCGACGAGTGCGCTAGCATCGGCGAGGGGTAGGGGAGAGAGAGCGTTGCCGAGGACGGCCCACCCCTCTGAGCATAACGCCGTTACGCAAGTTAGAACGCTTTGATTTCGAGAGGAGAATATGAGGCCGGTCTCTGCGCCAAAAAACTGTGCGATCCGCTTCTCCGCCTCTAGGTGCGCAGGCGTGAGCCCACCTGAGAATCTTGCCGCACTTGAAGCTCCACCGAACTGCTCTACTGCCTGCACCACGCTGGTAGCCACCTCGCGACGACGGTGCAAATCGAGCAGATCCCACGATGCGAAGCTTACGATCGCGCGCCCCCGGTACGTGGGGTGAAACTGGTCAACTCCCGCCCGCAGACCGATGTCAGGTGATGGCGTGGCGCTCTCAAGCGCCAGCTCTTTGAGCAGCTCGGCTTTAATCTCTAGCTTCACGCTCCGCAGTATATCTCTGCGTTGCTAAAAAGGGGACCGGGCGAAAAGAGGGGCGGTCGCGTCTCGACTCCTTCTCATGCCTCCGTTTCTTAATCTTAATCCTCCTCATCCGCCTACACCTGCACTGCGCTCATACTCATAATCTTAAAACTGCTTGGGCTTGCTCACACTTTTTTGCCAAGGTAGCGGCGGAGGAGCGAGGAATTCAGTGCAGGTGCAGGAAGAAGATAAGGATTAAGACCAGGAACTCTGGGCCCCGATACAAACTGCGTTAGGGCCCCGAATGTTTTCTCCGGGACGTACCGTCCCCTTTTTCGCGGGAATTAACCGCTGTTTCCTGCTTCCTCAATCGCGGGCTTCGCATCTCACCAGTGGGGGCTAAAGGCTCTCGATGTGCGTCCCCCCAAGAACAGGAATACGCATGAAGCTCTCCATTACCCTCGCCGCAACAGCCTTCACAGTATTCGCCTTCCCGCTCTCGACAGAGGCGCAGGGACACGCAATTCCCGGAGGTGGCGGCGGTGCTGGGGGAGGGGGCTACCCGGCGGAGCCGCTCGTTTACTTTCCGTACGCCGCAGGTTCTGGCCAGTCAGGAGCAGCGCAGCCACAGGCTCCTCAGCCGCTTCCACCCAACGTCGTCGAGCAGCAAGAAGATATGCAGGAGCAGCAAGCTCCGAGCATGGTCCTCACTGACCCAGACGACTCGGCACTCAGCCAGCCACCGATGGATGACCCACAAGACGGCTCAGGCTTCGACGGCCTGCAGTCGATTGAGGATGTCGATTCGAGCTACTAGTGCCTCGTCTGAGCTAGGCACTCGCCATATCTATGGTGTTTTTGGAGCGAAAGGCGCCGAAAACGAGCAGTCCTCGCGCTGCCCTGAGCATAATCAAGGCAAAAAATCTTTTTGAAAGCAGCGCTAGACTCCCGCTTTAGGGTGGCAAACAGCCCTCCCTTCAGCTAGAAATCCCCCACCTGAATCGCGTCGTGGCACGGGAGCAGTTTCACCTCAGGCGGCGCGCTATTACTACGAAAGGAATAAGCATGAAGAAGCACGCATCAGTCCTCGCCCTCTCGCTCCTCATCGCGGGATGCTCGGCAACGCCGTACACCGGCGAAACGATCGTTGAGTCAACGACGCCGCAGGGCCTCAACGTCATCCAGACCTCGATCCGCGCCAAGGCGCCGGGCTCGAAGCTCGTTGGCGAAGAGTCTGAGCTGCAAGAGCTCTCGGCAACTGTTGAGGCTGTAAACACGAAGGCCAACACCCTCAAGCTCAAGACTGCTGACAATCGCATTGTTGACCTTAAGGTCGATCCACAGACCGGCAGCCTCAAGAAGGTCAAGGTTGGCGACAAGCTCGTGCTCGACTTCTACGAGGCCGTAGACTTCGACGTTCGCAAGCCGACCGAGAAGGAGCTGGCTGAGAACGGGCTCGTTGTGGACGTTGCTGCAGTAGCGAAGAAGGGCGAGAAGCCGGCTGCTGTGCTCGCGACTTCACGCGTTGACGTGCTCACAATCGAGTCGATCGATCAGCAGAAGCAGCTCCTCACGCTCCGCAGCGGCGAGGGCTTCGTAACCGTTAAGGCGAAGTACCCAGAGAACCTCAAGGTGCTCAAGGTCGGCGATACGGTTGTTGTGACCACTTCCGAGCTCTTCGCAGCCCGCATCAAGCAGGTTGGCTAGGTAGCTAATCCTTCCCTAGAGGGAGGAAACGAAAAAAGGGGACGGGGATAACCCGTCCCCTTTTTTTTTACGCAGCCCATTCTTTCCCTCCTCCTAGCCCTTCTCCTCCTCCTCCTCTTCCTGCACCTGCACTGAATTCCTAATCCTCAACCCACTCCCTCGACAGCAGCGTCATGAGCCACCCGCGGCAGCTTCTTGATTATGCGCAGG
>CAZZJR010000135.1:0-4050 GCA_964654585.1 uncultured Bdellovibrionales bacterium
TACGTATGGCAAAGAAAAGCACGGTTCTCCGCAACGAAAAGCGCAAGAAGATGGCGGCAAAGCAGTTCGCTCTCCGCAAGGAGCTTCGCGCTAAGGCTATCGACATGAAGATCTCTGACGAAGAGCGCGAGAAGGCTCGCATGAAGCTTCAGTCGTTGCCGCGTAACGGCGCAAAGGAGCGTATCCGCAACCGTTGCCAGCTCTCTGGACGTTCGCGTGGCGTTTACAAGAAGTTCATGATCTCGCGCATCGTGTTCCGTGAAATGGCTCACAAGGGCCTTCTTCCGGGCGTTACGAAGTCGAGCTGGTAGCCTAAAGCTACAGAGCTTCGAAAAAGCCCCCGCCTCCAGCTGCCTCATCGCAAGACTGGAGAGCGGGGGCTTCGATTTTTTGCCCCAGCAAAATCGTTCGTTTCTACCGCACCGTTTCGACAACGAGCGTAGCCCTCTTCCCCTCGAGCCCCGAGGAGTAGCGCGCAAGCTCCCTCACCTCTGAGCCAAGCTCGCTCTTAAGCTTCTCAAGATTCTTCGGCTCAACAAACACAATCGATCCTGCCGGGATTCCGCGCGTAGCCCCGAAGAAGGGCTTCTTCAGGTAGAAGCTCGCCGCGTACGCCTCCGACCCAAACGAGTAGAAACGCTCCCGCTCCGCTGGCTTGACCGCGCTTTGAAACTCTTCAGACGCAAGCCACTGCTTCGGCGATATGCGCAACATTCCAGCATCCACAACTGACACTCCTGCAACTGCAGTGCAGGCGATTACCCACACTGCTGCGCTTTCAGCGAGACCAAAGCCTCGTAGCCGCCAAACGAACGCCAGGGCCGAAACAACACACAGCAGCTTAATCGGGCCAACTGCCGCGCGCTGCGCCTCCGGAAACCAAGGAACTCCGAACGACTCAGGGAGCAACAGCAGCGTCAGCGAGACAATCGGCAACAGGAGCGCTAACCCTTTTGCGAGTAACTCTACACCGCGCAGCAGAACTCGCGCCCTGGACTCCCAACGCTCAAGCCACAACCCAGCAAGAATCGCGATGAACGGATAGGCCGGAAGAAGGTAGACGCTGCGCTTGCTCGATGGCACGCAGAAGAAAAGCACGATACCCAGGGCCGACAACATCGAGAATCTCTCCAGCTCTGAAGCACGTCGCCACCAGTCTCGTGGGGACCGCAGCAGGGCAAGAGCGCCTCGGGTTTTGCCTACCGAGAGAATCCAGGCTCCAGACCAAGGCAGGAGCATCACTAGCAGCATGCCAAGCAGGTAGAACACAGAGTGCTTGTGCGGCTCATCCGCCATCGTGCTAGCGAACCGCTCTACGTTCTCGTACCAGATCTTCTGCAGAAACTCGTCCCCGCGAGTTAGGTAACCAGCGATGTACCAGGCAGAAACTACCCCCAACACCGGCACAGCGATGCAGAGCGCCATAAGCCCAATACGAAGAACCGAGCGCGCTGATATCCCCTTGCTAAGCAGCCTGTAGGCGCAGAAGAGGCCGAGCGGAAGCACTACACCGACGGGGCCCTTCGTGAGGGCAGCCGCGCAGAGCAGCATCAGCGCTAGCCACGGAATCCCTGTCCGGTTGCGCTCATTCCAGGCAAAAAGCGCCAACATCGCGCCTGCCATGCTGGTGGCCAGAATTGTGTCTACCCGACAGGTCGAGCCGCTGCGCAGCCACTCAAAGCTAGAAAGAAGGATAATCGACGCTACGAGCGCGACTGCCTCTCCGGCGCGACGCCTAAGAAAGACAAAGAGACCGAGCGAAAAAGCGAGGTAGGCGATAGCTGACGGCAACCGAGCAGTACTCTCCGTAACTTCTCCTCCCGGGAGAGAGACCAGCGCCGTAAGCCAGTGCGAGAATGGAGGCTTCGACGGGACGGCGCCGTTGTACGCCGGCGGGGAGATCCAGTTTCCCGTGGCCAGCATCGACTGAGAAACGAGCGCCTCGCGTGGCTCACCGCGGGTGTAGAAAGCCCGGCTAAGCGACGGCACACTGAGCAGAAACGCTAAGAGACAAACCAGCCACAACGCCCTCTGATTCGACTGTTGCTCTTGCACGCTACGCTACCCTTTCGCTTCTTGAAGCCAGACGCAGAAGCCCGGTACCTTACCGCGCGACGTGCGACCAGGCAAAAGCGGCAGCTCTCTTTTTTGCCCTTATTCATAACGGCGTTCACCCCCAGGCGAGTGCCCTCTCGGCAGGATAACTCCTCGAAATAGCGAAGCTTTTTCGGAGCTTTGGCCCAGCCTCTTTCTTGAGTCAGCGCCCAGCACAACTCCTTTCACACAGCCCGGAAAACTGCCCGAAGCCCTCAAGAAAAAGGCTGCATCTATAAACATTAACCGGATGCGCTCCGGAGTTTCGCCGCTTGAATGCAACGCGAACGAGCGCAAGCCCCCGCACGAGCACGGCGACCAACCTGCTCAAGCTTTTAACGAGGCGGAGACCGGAAGCTACTCTCAGAAAGGAGCGACTAATGATGACTACTGGCAGTGAGCCGCGCGCGGACCAGAAGAGAACGATTGAGAAGCTGCTCAACGACGAGCAGGTGCTCGTGCACATCAACCCCCAGTGCCAAGGGGTGCAAATTCCGAATCACCTCTTCGACAACCGCACAGTCACGCTGCGGCTAAGCCGCTTCTTTAAGGGCGCACTCTCAACAGATGAAGAGAAGATCTGTGCCGAGCTCCTGTTCGGACAAGACTACTTCTCATGCCAGATTCCCTGGAACAGCATCTGGGGTGCCTCGTCAATCCGCGGTGAGGAGTTCATCTGGGCGGAATCAGCACCAGATGAGATCCTCGACATGGTGCTCGCTCACAAGGAAGAGCGCCGTGCCTGCTCGCGCGAAGGAGCCGACCGCCAGTACGCTACCGGCAGGATCTCTCGCCCTAATCCGGGGCACCTGCGCCGGGTAAAGTAGCCTCCGTTTCGCAAAGCAATTAGCTAGACTGCCGCACTGAGCATTGCGCTCACTGCTGGATCTCTGCCCGCAGGATCTGTGCGCTCACGTGCGCCTCGCCGGGCAGAACCGTGATAGCGCTCTCAACGTTCCCAGACTCAACGCATAGCATCGACTTCCACGCAGCCGCTGGCATGTCGGAGAGCGCTGCCGCACCCTCTTCGCCTGGATTCCACACGACCGTGTCAGCGAATCCATCCTTGGTAATCTTGAAGGTGCAGAGCCGATCCCGGTCGTGAATCGCCAGCGCCTCTGGAGAGCGCTCGTAGGCGCGGTCCATGGCACCAGGCACGGACAGTTCGCTTCCCTCCTCGCTACAGCGCGCCCGCCCGTTGAGGAAATCGACGTAGGAGAGCCCCTTGAGGCCGACGACACGGCACTGGGCAACATCTCCGACCGCAAAGTAGGTGTGCAGCGCTGAGTTGCAGGTGAAGGGCTCACTCCCCGTGTTCATGATTCGCAGAACAATTAGCAGCGTCTCAGAGAGCTCAACGTCTAGCTCAAGCGCGAACTGATACGGCCACAGGGCCTCAGTCGAGTGGTCAGACTGGAGGCGCAGGCCCACAGCAACAGGACCATCCTGCCGCACCTGCTCGCGCACGACTTTCCATTTCTTTGTCCGAGCGAAGCCGTGTGATGGGAGGCTCCCCTTGCCGAACTGCGGGAACACAATCGGAATGCCGCCACGGATAGCCTTCCCTGATTCAAAGAGCGCCGTTGGGCTCACGAAGAGCAGCTCCCGCTCGGAAGGGTGGATCCACGAGAGCACCTGCGCCCCGTACTCGCTGATCGTCAATCGGTAGCCGCTAGCATGCTCAAGCACCACGACCGGAAATCCACCTGGACCCTGGGCGCGGTTAATTACGCTCTTGTGCGGCCCGTTATTCATCTCACATCAATCAAAGCCAGCGCACCTTCTTGGGGGCGTACGCGAGCACGAAGCAGCCCTCATCTGATCGCCCCTTGCATGTGCCGGGCGGATTCGAGACGGCATTTTCATAACCCAGGATGCCCCCTGCTCCAAGAACTACTTTGGACTCTGTACCCGGGCTACCGCAGGAGGGAGGGTAGCAGAGCCACGGTGGCTGCG
>CAZZJR010000136.1:0-3996 GCA_964654585.1 uncultured Bdellovibrionales bacterium
CGCGCCACCAGCTCGTTCAGCCGGGCGGTCATGTCGTTCATGCTGCCGAGCAGCGCGCTCGCCTCGTCGTCGCCCGGAACCGGGTAGGTGCGCGTGAGGTCGCCGTCGGCCACATCGCGCGCGGCGCGCGCCGCCTCGCCGATGCGCGCGGAGAGCTTGGCGGCCATGCGGACGAGCAGGGTCACCACGATCGCCACGCCGACGAACAGCACCGTCACGCTGGTCGAGGAGATCTTGCGGATCTCGGTCCACAGGCGATCGTTCGGAACCTCGACCACGACTTCCCAGCCGCCGTTGGCCACGCGGTTGCGCACATGCAGCGTGGTCTCGCGGGTCACGGGGTTCTCGAGGTGCGCGACCGATCCGTCGTCCGGTGACTTCAGCAGCCCGGAAAGCGCGGAGGACCACGGCGTGCGATCGAGCGGCGTGGCGCGGAGCGCGTCGTAGGCCTTCTGCAGCGCAGGCGACGGGTCGGCCTCGCCGATCGCACCGGCGATGAAGCGACCCTTGCCGGTCAGCACCATCACGTTCAGTCCGTCGCGCGTCGCGATCGACTGGATCTTGCGCACGAGCACCTCGAGGCCGCGGTCGATGCCCACGATGCCGGCGAATCGCCCGTCCGCCACCAGCGCCTGCGTGCACTCGGTCATGAGCACGCCCTCGTAGTTGTACGGTTCGGTGACCTCGGGGGTGCGGTCGCCCGTTCGCTCGAAGCGCGACTTGGGGCCCTGGTAGTACTGGTTGCGGTCGTCGTCGACCACGCGCTTGAGCGCGATCTGACGGCCGCGCGCGTTGTCGCGGAACAGGTACGGGATGAAGCGACCGCGCTCGTCGAGGGCATCGGCCGGCAACGCGCCGGCGGCGCCCGCGCGCAGGGCGGCCAGACTGGACGCGTCCTTGCCGTCGGCGTTGGGCGCGTAGGTGAAGTAGCACGCCTCGAGGTCGGGATAGGTCTCCATCACGCGCCGCATCAGCTGCAGGCTCGCGGCGCGATCGCCGAACATGCCCGCGTCGCCCGAATCGGCCAGCACCTGCACGATCGACATCGCCTCGATGTTCCAGGCGTCGATCTCGTTGGCGACGGCCGAGGCCTCGGCGACGGCGGTGCGCTCGGCCATCGACTGCAGCGCCGCGAACCCGCGCCAGCCGTTCACGGTGATCACCGCCGCGAGCACCGCCACGCTGGGCAGCACGGCGTACGCGATGAACTGACCGAGCAGACCTCGGCGGAGATCGGACGAGCGCATGCTCGGAAGATAGCCGGGGCGGCCGATCGGCCCCCGCCGCAGGACTCGGCAGGTTCAGGCCACGCCGCGGTCGTGACGGCCGTCGTCGCCTTGCTTCAGCGAGTCGAGTTCGCGCTGCAGGCGCTCGCGACGCTCCCGCGCCGCGCTTTCCTGCGCCCTGGCGCTCTGCACGCGCGCGTCGAGCTGCTCGTCCACGGCCCTGCGTCGCGCCACGGCCTGCGCCTCGCGGGCGGCCAGACGGTCGCGCTCGGCCTCCGCCGCGGCGCGCCGGCGACGCAGATCGTCGGCGGCGGACTGGGCCTGGTCGATCATCTGCTGTCGGCGGTCGGTGAGTTCCGCCGCCCCTCGCGCCGCCTCGGCGGCGGCCAGCTCGGCACGGTGCGTCTCGATCTCCAGCTGCAGCGCGCGCTCGGCGGTCTCCACCGCCACCCGAAGTCGCTCACACGCCTCCGCGCGCTCCTGCACGCGCCGGGCCTGCTCCTCGGCGATGGTGCGATGCCGCTCCAGATCCCGCTCGGCGGCCATGGCCTCCTGCTCGAGCCGATCGGCGTCGCGCTCGGCCTCGGTGGCCTGGCGCGCAAGTTCCTCGCGAGCGCGGTGCGCCGCTTCGCCCTGCGCCCGCAGCGACTGTTCGGCGCGCTCGGCCTCCATGACCGCCTGCTGCGCGGCCTCGACCTGCGCCTGGGCGGCACGGGCCGCCTCGCGCTGGCGATCAAGTCGCTCGTTCGCCTCGATCACGGCCTCGCGATCACGACGGGCACGGCGCTCGGCGTCAAGCGCTGCCTGGCGCTCGCGATCGACCGCGGCGCGGGCCTCGTGCTCGCGGGCGCGCTCGAGCTCGAGCGCCTCCAGCGAGTTCTGCAGTTCGCTCCGCGCGATGCTCGCCTCGTCGTCGGCACGACGGGCGGTCTCCAGCATCGCGTCGCAGCGGCGCATGGCCTCGGCAGCGGCCTCGCGCTGCCTTTCCACCTGCTGCTGCAGCGACTGCTCGTGCTCGAAGGCGCGCTCGGCTTCGGCACGCGCAGCGTCGGCCGCGGCACGATCGGCCTCGACGGCCTTCAGGGACTTCGCGGCGGCCTCGCGCTCGGCATCGGCCCGCTTCAGCGCCTCGTTGGCGATCGCCTGCTGCGCCTCGGCGCGTCGCAGCGCCTCCTCGGCGCCGGCACGCGCGGTCTCCGCCCGACGCACGGCGGCATCGGCATGCTCGCGCTGCACACGCGCCCGATCGTTCGCCTCGGTGACGGCGGCACGCTCGCGCTCGAGTCGGTCGAGCAGCGTCTGCACCACGCCCCGCTCGAGCAGCGCCTGCTCGCTCGCCTGCTGAGCCGCCTGACGCAGCCGTCCGGCGCGCTCCTCGGCCTCGCGCGTGATCGCATGCGCCCGCTCGGCGCGCGCGACGCACGCCTCGGCGGTGCCCTGCGCCGCCGCGAGGCGCCTCTCGGATTCCTCCACCCGCGCGTGTTCCTGATGAAGCCGGCGCTCCGCGTCGTCGGCGGCGGCGCGCTCCGCCTCGCCCGCCTGCTGCAGTCGGCGAAGTTCCTCGGCCGCGGCGTGCGCCGCGTCGCGTCGCGCCTGTGCGCTGGCCAGATGGTGCGCGAGCTCGCTCTCGGCCTCGACGGCCCGTCGGGCCAGGGCGTCGGAGTTCGCCCGCGCCTCGCCTGCGCGACGGTTCGCGTCGGCGGCGGCGTTGCGGGCCTGCAAGGCTTCGTCGCGGCGGCCGGACGCGCGATCGAGGCCCTCGCGCAGCTCCTGCATCGCCTGAAGCGAACCGGCGTGGTCGCGCTCGGCCGCGGCCAGCTCGGCCTTGAGCCGATCGATCGACATGGCGTAGGCCTGCTGCAGCGCGGCCTCGCGCTCCGCACGCTCGCGCTGCGACTGCTCCTCGCGCTCGCGGCGCTCGCGCGCCTGCGCCTCCATGCGGGCGAGCGCCTCGGCGCGCGCCTGCGCTTCGGCGGCCGCCTTGCGCTCCTGCTCGCGACGGGCCTCGGCGGCGCGGCGTGCCTCCTCCTGCTGTCGCTCCTCACGAACGCGCTCGCGCTCCGCACGGCCCTGCACCAGTCGATCGCGCCACGACGCGAGTTCCTGGGTGAAGCGCCGCACGCGCGCGGCATCGATGCCCTTCGCGGCCATCTGCTCGCCGCGCTCCTGCAGCAGCCGGTCGAAGGCCGCGTCCATCACGTCGCGCCAGCAGCGTCGGTAGAGCTCGAGTTCGAGCGCCGGCACCTTGAACAGATGCGCGAGCGACTTGAGGCCGCCGACAGGATCGTTCTGGTGGCGCCGCACGATGTCCGCCAGTTCGCCCGGCATGTCCATCGGAAGGCGGGCGCGCGTCATGAGTTCGCCGATCGACAGCACGCACGCGTGCTCGAACGCGTCGAGCGCGCGACCGCCGCCGAGACGGCGGGCTTCCCACCCCTCGAGGTGGGCCTCGAAACTCATGGCGGAACCGGACATGTCGAATCGGAGATCGGCCCTCCGGGAGCCCCGGTTGAACCTTTCCCGGCGCAATCGCCGTTTCGAGCACGGAAGCGGCTTCATGTCTAATAAAAACGCCGTTTTTAAGTTTCCGAAGGCATCGGACGTGATGCGTCGCCGCCTAGTCTCGCTCCGCCATGAAGCGATCGCGTGCAAGCAAGCCGGACCGGGACGCCCCGCTTTCGCTCGCCGACGACCGCGTCTGGCAGGCACTGAGGAAGCCGTTCCGCTGGCGTCTGTTCGAGGCGGTGCGCGCCAGCGGCGGCATCACCGC
>CAZZJR010000137.1:0-3975 GCA_964654585.1 uncultured Bdellovibrionales bacterium
CCCGGACCGTAGTTGTCATCAACGTACACCAGGCTCGTTGGCGCGATGATCCCGGCGTAAATCGAGCCGTCGAGTTGGTAGCTAAAGCTAGCTGGGATCCAGAGGTTTCCGATGAAGGCTCCGACTACTGGCGAGAGGTTACCGAAGTTGTTAGTCAGGTTGCAGATGTTCCACGGGCCACGAGTGCCCCAGCCGTAGATCACGTTGTTGGTCGCCTTGGCGCTTGAGCCGGGCTCAACGTACGGGTTTCGGTCGAAGTTAAACGCTATCAGGTTGGCGTCGAGTGTCACGTTCTTAGTGTCCGTGCCGACCAGCACTCCGTCACTGTGTGGGCCCTTGGGGTGAATGGAGTCGTAGAGCCCCTCAGCGACGATTGAGTTGCGGAGCCAGACATCATGGGTCGTCTGGTACCAGGTCGAGAAGTTTTCGTCGGTAGCCCAGGTGAGAGAGAGATTTTTGAGCGAGACGCTGTACGCGGCAGCGGGCTCGTATCCGCCGACGCTGACACCGTTGCGTTCGCCAGGGGGGGAGCCGGCGGATGAGTCTCCTGGGCGTATTGCCAAGTGCTGCACCTCAACGTGGTCCGCACGTATCGAGAGCCCGGCTTGCGTGAGCGTAATGCCCGGAGAAGGAGCGGTCTGGCCGGCAATAAAGAGGTCTCCGTAGCGGATTACGATGTCTGACTTCAGCTTAATCGTGCCTGCGATTTCAAACAGGCAGACTCGCGAGCCCTGAGATTGTGCGCACTCCCGCAGTGTGCCCCTGCCAGAGTCGCTCAGGCTTGTGACCTTGATGTACCGGGTTGTGGAGATGGGCTGCCAGTCAAACGGCGGCGCGTCGCTCTCTGTGGCTTCGGCGCTGTGAGACGACACGCACAATCCAAACAGGAGAGCGGCAAGCAAGCGGGAGGCGACGAAAACGCGGCGCCAGGCAATTAGCTGTGAGTAGGCTGTCATAGGGCTCCTTCGAAAGTCCCGCTGCTGGCGGGT
The DNA here is from genome assembly GCA_964654585.1 of uncultured Bdellovibrionales bacterium. Classification (GTDB taxonomy): domain Bacteria; phylum Bdellovibrionota_C; class UBA2361; order UBA2361; family OMII01; genus OMII01. Next base: position 990 of record CAZZJR010000137.1, read on the forward strand.
AAGCCGCCTGGTATACGAGGCGCTCGCGGGGTGAGCCTATGATGATCTTCCGGTGGGAGAAGCCGCCTCTTGCGGTGCCGCTAGAGGGGGCTCCTCCTCCGGACGAGCTGAACCACCGTCGCCTTACAGCAGCTCAGGCGGAACTGCTACCTTCAGGTACGAGGTCTCCTTCGTCCTGCTCGTCACCTGCAGCACGATGTAGGACTGGGTGCCATTTCGGAGACCGTAGAGGGCGGTGAAGGTGCTTCCGAGCGGCAGTTTGGGCAGCGTAACAGCTCTCCACCGATTGGAGCGGCTGAGGACTCGCAGAACGGGCCGGGTTCCGATCCGAGCGAGAATGGCCGGAGCTGGGGTTTGGCCGAGAGCTCTCGGCACTGTGCCAAGCTTCATCTCCTTCAGGCGGATATCGAGGTTCGGTGATGAAACGACAGTCACTGGGCCGTTTCTCCCGACCACTGAGAAGGTCTCGCTGCGCGAGTTGTTGACAAGCCCAAACACTGTGCTCGTCCCACCCTCCGGCAGACCGCACACAGCTGCGCTAGTGCCAGCGGGCAGCGGCACCGTGGCGTCAGCCGACGGGCCGAAGATCCGCACGATGGGTCGCGACTTGTTTTTCACAAACACTGCTGGCGCGTACGAATCAGCTACGTAGCAGCCTACGACTGGTGAGCCGAGCGGGAAGATCTCAGCGAAGCTTGAGTCCTGCTGAGTGACTATATCTATCGCGCTCCACACAAACTTGCTGCTGAGCAGCTTCGCAACGATCAGCGAGTGCTTCTGCGCTCCTGGAGCGCGGCCGATGTCGGCGCCTACGATGTTGGCTCCGACTGAGAGTTTCGTCGGCGTACTGCTCAGGTTGAGAACTACCTCTGCTGCGTTGTTTGCGACGAATGCAGCGTCCGGGAAGAGGTCGTCGTCGAGGTCTCCCGTTACAGGAGCGGACGTTGGTGTCTCGGTCGGCGTCGGAGTATTCGTCACGACAGGGGTGTCGGTGGCGGTCGGTGTTGGAGTGCCCGTATCAGTAGGCGTGGCTGTTGGGGTGGATGTCCCAGTCGGCGTGGCCGTCGGAGTGTCCGTTGCCGTGCTGGTTGCGGTGCTCGTTGGTGTATCGGTTGGGGTCGGAGTCACCGTTGGGGTGTCGGTGGATGTTGGCGTCTGAGTCGGAGTGTCAGTTGGCGTCTCAGTGGGTGTATCGGTCGGTGTCGCCGATGCGGTTGGAGTGCTTGTTGGAGTCTCTGTGGGCGTTGGCGTGTCCGTAGGAGTGCTCGTAGGTGTTGAGGTACTGGTAGCCGTGTGAGTAGCAGTAGGGGTCTCGGTCGGAGTTGGAGTGTCCGTCGGAGTGTCAGTTGGCGTCGAGGTCGCCGTGCGAGTCGGGGTGTTGGTTGGCGTCTCTGTCGGGGTATCGGTCGGGGTAGCGGTCTGTGTGGGCGTGTTGGTTGCGGTCGGCGTGTCTGTTGGTGTCCTAGTAGGGGTATGAGTTGGAGTGTCGGTCGCTGTTGGGGTGCTGGTTGGGGTGCTCGTTTGGGTGGGGGTTGCAGTGCTGCTCGGTGTAGCGGTGTTGGTCGGGGTGCTACTAGGGGTCATCGTTGGAGTAAACGTGGCCGTATGCGTTGGGGTGTTAGTCGGCGCAACACATGCTGTGCGATCTGCGTTAGGCACCTGCCCAGCCGGACAAGCTGAGCACGAAGTTTGCGCCGAAAGAGGCTGAATTTGGCCGTCAGGGCAGATGGCACACGCAGCGGCATTTGTTGTGTTGCTGAAGGTTCCCGGGGAGCAGGCAACGCAGTTTCCTCCAGACTTGTAGTAGCCTGGATTGCAGGTAGCGGCGCTAGCGTCAGTTGTAAGGACGAGAAGTATTGCGATAGCAGTTAAAAGTATCTTCATGACACAGCCTTTTTTCGTGAGTCCTTGTGCGGCTCAACTTTTAGTGGCGCACCTTGTACTATTCAGCGGCCGAGTTCCGGCATGAGCAACGCCAGGAATGTATGAGCGAGCGGAACAGCTAATCACGATGGGGCTGCTTGGCGCGACGATCTCATCGCGGCGTAGGGCGAGCGCCTAAGCGAAATTCGCCACGGCCGGCGAACTAACCGTGATCAGATACACCCGAAGGCACGTTCTGTACCGTCCTCAACGGCGCCACTACTCACCGAAAAAGGATCACTCGTATGCATACCGTTGAACCACCACCGAGCCGCACTACTACAGCCCGGCGCAATGGCGCGCCACGCACGCACGTGGCGCCGCGACCAACGACAGTTGTCGTTCAGGGAACCGAGAAACGCAGTGAGTCGATACAGGACCTGCGCGCTCCGTCCGGTTTGGACCGATCCAAAGAGGGACAGCCACTGGGCGCACGTGACCTAACGAGTATCGCAACGCAGTTCACCCCGAAGCGGCAGGACGACGCCCGCCGGGGGAAGGTTGATCCGATCTCTCAGGCAGAGCACCTTGAGAAAGCTGTGAAGCACGCGCGGGAGCTTAAGCGGCACCAGGAGATGGGGACTCTCGAGCGGCTGTGGGCGAAGGGCAAAGCGCTCTACCAGAGGGTGCTTGGTATTCCAGCGACGATGCAGCCTCCATCAGCAGCAGTGATTGATCGGGCAATATCGAATCGAGTTTCCGCTCTCAAGGCTCATCACGAAGGAGAGCTTCGCCCGGTAGTCGATGCAGTGCGCGCTGCCTTTCAGGGGAGGACGTTTGTTCCGGATCCAAGCACGCCGACAGTTCTTTCATTGGCTGCGGTTCCGGTGGCGAAGCTGGGAAAAGTCATAACGCTAGAGGCCCTGATGTCAGGAATTACTGCTATGGTGCGAACCGGAGTAGGAACAGACGTAACTCTTGCTCCCGATCTCGGGGCGCATCGAATAGCGCTTGTGCGGGTCAACGGAACAGGATCGAGAGAGTCGCTTGAATTCTCCTACAAGCGACCGGGAAAAGTCGATGTGGTGCTCAACGGCCGCGTAGTGGGAAACCTCTGGAACGA
>CAZZJR010000138.1:0-3938 GCA_964654585.1 uncultured Bdellovibrionales bacterium
TTGATCTGCTCCCCCCAAATAGTACCAGAATGATGTAGAGTTTCCTCTAACCAGGAGGAACGAATGAAGAAGAGATATACTGAGGAGCAAATCGTAAAGATCCTCAAAGCAGATCACGGGGTCTCTACTGAGCGGCAAGCAACTCAGTTCGTTCATTCGCTCCTCGACAGGCTCCGCAAAAATGGGCCAAAGATCCCAAGATTATGTCACTTGCACTCGGCGGAGCCCGTTGTTTTGTTTCGGCGATGCTTCTAGGCAACCCCATAATGTAATAGAGGCCTTAAGTGTCCTGGACAGCCGCCTCAATAGTTCCGTACACTAAGGGCTCCACGGAGGAGCATATGAACAGGACGTTGACTCGATTAACCCCCGTTTTCGCTGTAGCGCTCTCGCTGCTTTGGGCTCCTCAAGCGACAGCCCAATCGACCGGTAGACCCTGCTACTCAAACAAGAAGGCGGGTTACGTGGTTTGGTCGAAGAGCACCGACACAAGCGGGCGTGGCGAGTTTGCCCCACCGACTGGGCAGGTGGCAGTGCTCCCGAACTTCTCCTGGGCTGTTACCGGAAATCCGTTGTCGGTTGAGATTGGAGAGGATGAGCCTTTCAGCGGTGGAAATTCGATGAAGGGGTACTACGGTCAGGCGAAGGACGCTACGAACCTTAATGTGCGGATCGAATCGAACGACGTTGGTGCTGGACAGCCGATACCGCATAGCGCCGTTGTCACGGTGACTTTTGATGCTGCCGCTCCAGGCTCCGGCTGGGGCTTCTCAGTAATCGACATCGACGTAGACCAGGTTCGGATCACAGCTATCGATTCTGCAGGACAGCCTGTATCGACGAGCCGTATAGCACAGTGGTTCGTGCAGAAGTTCGACGCCAATCCGAGTGTCGATGGCGTAAATATTCCGTCTTGGGATCCTGCATCGGCAGCTGTTGTCGGTTCGTCGAGTCGCTCGACACGATACCGCACAACGGTTGAAGGAGGCCTGGTTGATACCGAGGCTGCATCTGCCTGGTTCCAGCCGACCACGGCGATCAGCCAGCTCATTTTTGAGTTCCAATCCCTGCAGAACCGAGCGGAGCCGTCCTTTCACATTCTCGTTGGCTCGTGCGCAACCAGCTTTGTAGCCCCGACGCCAACGCCGGCTGGGGCAAGCGACTCAGATGGCGATGGTATTACGGACACTGAAGAAGGCGACGAGGATCCGGACAACGACAATCGTCCCAACTACCTCGATAAGGATAGCGACGGCGATACCGTGCCTGACTCAAACGAGGGTACTGGCGACGATGATGGTGATGGTATCCCGAATTTCCTCGATGGAGACTCTGACGGCGATGATGTCCCAGACCAGATCGAGCGCGACCCGAGCAGTGAGATTCCCGAGCGTTCCGGAGAGGATGCTAACCAGGATGGAGTAGACGACTCACAGAACGATCGAACTAATCAGGCGCCATCCGACCAGGATGGGGACAGTTCTCCCGATTTTCAGGATGAGGACGCTGACAACGACGGGAATAATGACGGAGACGAGGCGTACGACCTCGACGGTGACGGAACTAGGGATGTGGAGCCTTCAGGGGAGGACTCAAACGGCAACGGCGTGGACGACGCCTTTGATGATTTTGACAGCCCAGAGGACCTCAATCGGTCGTTCTTCGGTCAACAGGATGATCCACCCTGTACGGCGCTCAAGACCAGGGCCACGAAATCTCTAGTGACAACCAAGCTTAATGCCCTGGCGAACCGCATTCCGCAGTTTGCTTCGAGGGTCGCTTCGTGTGGCGGAAGCTATCCGAGGAGCCTTGTGACTTCCGGCGCAGCGGCCACAAATCTCTTCGTTACGAGGATGTCAGCAGCGTACAAGAATCGGGAGCTGAGGTGCCCCAAGACGATGTGTGTCACGCGGCAGCGGCAGCCGAACAAGGAGGAACTCAACACTCTAGCCCAGCTGATCTACCAGCAGGCGCGCCGCAGTAAGATTGCGGCGATGAAGCAGTGTGGAGAGCCGCCGGAGAGCTCGACTCCGGAAACGAGGCCGCGCACGGAGGTGTACCTGCAGGAACTTCAGTCGGCTATCTCGAAGCTACCTTCGAGAGTGAGCCGCTGTCGGTAAATCTGCCCAGGTTAACCGCACATTCAGGGCCGCAGTGGCAGAGCTAGCTGGATTAGCGATCGTAATCCGGGCATTGTGCCCCGTGACATGGTGTTGGAAGGCATGAAGTGGTCCTCCCTTGCACGATCCCCAAGCGCCATCGCCATCGCGATGGGACCCGCGTTACTATGCGTCGTGGTCTTTTTCCTTCACGGCCAGTGGATTATTTCGCTTTGCGAGGGGAGTGGGGACTACGTGCTAGGTCTTCTCGATATTGAGAAGGCCTCCCGGTTTGAGGCGTACTCCGGCCCCTATTCCCGGTTCCGCGTGCGACATCCGTCGCCGACCCTTAGCTACCTCCTGGCCGCTTTGACTAAATGGCTTCATCTCCCCGGCTCCGCGCGTGGCAGCGTTTCTCTGGCACAGCTCATTATCAACTCTGTGCTGCTCAGCGCGGCGACGGCGGCGATGATTCGCTCAGGCGTAACGGTATTCTGGGCTCTTGTCACCTTCTACCTTTTCGTATTTCTCTGTTCAGTTACCCTGCCTGGAGTGCTGGCTGATATCTGGGGGCCGTCCGCGGTTGTCGCTCCGATCTTCTGTTTCTTGTGTGTAGCGCCACTCGTCGCACGGGGAGCTTTCGAGTGGATATTCTGGTTTGTGGTATCGGGAGGGCTCGCCCTTTCGTCGCACATGGGCACGGTTGCGGTGGTGTGTCCTGTTTCCCTCCTAGTTGTCGCTAGCCTCTGGTCCCGTAGGCGGCAGTTGCCCGCTCGCACCAGGCCCGCCGCTGTGTCCGCGGTAGCGGCTGGGCTCTTTGCGGTTGCCTGTCTCGTGCCGCCGGTGATTGATGCACTCAGAAACAGTGGCGGCAATCTGCTGCGTGTGGTGCGCTTTCTTGCGCTCAGCCCTGGCTCCGAGCGGAGACTGGGACTCTCCGCAGCGCCGGAGTTCCTTGGTTACTTCGTTTCGGCTCCGCTAGGGTTGCCGGCTTGGCTCGGGGCGCTCGTGCTCCTCGTGCTCGTTTTTGTGGTGGCTAGAAAACACATACTCCGGCCCTCCGATGCTCGCATCGAAGCCATCACGATGTTGGTGGCTTGCCTTGGCGCAGTGGCTGGAGCAGCGAGCATCCGTGGAGCCCCGTATCAGTACCTCATGATGTACATGTCTGGCGTCGTTGCTTTGCTGGTCTCTGCGGCTGGCAGGGCATCAAGCGTAGTTCGGCACCGAGCACGCCCTTCGACTTTGATGGCGGTAGTACTGCTGATGGGATGCGCCCTGATCAGTGCATCGCTGCCAGCGCAAAGAAATGAGCCGAGCGGGAGTAGTTGTCGAGAGGAGCTTGAACCTTTTGTAACACACTTCGGGTTACAGAAGTCTCAACGTGTGGAGCTTCGCCCGGCTGGGGGGGCTTCTTGGCAAGCGCTATCATCCTCGGTCTACCGACTGTACCGAGAAGGCTATACAACCTGCGTTCCTCGTCGCTGGAGTTTTCTTTTCGGAGATGAGCTAACCTGTCCGAGGCGAGAAGGAGTGAATAGTGATGCTGTCCGCTTCGCTGTTTTTGACTCTTCCGAGAGTTCGGTGCCGGGGCTGGCATTTCAGAGCGGCCGGATTGCTTGGTTGCAGGAGTAAGACTCCCACAAATGTACGGCGGAGAGAGGGCTACAAAAAAAGTGAGGGGCAGGCGCACTAAAAGCACGCTTGCCCCTCACTCTCTGATGGGTACGCTTTAGTAGCGTCCGCCACCCGAGTAACCGCCGCGCGAACCGCCGCCGCCGCCACCACCACGATTTCCGCCGCCCGAGCGACCGCCGAATCCGCCTGAGCGCGGACGGT
>CAZZJR010000139.1:0-3912 GCA_964654585.1 uncultured Bdellovibrionales bacterium
TCCCTCGACAGCAGCGTCATGAGCCACCCGCGGCAGCTTCTTGATTATGCGCAGGAGTCGGTGCAGGTGCAGGAGAAGGATTGAGAAAAAGAGTCGTTCCTCGCGCCCTGGAAGCAGCCGCAACAACACCAACGGTGTGCGCCTCCTCAGCCCCCGGCAATTACCCGTTGTCCCAACTAATCAAAACGTCATAGCCTCACCATGCCGTATATAGACGGCCTGGCACTTCTGCCTTAGGCCCTTTCGGGAGTGCGCCCTCGCGCTTCCAGACAAGCAGACTACGAGGGCTCTTGTCTGCTCGGAGAAAACTATGAATTGGTACCTTAAAGTTCTCAAAAATTACGCCGTGTTCCAGGGTCGTGCTCAGCGCGCGGAGTACTGGTTCTTTGTTCTCTTCAACTCGATCGTCGCGATAATCATGATGACACTCGACAATGTGGCAGGCCTCACCCCTGTGGATGGCGGCTTTGGTCCCCTGTATGGTTTGTACAGCCTAGCGATGCTCATCCCGAGCCTCGCCGTTGCCGCTCGCCGCCTGCACGACACTGGTCGCTCTGGCTGGATGATGCTCCTCGCCCTGATTCCATGTGTTGGAGCGATCCTCCTTCTCGTATGGGCGGTCCAAGACAGCTCGCCTGGCGCGAATCAGTACGGTCCGAATCCGAAGGGAGTTTAGAGCCGGCATCGACACGAAAAAGGGGACGAGCAACGTCTCGTCCCCTTTTTTTAAGCAGCCGTTTACTTCCCATTCCTAATCCTTTTCCTCTTCCTCCTCCTCCTGCACTTGCACTTAATTCCTAATTCTCAGCCCGCACTCCAGACACCGGTATTATTAGCGACCCGCAGCTTCTTCTTGATTATGAGCAGGAGTCAGTGCAGGTGCAGGAGAAAGAGGAGGATTAGAAAAAAGACTCTTCGCTCGGGCAGCGCGAAAAAAAAACGAGGGCGCCCCCTTTTTCGCTACTCAGTCATCAACAAGCACGACTCAATAATCGCGTCGAGCTTGCCGTCAAGAATGGCGTTGACGTCTGAAGTTTCGTAGTTGCTGCGCAGGTCTTTGACGAGCTGGTAGGGCTGCATGACGTAGTTGCGGATCTGGCTGCCGAAGTCGATCTTCTTCCGCTGCCCTTTGAGCGCGTCCATCTTGTCGCGCTGCTGCTCCTGCTCTAGCTCGTAGAGCTTCGACTTTAAGATCTTCATCGCGCGCGACTTGTTCTTGTGCTGCGAGCGTTCGCTCTGGCAGGCGACCACGATGCCCGAGGGAATGTGAGTCAGGCGCACGGCAGAGTCTGTCTTGTTGACGTGCTGCCCGCCGGCGCCAGAGGATCGGTACGTGTCCACCTTGAGGTCGGCTTCGTTCACCTCAACTTCAATTTCCTGTTCGATGTCGGGCGTGACGCTCACAGAAGCGAACGAGGTGTGGCGGCGGGCGTTAGAGTCGAAGGGCGAGATGCGAACGAGGCGGTGCACGCCTGACTCGTTTCGCAGGTGCCCGTAGGAGTAGGGGCCCTCAACGAGCACGGTCGCGTTCTTGATGCCAGCAGCTTCGCCAGGCTGATAGTCCATGATCTCTGTCGCGAAGCGCTTGCTCTCGGCCCAGCGCAGGTACATCCGCAGCAGCATGTCCGCCCAGTCTTGGGCCTCGGTTCCGCCGGAGCCGGCGTTGATCTCGATGATGGCGAACTGGCTGTCGAACTCGCCGTTCATCTTGCACTTGAACTCAAGCGCTGCGACGGCTGCCTGAAGCTCAGTGATTGAGCGCCCAGCCTCGGCGAACATCTCCTGGTCGTTTGACTCGCGGCCTAGCTCGAAGGCAGCCTCGGCATCAGAGCGCAGTGTCTCCAGTTTCTTAAACTGGTCGAGCCGCTCGACGCTCTGCGCGCGCTCGCGCATGAGCGCCTTCGCCTTGTTTGAGTCGTTCCAGATATCGCCGGCTTGAGACTGCTGCTCAAGCTCCTCTACCTTTCTCGTGAGGGTAGGGATGTCAAAGAAACCCCCTCAGGGTTTCAACGCGCTCGCTGAGCCCCTGGAGCTTGTACTTGAATTCGGATGGGTCGATTACGCCGGCCATGTGGGTTCGGGTATACGTTGGTTCGGTACACCCGTCAATGCAAGCAGGCTCCGGCCACGCGAAGCCTGAAGCTGCCCAGGCTAGCTGCTCTTCGCTGGCAGGTAGGCTGCGACCCGCAGGGCAGGGTTAGCCTGGCTGTCGAGCATAAAGAAGCACCTGTCGGTGAGGCCGCCTGGTGAGCCAAGCAGCGGCGCACTTTCTTGGTCGGGCAGCCTGGCTCCGGCCTTGTCTGCCTCGCCCCTCACGGTGCACCTGTACAGGCCGTCAACGAACGGATCCCTTCCGTTGCTCGCTACTGAAAAAGCCACTGCCGCGATGACGAGGTCGTGAAACGCAGCCATCCTGAGTCCCCTGCTCTGCAGGAAGGACTTCTGCTCCTCAAAGGTTTTCCCTCCGCTGTCCTCAACCATGCAGTCCACGCAGAAAGGCGTGGTCACCGAGAGGCGCTCGCGCATCACTGGAGCCTTGTCACAGATCGTGTCAATCCGAGCTTCTTGAATAATCGGGCTACAGGCGTCGATGCTCCTTGCGATCTTTTGCGCCTCAAGGAGGAACTCGAGACGCGAACTCCCTGCCGGCAACACGTATTGAACCTGCGTGCCGCTTCCCGCGACGAGCCCGATTTGGTGCTTCTCGATGAAATTTTCTCTGGCTTGGATTGAGTCTTTCAAGAAGGCGAAAGCTTTCGAGTGCAGCGAGCCTAAGCTGTCTGAGCTCTCGGCGCGCTGGGCGTCGTTGCTGTGTGTTGAGGTTCGGTCGTTAAACATCTCTCTCTCTTTTGCTCAAGCCTTCGGGCTCGCGCGCTAAGTACCCGGGGGTCGAAAGTTTTTAAAGCAACTGCGACTACTACTCAAGAAAAGGGGGTAAAAAGCTGATAAAAAGCAGGGTGTCGTGTTGTCCTTGAAGCCAACTGCGACGGAAAGTTAGTGGAATGATGGGGTTACAGCCTTCACTAAAACTCCTCAAGCGCTGGCATAATCGGCATCCGGTAGGTGCGCCCCCGCTCGCAAGGCAGCGTGTCTCTCGACTCCGACCCTAAAGAAACGAACCTCCTCAAGACCCGAAAGCGCGCAGAAGAGCTGCTGGCCGCCCTCCGCCAGAACTGTGTGCGACCGGCTATCGTTTCGGAACGCGTCGCGCCACTCCGTTGCCATCCGAATCGCTACGTGAGCAACTGCCAAGTCGTGCACTCCTGCCATGCGCAAGCCGAGCGACGACAGAAACCTGCCTTGCTCGTCCATCGTCTTCTCCTGCGAGCCCTCCACAGCACAATCGATGCCGAAAGCGCGATCCACCCGCATAGGCTGGGAAAACAGCGGATCCTTCGACCACGCTTCGAGCTGCGTCGGCCGAACGACGTGGCGGAAAAGGTCTGACATGGCAGCAATCTCTTCCGCCTGCTCTAGGAACTCTAGCCTGGAGGTTCCCGCCGGCAGCACGTAGCGCACCTTCGTCTCGTCGAGCACCTCGATCTGATAGCGGGCAACGAACTCCGCTTTCCTCGCTGTTGACAACTCAGGAGCGAGGGCCTCGGTGGGCCGCATCGGCGCGAGCTGCGCTGCGTTGCTGTCTTGGCTAGCCTGTGTTTGGTGAACCATCGTGTATCCCTCCGGGCTCTGGCGCGTTTGCTCCAGGACAAGTTCTTTGTTTACCAATTTGGTATTCTTAGAGCAGCGCGGGCTTTCTCTCAAGAGGGAACGAACTTGCAGGGCTGTTAGTTCTAGTTTGAATCCGTAGGAATCTCGATCAACGGGCGGACGCTCCGACGATTGAGGAGCGAATAGCCCTCTCCCGACGCCGCATCCGCTGCGCCTCGCGAGCCGGGACCTTTTCGTGGTCAT
>CAZZJR010000140.1:0-3816 GCA_964654585.1 uncultured Bdellovibrionales bacterium
TTCGCTCATCCACTCAGTTTGCCACCCCTTTCCTCAGTTTTCAAACACGCTCTAGGAATGTGCTTGGCTGTAAATCGGAAATATGCTGAGGGAAACCGAGAATGCCCATCCCATCATATTTGCGCCCTGACGAAGACTATCGCTTATGGATTGACGGTTCCTTCAAAGATGGCTTCATTGGTTACTGCATCGTCATCATGCCGGGCTACAAGCGGCTGTATGATGGAGACGTGGGGACATGTGCATCTGAGGCTGAATGGCTTGCGGCAAGAAAAGCGTTAGAAGCTGTCCCTCAAGGCGTATCATGTGCCATTTACGGCGATTTTCTGCCAGTTGTCGAGTGGCTCAGTACCCTTGACGATTCAGAAACGGGTGGGCGACAAATCCGTGCGCAGTACATGAATGACAATGACCCGCGTCATCGTGAGGCACATGATTTGGCGAACCGGGGACGGCGCGAAGCTGAGAAACAGCAGAAGTTACGGAAACTAAAAATGGCTCATCGGTAGCCATAGTTCAGGCAAAACATTTTTCGAAGCGCGTCTACATCTCGAAAAATCCAAGTTTGCTCACCAGACCCGGAATCCTCCAACCCTAGACTGTACGATTCCGGGGGTACACCCGACCGACATTGATAAGCTGGTTGCATCGCTCATTTTATGGAGAGTCAGATGCACTAGCTTTTTGTTTTCCCCTCAACTTTATCTGAAAACCTAAGAAACCGGAATCGTACAACCGGGACTGTACGATTCCTAACCCAAAACTGGAATCTTCCAGTCATCGGTCAATGGCACTGTGATACGGTCAAGGAGTGGTCAGCGTCCCGTCGTTTGCCCTGAACTGAAATTTTACTGTCGCCGACTGTAAAAATACCAAGCCTCTGCTGAAAAATTTCAGGGGTACAGGTGACCGACTTTGATACGCTGAGATTATCCCACTGTAGATTGGAGGTTTGTTCTGTTGAGCAGTGAAAAACACCCTACCCGAATGCCTGATAGCGCCGCCCCAAAAGGTGGGCCGCCGCAGCGCGGTTTCAAACCGCTCGATTTATCGATAGCGTACCGTGCGTTGATCGAGTCGTTTGTACGCTCAGATGATGTGCCGTTGCCGGATGAAGAAGCGAGCCAGCGTGAACCGGAGGTGTACGACAATTCGTGAGTTTGTCGTACACCCTGTAGACTCTTCATCAGATACTTGCAATGGTACGCGATACCGCGTACCATTAGCTCAGGATGAAGGTGTTTCAATGGCAGAGGAATTAGTTTCTCCTACCGAAGCAGCTGAAATTGCGGGATGTCACAACGACACAATACGCCGAGCAATTCAGGTCGGATTGCTAAAAGCAAAAAAGATCGGAAGTGTCTGGATTATCAAGACAGCCGATTTGCACGAATGGATACAGGCTGGAATGCCGAATCGGCGGCGCAAGCCTGTGAGCAAAAAGAATGCGGATCAGCCACAACCAGAGGAGGCTGGTCAGAGCCACGACAACTGACGAAGGAAGGATGAGAGTGAATGCCTGCCAAACGCAAATATCAGCCGCAAAGTGAAAGCGCAAAGCCGAGTATGCCGGGAGCGATGCCGACCGACCGGGACATTGCGGTGTACTACCGCCAATCCTCAATGGCGCAGGTAGGTAACATCTCAACCGATATGCAGCAAATCGATTTGCCGAAGTATGCGCAGTCGCTTGGATGGGGTGACAACAGGGTTATCCTGATCGATGACGACGAAGGTGTAAGCGGCGCAAAGCGCATCGATCAGCGCAAAGGCATGAGCCGCTTGTACGAACTCATCATGGTGGGCAAGATTGGCGCTGTTGCGGTGCAGGCTGAAGATCGCCTTTTCCGTGACGAAACGCAGATTCAAGTGAACGTCTTTATTGAAGCCTGTGTGAAAAACGCTGTGCGGGTGATCACACCCTATTTCAAATACAACTTTGCTGACAAGCACGAAGGACCGTACCACCGTCTGCTGTTTCGCATGAGAGCAGAGCAGGCAGCCGACTTTCTCAATTCTTATGTGCGCGGACGCTTGTTCGCCGCCAAAGAACGCATGACGATGCAAGGGTTGTGGATCGGTGGCAACATCAACCTCGGATTCATCGTTGATGATCGCAAGAATCTGCCAAGCGGTATTCCGAACCCGAACTGGCGCAAATTCGAACCCTTTGAACCATGTGCTGCTGTTGTGCGCGAACTGTTCGAGACTTTCATCCGCTTCGGCGGAAACACGCGCAAGACATTAGCGCACGTTTACGAACACGGACCGCACTTTCCCGACTTCGACGATCCAGAGTTCCAGCGGTTGGTGCCGCCGGGCTTTATCTGTGCCAAGCCGATGCGAATGCTCAAACGCGGAGGCTTCTACACGCCGAGTCGCATGGCGATGGTCAACATGATGACCAACGTGGTCTATATCGGGCATTGGATGTTCAGAGATCGCATCGTTCAATGGAATAACCATCCCCCGATTGTGTCGGCGGAGATGTTCTACCGAGCGTTCAATTATCTTTCGCCGTTCACTATCACGGGAGCAGAAAACCCGGATTACACCCCTCCCTTTTATCGTGACCGGTCTAAAGAAGATCGGGAAGGTGCTAAACCGATTTTCAAAGGCTTGATCGGGACGTACTACGAAGGAGAATGGCGGCAGGCAACTGCCTGCTGGAGTCCGAGCATGAAGGCGTACGCCTACTCAGTCAAGCGGAACGACCTTGCCACGAACCAGCACACGCTCTGGTCGCGCCGCTGTGATTACTTCGATCAAGTGCTGACCGAGATGATGTTTAACAAACTGCGCTCGACGTTTGATTCCGATGTATGGGCAAGTGTCTTGGTTGGAGCGGCTGAAGACTTTGAAGCCGAACGCCGTTTGCTGACAACACAGCTCAATACCGTTTCACAGCGGATGCAGGCGATCATCACCAATATGTCGTATGTCCAAAGTCCGACTCTTTCGCAAGCGATGGAGCAAGAGTTCCATCGTTTCGAAGCTGAACAGGGACGTTTACGCCAGAAGTTGGACGCATTAGAACGCCGCGTGCAGCGCCAAGAGGCGTTGATACAGCTTGCGAAACAGGCTGAGAATGTGCTGGCGAACTGGCATTTGATGAGCCTGAAGGATCAGCGCACGGTCGCTCATGCTTTCATCGTCCGCATTGTGGTTACACCGACGGGCAAGCACCGGGTTGCTGATGTGGAAATCCGGTGGCGTGACGACAGCAGAGATACTTTCGTACTGCCTTATCGCGCCGATAAGTGGTCACTGTGGACACCGGAGGAATTCGAGACATTGAAGCAGTTGATCGAGCGCAAAGCAACTCAAATTGAGATTTCCGCAGCGCTTCCTAACCGAAATTGGCAGGCAATTCGTATCAAAGCATATGAGATTGTCAAGAAGCGCTCGTTTCAGATCTCCCCGAAACCCATTTGGGACGAGGAGACATATCAGCAGTTTTGTGACCGCATGGCGCAGACCGGCGGCAAACTGCCGCGTCACACGGGATCGCGCTGGGTTGATGAGGAGGTGAATCGATTGAATGAATTGCTGGATCGGGGGGCAACACAGCTTGAATTGGCTGCTGCATTGCCCCATCGCAGTTGGGAGAAAATCCGCAAGCGCGTCACCCAGATGCGCGGCAAGAGCTTTATCGTACCGGAGTCTGGGCAGATGAAGGCACAGGAGACGTATGCGGACTATCTTGACCGGACGGACGGATCGGCGGAGACGATGGCTTTCCTAAGCGGAGTGAGTTTAGAACGACGAACACGCTGGAAAAGGCCATCGCTCCCGCCGCCAGCATCGGCACCAGCG
>CAZZJR010000141.1:0-3599 GCA_964654585.1 uncultured Bdellovibrionales bacterium
GGATCTCTGAGCTTGGAGCTGACATCCGCAACGACCTGAACAACCCGTTGCAGGAGATCGTGGCGATGGCGTTCGTCGCGCACTCGAGTCAGGGGCTCTCGCCCTCGGCGGAGCAAGCGCTCTCTGCAATTCAGCGTGCTGCGTCGAACATGGCGACGGTGGTGAACAAGATTGAAGAGAAGATCCGCTCGGCGGTCACTCCGAGCTAGCCTGATGATCAACGCTCTCCGGCTCAGCGGTATCGCTCTCTGCGTCCCGCATGCCCGCCGGAAAAAATAGTCCTTTCGCGCCACGCTTCCAGATTCGGCTTGAATCCGCTCCCGGACCATATAGGTCTTTGCGCTCGTCGAAGAGGTACTTCGGAATGACGGCCTTGGGCAACAGTCCCTCCTTCACCAAGCACGCAAGGAGTCGCTCTGCGGCGATGCGATGCGCAATCTCGTTCGGGTGGTTGTCTTCCCCTGGGATCACTTGCAGGCGCTCTGGGGGGATATTGCGGTAGGCTCGGCGTAGGTCGACTCTCGAAACTCCGAGGGCGCGCAGCTCCGCTGAAATGATGCTGTGTGTTTCATGAAAGGGGTACTGCTGATTGACCGGAAAATCGAAGAGCGGGAAGACCATGGCCACGAGTGGCACTTTTGCCTCATCAGCTAGGACCTTGATTCGCTTGAGAGCGGAGCGAAACCGGTTGAGCGTCACAGGATCTTTGAAGAACTTCGAGTGGTAGTCGACGTAACGACTAACGCTCTGCGAGTTGTGTATACGGGTGGCGATGAAGCCGAGAGTCTTCCACCATGAGAAGATCCGCCAGGTCAGCCATTGCGGTTTAAACAGCGCCTCTCGCTCACGCTTCGACAAGATATGCGGCTCTGCGTCATTGAGGGTTATTTCGAGCACAAGCAGATCAGGCTTCTCTGCGAGTGCTTTCTTCACCAGCTCAACTTCAGACTCGGTCGAGGCTCCGCTCTTGCCGCGATTGAGAACCTCTACCTGCGGCGCTTCGACGTTTTCGTTGAGCATCTGCTCAAGCTGCTTCGGAAAGGTGTCTTTCAGCTGCATGTTCGGCGCGAAGGTGAAGGAGTCGCCAACGACCGCTATGCGAAACGCTCCGTCTGGCTTCGGGTGAGGGTCAGCATCCTGCAACGTGTGAGAGCCTTCGGGCAGGACGTACACGAACGGGCGATCGTTCCATCGAGCTGGCTTCACAATCGCGCCGATAGCGCGAAACAGTACTTCAAGCGCGCCGAGGCTCACGACGAGCCCAATGGAAAGCAGTAGAAGCTTCGCTCTGCGGCTGACTGGAGCTTGCGGTAGGTGGTTCATAGGCTAGGCGATCGAGAGAACGGTACTCCCGCAGCGTTGGAGTGTAAATATCCTGGGCTGTCTCGTCCCTAATTCCCTGCCGCCTGAACCGCCTGAAGGTTCGCCTGCAGCTCAGTGACGCCGTTAAAGGTGTTGACCTCGGGACGGAAGACGATATCGACCGTGCTGTTTGGGCGGAGTGCTGGATGGGACGGCTGTCGCCACATGACCCCTGAGATGAAGCGCTTGCCGTCGCTAAAGAGCGCCTTGAGGTGTGCCCCCTGCGACAGTGACCTCACTTCCACCACTCGCAGGTTCTTCAGCAGCACGAGCGGGGCAGGATTCCCCATCCCGAACGGAGCCAGGCCAGAGAGTTCGTGCACGAGATCAACTGTGATCTCTGGAAGAGTCGCCTCGGTGTCGGCATCGACGAACGGCTCCGTCTCGATCTTCTCAAGCCGCTTGCGACACTCTTCGACGAAAGCATTCTTAAACTTTTCTAGGTTCTCTTCTTTAACCGAGAAGCCGCCTGCGCCCTCGTGGCCGCCGAATTTAAGCAGGTGCTCGCTGCAGCCACTCAGCGCCTCGACGACGCTAAAGCCCTTAATGCCGCGGACTGAGCCCTTAAAGATTCCGGGCGTGTCCATGCCCATGACTGCCGATGGTCGGTAGAAGTGCTCCACCAGCCGCTGTGCCACGATGCCGATCACTCCCGTGTGAAACTCTGGGTTCCACACCACGTTGGCCCAGCCTGGGCCACCGCTCTTTTCGACGATCTTGATCGCCTCTTCCTTGACCTGAGCTTCTACATCTTGCCGCTCAGCGTTCAGTTCGTTGAGCTGCCTCGCAAGTTTGTCAGCTTTTACAGAGTCGCTCGTGGTGAGTAGCTCTACCACAAGCTCCCCGTGAACGATGCGCCCAGCGGCGTTGAGGCGTGGCCCGATTCCGAAAGAAACGTCGCTGCACCCGACGTTTCCCTTGATTCCGATTACGTTGCGGAGCGCACGGAGACCTGGGCGCTTGCTGTCTGAGAGCAGCTGCAAGCCTTTCTTAGCTATAACGCGATTGAGGCCAACGAGCGGAACCATATCACAGATCGTTCCGAGGCACGCCAAGTCGAGGTAGTTGCGCGCGTCGATTACTTCAGCCTTTAGCTCACGCTTGAGACCAACTACCAGGTACCACGCTAAGCCGGCCGCACAGGCCACACCCTTGGCAAACCCGCATTTCTCCTGGTGGGGATTGATGAAGACATCTGCCGGGGGGTTTGTTCCGCTAATGTGGTGGTGGTCCACCACGACCGTCTTCAGGCCGAGAGCCTTCGCGGCGAGGATCTCTTTGACGTTCGTAGTTCCGAAGTCGATCGTCAGCAGGAGCTGGAATCCTTGAGCGGCGATCTCTCGGACGGTTTTCTCATTCAGCCCGTAGCCATCGACGAAGCGGTCCGGAACGAAGACCTTCGAGGAGACCCCTGCGGCGTTGAAGAAGTCGTGCACGATCGAGCCGCCAGAGAGGCCATCCACGTCGAAGTCACAACAGATCGCTATCGATCCGCCGCCGCGGTGCACATCAGCGATGAGCTTTGATGCCTCTGCGAGGTTTTTGAGTGCCGCTGGGTTGGGAAGTCCGGTTTTGAGCTCAGGCTTGAGGTAGCTTGAGAGCTCGTCACCCGGCTTATGCTTGCGTGCCGCCAGGATGCGCCCAACAACCGGGTTGGTCTTCGTCTCGGCCGTAATCGCCGCTGCGATTTCTGGCTCCTGCTCCTTCAGTCGAATGCGCTTATTGACGCGGGACGACGTCGGCTCGTTTTTGAATGCGGGGATTACCATAGAAGAGGCTGCCATCTATACCACCGTTTCCGGCTGAAGTCTCTCTTCTTGGGAGCCGGATAGACCACTGAAGTATCGAACTTTTTCACTCACCAGGGTGGTGGGCGCTGGCTTTGGAAGGGGCTACGGCCGCGGCACCACCAAGCCCAAGACTCGCCCCGCAAGATTTCTACGGCGCTATGCGAGTGGCGCCCTAAAAGCCGAAGGGGGTACTAGATTCTGATGCCGGAGGTGGCGAGAGGATTTTCCTCTCGATTAGAAGAAGCTCCTCCGGGCTACTCGGGTATTATTCGCGGCTCTCTGATCAGGAGCAAGAGCTCATCGGGACGGAACGGTCCCCGCTCCGGCGGCGGATTCCAAATGAGCCCATTTAGGATATTGGCAAGCCCCTCGGTCAATCGTAGCCCTCGATCGCTCGATGGGGATTGCACCTGTCTTCGTTCCGCAGGTGCTCAACTATGCCAAGCT
>CAZZJR010000142.1:0-3574 GCA_964654585.1 uncultured Bdellovibrionales bacterium
TAGTGGGCGTAAGCGTAGCATTATTCGTTGTGGTGGGGGTATGCGTTGGCGGGTTGGTTTGTGTCGGCGTGTGAGTCGGGGGATTGGTGTTGGTCGGCGTGTGCGTCGGGGTATTCGTGTTGGTGGGCGTGTGAGTCGGGGTGTTTGTATTTGTCGGGGTATTAGTCGGCGTATGCGTCGGCGTATTCGTCGGAGTATCAGTTGGCGTATTTGTTGGGGTGTGAGTTGGTGTCTGGGTCGGGGTATCTGTTGGAGTGCTTGTAGGAGTACTGGTCGGAGTATTTGTCGGCGTTGGCGTATTCGTCGGAGTATTCGTTGGAGTGTGAGTTGGTGTCTGCGTTGGCGTCTGTGTCGGCGTCTGTGTCGGCGTACTCGTCGGAGTGCTTGTTGGAGTGTGCGTTGGGGTACTTGTCGGTGTCTGCGTTGGAGTATTCGTCGGCGTGTTTGTCGGTGTATTCGTAGGTGTTTCAGTTGGAGTAGAGGACGGAGAGACGGTTGGTGAGCTGGTTGGTGTGCCGGTTGGGATTGATGTTGGAGTTCGTGTTGGCGTATCGGTTGGAGTGCTTGTTGGTGTGAGTG
Source organism: uncultured Bdellovibrionales bacterium (assembly GCA_964654585.1). Classification (GTDB taxonomy): domain Bacteria; phylum Bdellovibrionota_C; class UBA2361; order UBA2361; family OMII01; genus OMII01. The sequence goes on from CAZZJR010000142.1 coordinate 580, forward strand.
TTGGAGTATGTGTGGGTGTCGGCGTTGACGTTGGTGTTGTTGTCGGTGTGGCGGTACTCGAGGCAGTTGGTGTGATAGTAGGCGTTGGCGTAGGCGAGGAGTAGCTCCAATTCTCCACGAGGAATACATCCCAGGTGTTGTTTGTATCGCCGCCTACAAGATTAGTAGCAAAAGAGCTAAACGTTACGTAGCGACCGTCGTCTGAGATAGAGGGGCGATAGGCATGACCATCGCCCATCACGGAAGAGGAGTTTCGGTCAACAAGTATGACTGCGCCCGTAGCGATCTCTCGCCTGTACGCGTGCACATTGACAGTACTGGGAGAGCCAAGCACGTTGGTGGCATAACTGTCGAAGACAACAAATCGTGCATCGGGCGTGATGGCAGCATAGTAGGTATCCCCGTTTGCCTCGGCGCCCGAGCTGGTGAGGTTAAGGCGTGTGGTCGTGCCGGTCACCAGATCTTTCATAAAGGCATCTCTGCCCACACCGGTGTCACCCGAAACAAGGTTCGAGGCGAGAGAGAGGAACGCAACGTATCGCCCGTCGGAGCTCACCGATGGGCCCAAGCCGTAGTAGTAGGTGCTATCGGCGGTGCCCTGAACGCCTGCAGAGCTTGTGCTCACGATAACGGTCGTCCCAGTCGTAAGATCCTTTCTGAACACATCGATCTTGGCGTTTGTGTCACCCGCTACGAGGTTGCTCGCCGCTGAATAGAAGACCACGTACCGTCCATCGGGGGTTATCGTCCCGAAGTAGCTATTGTTATTCCCTTGGATACCCGATGAGTCGGTGCTAGCTCGTGTTATCGTACCCGTGGTGAGGTCTTTGACGAAAAGATCGTTTACGTTGTTGGTGTCGCCAGACACGAGATTTGTAGCTGGCGATGAAAATACCGCATAGCGTCCATTGGATGAGATGCTGACCCCCGACCATGCAATGCTTTGTGCGGCAGCCCCTCCCGAGGTAGTATCTGCGCGGGAGAGTGCTCCCGTTGCGGTGGTGTAAAGAGCCACGCTGTCGCTGAGCGATGTTCCGGTGCCGCTGTTGATGGTGCCCATGTTAAAGAGCACCTTAGCGCCGTCGTTGCTCATCGCTGGGTAGTTTGAGGTGAATTGGGGCTGTGTGCCATCACTGGCGATACTCAGGCGAGTAGTCGTCCCACTCTGGACATCCCTCAGAAATGTATCGTTTATGGAGTTTGTGTCTCCTGCGGTCATGTTGCTCGCACCTGAAGCAAAGGCTACATACCGACCATCGTTGCTGAGCGGAGCCAGCGAGCTGGTGTCAACACCGCTGGTTCCCTGGGCGCCGGCCGAGGAGACGCTAATTCTTTGGATTGATGCGATTTGAGGAGTATTGGTCGGTGTGCTCGTTGGCGTCACCGTTGGAGTATTTGTTGGCGTTTGCGTTGGTGTGTTCGTCGGGGTTGGCGTATGTGTTGGCGTGTTGGTGGGACTGGCGGTGTTCGTGACGGTCGGGGTGTTCGTTGGGGTGTGGGTCGGCGTGATGGTCGGGGTCCTGGTTGGCGTGTTGGTGGGAGTAATGGTGGGTGTTGCCGTTGCTGGTGCCTGCCCGAAGTAGATAAACACCATCCCCTCGGTCGCCGCACCGTTATTGTATTGTGGGTAGCCGACCATAATGTCCGCATAGCCGTCCCCATTCACATCGCCAGCCCCGGCGATTCTTACGGTAGTTCCGGCACTAGCACTGGGTGATGTGCTCGTTTGAGAAGCCGACGAGGGCAGGACCCCTGAGGCATTTTCGAATACATCTACTCTACCGACGTAGCCCAGAATGACATCTTGATACGAATCGTTATTTATATCACCAGCGGCGGCGATGGGGCCTGTTCCGCTGATACCTCTCGCGATAGTGGTTGTGAGGGTAGGGATAACGCTTGAGGACCGTCCCGAATAGACATAGAAGTTAAGGGAAGACGTAGAATACGAATCAGCAACGACTACATCGTCGTATCCATCTTTGTTCAGATCCCCAGGGCAAGCCAGGGCGCCACCCAGCCCTTGATTATTCACCTGGCCGGTGATTGCGTTATTCGTGGTGGTACTGCTTAGAGTAGCGGAGCCAGCAACAAAGAAGACCCGTCCTCGCGCCGTTCCAGTTGACCCGTTATTAAACCCCGCATCCGATATCGCAAAATCCCGGTAGTTGTCCCCATTGAAGTTCCCAGAACAAATAATGGCACCGTACGACGGCCCGGGAGACTGGTTGGTCTGGCTTTTTTGGAACTGCGGACAGGTGGTGGTGGTTACGCTGCTTGAGAGCCCGGTTGCACTTCCCTTGCAGTACCACACTCGTCCATAATCGCTATTCCCAGATGGGGCACCGACTAATAAGTCCCCATACCCATCGCCGTTAATATCGCCTCCCGGAGCGAGCGTTTCGCCGAACGAGTACCAAGCGCTTGTGCTGCTGGGGATTATCGTCGTACTTGCCGTGCTCCCAAGGCCACTGCTTGAGCCATGAAAGACCCGTATCCTGCCCGACGTACTTATGTTGCCAATCGCTCCCTCGGATGAAAAAGCTATGTCTGAGTACGTGTCGCCATTCACATTGAGCGCACCGGTCACAGCGGCGCCGAAGTACTGGCCTGCAAAATTGGACTCCACGCTCCAGTCTGCCGTCGCGCTCAAGCCTGTTGCGGAGCCGTGGAAGACAAACACGGCGCCTTCATCGGTACTTCCGTTGTCATAGTACGGCGCGCCGATGATAACGTCAGAAAAACCGTCCCCGTTCACATCGCCTGCCGACGATATTGAATACCCGAACTGCATCGTTGAGCTTCCTCCTGACTTTGACCAGCTCGGGGACGATGCTATCGGGTCAACGGTGAGCGGATAGGCAGCATCAGAGTCGTCGATCTCGATATCAACGATACTTCCGCGAACGCCGTCAGTGTGAAAAGTAAAGCGACTCGGAAGTTCTGCACCGCGGGCATCGGTAACCTTAAGATCGGCGTAGCGGAGCGCTACCTC
>CAZZJR010000143.1:0-3471 GCA_964654585.1 uncultured Bdellovibrionales bacterium
GCGCAGCCTCGCCCCCTTCAGGGGGCGGGCGGGCGCGCAGTCAAACCCCTACGAAAACACAATCCCCTGCGCCAACGGCATATCATCGCCGTAGTTGATATTGCACGTCTGTCGGCGCATGTACTGCTTCCAAGAGTCGGAGCCCGATTCGCGGCCGCCGCCTGTGTCTTTCTCTCCGCCGAAAGCGCCGCCGATCTCAGCGCCCGACGTGCCCATATTCACGTTGGCGATACCGCAATCACTCCCACTAGCAGAGAGGAAGCGTTCCACGTGCTGCATGTTGCGCGTGAAGATCGATGAGCTTAAGCCCTGCGGGACCTCGTTGTTGACCTCAATCGCCTCGGCAAGGTCTTTCACCGGGATGACGTACAGGATTGGGGCGAAGGTCTCCTCGGCCAGAAGCGGCATTCCGCGCTTCGCTTTGACAATCGTTGGCTCGACGTAGAGGCCCGATGGCATCCCTGAAAGGACATTCCCGCCGTAAACCACCTCTCCACCTTCTTGTAGCACCCGAGCGATCGCCGCGCGGTAGGCATCGACCGCTCCGGGGTGAATGAGCGGACCCATCAGAGTGCTCTTTTCTAAAGGATTCCCGATCCGCACCTGCTTGTAGGCTGCAACGAGGCTGCCAAGGACGTCGTTGCACACGCTCTCATGGACAAGAACTCGCCTTATCGAGGTACACCGCTGTCCTGCTGTGCCAACCGCTCCGAAGAGGATGCCGGAGGTGACTAGCTTCATGTCAGCCTCGGGCATAACGATTGTAGCGTTGTTTCCGCCCAGCTCAAGGATCGTTCGCCCGAGCCGCTCACCAACGGTTTTTGCAACGGCTCGCCCCATTCGACAAGAGCCAGTTGCAGACACCACGGGGATCCTGCGGTCTGCAGCGATCTTCTGTCCTAGCTCGGGCCCGTTCCCGACCACAAGGGCGAAGATCCCCTCGAATCCGAATCCCTTCGCAACTTCGCGGGCGATGGAGTTCATTGCAACCGCCGTGAGCGGCGCAAGCTCCGATGGCTTCCACAGCGTCACATTCCCGCAGACTGCGGCTATCATCGAGTTCCAGGCCCAAACTGCTGCTGGAAAATTGAACGCTGTGATAACCCCGACCACACCGAGCGGGTGCCACTGCTCGTACATCCGGTGGTTGCGCCGCTCTGAGTGCATCGTGAGGCCGTAGAGCTGTCGAGAGAGCCCAACCGCGAAATCGGAGATGTCGATCGCCTCCTGAACCTCTCCTTCCCCCTCTGCCAAGATCTTGCCGGTTTCGGCCGAAACGAGCTTCCCCAGCTTGGCTTTGCTGTCGCGCAGCGCGAGTCCGATACGGCGAACTACCTCGCCACGTTCAGGGGCTGGAACTTTTCGCCACTCCCTAAACACCTCGACTGACTCGGAGACAATGCGTTCGTACTCCTCGGCTCCGGCGATCCGAACACGCCCGAGCTCCTCGCCGTTGATTGGCGACTTTACTGCCAGCTCTGAGGATGCGCTGCTTGAGAGGATTGATTTGCCGAAGGCCCCAGGGGAAACCCCCTGAAGGCCAAGAGAAGAGATGATGTCACGCATGAGAGCCCCTTGGATTAGCTGCCCTTGAGGGTGGGATCATACCACCCGAAAAGGTTGGGGCACGAGGGGAAAACGGTCCGGCGCTCGACAACTCCGACCGGGGCCGCTCTGGCCTGTCCCGCCCCATGCTCAGGCGAGACTGCCGTTGTACGACCTAGTGAACGATGACCGCCGGTGCGTTGATGATCGCATCAAGGTAGTGCAAGACCCCTGCGAGCTTCTCATCGCCGCAACATGTGTCTGCCTCCAAGAAACGCTTGAAGTCTTCAAAAATCTGCTCCCGTGTCTCTGCTATCTTTCGCATACGTTCCTCTCCGTGTGCTTAGTCGTTTTTCTGCGCGTCGTTCGCGCACCCCCTTTTTCCGCGTTTGTGGGCTGCACGACAAGGGCTGCAACGCGTTTCGGAATTCTAGCCTGAAAGCGCCGAAGCTTGGCGACGTAAGGGGGCGGCGGCTCTAGGCCGGAAGCTCCCGCTGCGCTGAAAAGACACTCCAGCAGTAGAAAGCAAGTTCGTGTAGGGCATCAGCGAGCGAGAGGCTCGTCACGAAACGGCCGCCCGCTTCAGCGATGTCCTTCGCCTCAGAATCGTTGGCCTGAAGCCAGGCAAATATGTCGAGAAAATTAGATATGTCGGCGCTAAGCTGAAGAAAGTGTTTCCCCGGCTCAAGTCTGCGGTGGTACCACTGTTCAAAGGGGCTATCGATTTTGAGCACAGTCGCCCCGCTAGCGAGCTTAAGGAAAAGCGACTGCCATGCGCATGCGTATCCATCCGCGTCGACCGAATACTTGTAACGGAAGAATTCATCAAAGGGCACTTCGTCCGACACGATTCCAGCAGCGGTCATCTCTGCAATGCGTTCCCGTGGCAGGTGGCGCAGCCTAGTTAAGCTCGCATCAAGAACCGAACGGTCGTCGATCTCCCTGGATAACAACGCAAGCCTACCTCGTTGGGTTGTCCGCCATGAAGGTGATTCGATCCCTAAACCAGTCGCAGCCCCGCGCCAGAAAACCGTCGGGATACGAGAACTCCAAGGATTGCTGCGAGAGAGATCAGCGGACCTTGTCAGCTCCCGAGTGTAAGCGCCCGTGCCTAGGTATGACGGATCTGGCATGAGCATCGTGAAAGGGTCCGTCTTCTGCCTCCCAAAAGCAAAGATTGGGGCCCGTTGAGAGAGGCTCTGGTGGCGAGCCCACATTCCATCCTCAAGCCACACGATGAAGGAGCCACGAAGCCCTTGCAGATTCGGATGTCGCGCGAGCTGTGCCACAACGCCAGCGATAGCCGAATAGTGCCCTTCCTGACGTTTCCACGTGCGCTGCGTCATGCGCACGTCAACTGCTCCCGAAGCAGAATATGACACCATCGCCGCCATCGCTTCGGTGTCTATCTCTCTGCATACTGAGAGGCAGTCATCGACCGAGAAACCGCGATCGCGCCAGAAATGAAGGGCTTCTCGATTAATCGCGATCGCCGATTGATTGAGTGCTGGATACCACTCAGAGCTCCGGCCTAAGTTCCCAGAATCAGACATGCCCGCTAGCCTCAATTGAGACGGTGCCTGAAAAGTGTAGCGCCCTCCCCCTCCCGAGCCAACCCAGGATAAAACCCAAAGCAGCGATCCCCCCCCTAACCCGTCTTGCCAATCTTGGCGAAGCCAAGTTGGCAAAGGAAGAAAACGCCGGGTAGTTAGGGCCCCCCCCCTAACCCGTCTTGCCAATCTTGGCGAAGCCAAGTTGGCAAAGGGAGAAAACGCCAAGTTGGCAAAGGAAGAAAACGCCGGGTAGTTAGGGCCCCCCCCCTAACCCGTCTTGCCAATCTTGGCGAAGCCAAGTTGGCAAAGGGAGAAAACGCCAAGTTGGCAAAGGAAGAAAACGCCGGGTAGTTAGGGCCCCCCCCCTAACCCG
>CAZZJR010000144.1:0-3432 GCA_964654585.1 uncultured Bdellovibrionales bacterium
GCCGCTTCCTTGCGTCATGCGGGTCGGACTACCCGGAGAAGGACTAGGATGAGAGAGCTGGTGCAGGTGCAGGTGCAGGAGAGGGAGTAAGATGGGGAGGGGGCAAACTTTTCGCCCTACGCCGCCGACCGCAGCTCGCCTTCTTTCAGGACGCGTATCGAGCTAACGATATGCTCAAGGTCCATCTTCATCAGCGTTGACGACTTTTCAATCAGCTTTCCGATGCGAACTGCTTCGCGAGAGTCCCTGCGAGCAACTGCCTTCTGTAAATCTCCAGCAAGAACCTTCTGGCGACGTGCCACTTCGCGGTACGCCTCGACTCGGGCAGTCAGGTGCTCGTCGTGAGCGAGCGAAACGCCTGCGGAACCTGTCGCCGCATCGAGCGCAGCCTCAAGCTTCTCAATCGCGAGGCTAATTTTCTTTGCTAATTCTACTGCCATATACATTTACCGTGCTAACCAACTTCACCCCCTTATCCACTCCTCGCCCGACTCTGCTTCAGTGAGAGTCACATTTCTTCCTGCTACGGTTAGCCCCTACTGCTTAGTGCGAGAAATTCGTACGAGGGGGTGTGGTGGGTCGAGGTGACAGATTGTTAAAACCTCTGCATCGAGCCCTGGATAGCTCGGTGCGAAAAATGCCCTGTATCTTTGACGAGCCCGAGCAGAAGTGTTGACTAAAAAGCGGCGAGCGCAGAGAGGAAGGACTGACTACTTACAGACCGTCCTAAAGCGCGGGATCTTGTTGATTTCAGCTAGGCCCCGCTTAGCGGCTGCTGTAGCCCTCCGCACAATATCCTTCCCTCTTTTGGTTTCGCCACTCTCGATGAAATCGCTTCGGGCATTCATGCGCCTGATAAGGGCAAGCGTGTCGTAGGTGTACTTTCGCAGCTTTGCCAGAGTTGGCCCGTCATCGACACGGCTGCATCCGGGTGGGGCGTCAGCGCAGCTGCGGCTGTCAGCCGGGAGGCTGGACACAAAGACCTGCGCTGAGAGGGAAGCTTCGGCGGATCTCTTTTTCGCCCGCTGTACTCCCTCGCGCAGCCGCCTCTTGCCCTCCACATCCGCAGCACCAAGCCGCTTCATGGTGGCGCGCTCGATCTGGTCTGCCGCCTCAAACACCAGCGCCCCGAGATCAAGAGAGAGCTTTGTGACCTGTTGCTTCGACTTCCGGTTGTTCGTCGTAGGACAAGAGCAGAGATTAACCGTAGGAGCGGCGAGCGAAGAGGCGCCTGCCAGTCTCCATTCAAGCGGCTCAGCTATCTGCACCGCGAAGGCTCCCCTGTTCAGCCCTGCCAAGAAACGGGCTGGCTGCCCACGATTTCCTTCTCCCGGAAGGAACGTGTTGAGCGGGCCAAGCGGGATCGATATGTCGATGTCATTCGGATTTTCGTAGCCCCAAACTGACACAAGCTCGCCGTTCTCGCTCTTGTAAATACATTCGGCGACGGGCTTGATCGGAGAGAGCTTCGGGCTTTCGGCGCTGACTGGCACGCGGATCTCCTCGAAGCCGGGCACTTTGACCGTCCAGACGAGCGGGGACCCGTCGAACTCAAGGCGATAGATGCTTGGCTGATGACCAGGGAAAAACTGGGTTGGCTGGCCGCGAGAAAGAGGCCCTGGCGAGAAGAAGTTCCGCACCGTTGATGTGTCCCCTATCGGGGCCAGGAGAGTCCTGCCCGTGTCATTTCTGTACGAGAAGTACGCAGAGAAGCTCCCGTTCTTGTTGTCGTAAATACCCTCGAGGACTACCGAGAGAGAACTACGGCTACCCTCTCGGGCAGTAGTTGGGGAGATGCAATCAGGATCCAGTAAGTCTATGAGTCCATCGTCATCGTTATCTAAAGAGTCGTTACACTCCGTGGTCAGGGGACTAGTCGACAATCTCGATATCGTGCTTGTCGGTGACGCACTTGGCGTGGCAGTGGGAGTTTCTGATGGGCTGGAGGTGGGTGTGCTCGTCGGAGTTTCAGTGGCTGTGTTGTGCGGCGTTTCCGTTGGAGTGGTCGTTGCCGTACTAATCGGCGAATCGGTGGGCGTATGGGTAGCGGTATTGGGGGGGGTGTCTGTTGGGGTGCTCGTAGCTGTATCGGCAGGAGTGCTGCTCGGAGTCGCCGTCGACGTGTCCACCGGAGTGCTCGTGGGAGTATCTGCCGGAGTGTTACTGGGCGTCTGAGTAGGCGTGTCTCGCGGTGTCTCTGTCGGGGTATTGGTTGGAGTGTTTTCCGGGGTGTGCGTGGGGCTCTGTGTAGCTGTATCTGCTGGCGTGTTAGTAGGAGTCCAAGTGGCCGTATTCTCCGGCGTGTGAGTAGGTGTGTGCGTGGAAGTATTGGCTGGAGTCACAGAGGGAGACGAGGTAGGTGTCGCCGTTGGTGTTTGAGTGGGTGTTGAGGTGTTGGCCGGCGTCTGAGTTGGGCTGCTCGTACTCGTCGGGGTATGGGTAGCGGTGGTCGTGTCTAACGGAGTTTGCGTAGGCGAGTGTGTTGGCGTGTCGGTTCTGGTCGGCGTGTGAGTCGCAGTTTGAGTCGGAGTATTCGAATTTGTCGGCGTGTTGGATGGTGTTGCTGTAGCAGTGCTCGTAGCTGTCCGGGTCGGAGTCATAGTAGAAGTAGGAGTGCGAGTGGGTAGCGGAGTTGGTGTTGGTGTTGGTGTGAACGTGGGTGGGGGGACCGGCGTTGGTAACGGCGTTGGCGTTAGGGTTGGGACTGGTGTTGGGCAGGCTGGGAAGTAGACGACAGTGTTCAGGGGATTGCCGAATCCTCCCGTAATCTGGGAGATACTCGCATTGAGCGTAGCCGTCGAGCCACAGCCGCCGCGAAACCTGAGTCGACCTAGGAGCGTAGACACTCCCCCGAGCGGCACCTCTCCCTGCATCAGCAAAAGCCGTCCGGGGGAATCATTAAGGGTCAGCGGCACGGTAATACGGCGCCAGTTGTTGGGTGAGCCTGCCTCAGCATACGGCTGCACACCACCGACCGTGCTAACGCCAAGCGACAGCAGCGTGCACCCCGTATCAGCCCCGGGCCGTGCCACTTCCACGTAGCAGTGGAGCGGGAAGTCGTAGTAACCGGCGCCAGTGTAGCCAACTGGGTCGCAGTAAAAGTTCTGCACATGGCAGGCGTGGGCTACCGCCGGCGCAAAGACGAGCGCAGCGACTAGTTTCCGGACTGTGCCTAAGACTCCGTGCAGAGTCATGCTCTGAGAATCCCCCCGGGGAGCTTGTTTTCTACTCCCCAAATACCGTGTCGTACGAAACTGGTCTAAACTTGAGGAATTTCGATCAATCCTCAAAAGGGCCGCGGCTGGGGATGGTCTCCTCTCCTACATCGGGCTTTGGGACTCTACGGTGTCACTAGCGACCTCCAGTGCCCCAGATTTGAGGCTCCTGGGTTCCACGCGGCTACTTACAGACCGTCCTGAAGCGAGGAACCTT
>CAZZJR010000145.1:0-3426 GCA_964654585.1 uncultured Bdellovibrionales bacterium
TTAGAAGGGCTATGGCAAACGGCGAGTGGCTTTTGGCGGCCGCGTCTGCGTTGGCAACTTTAATGCTAATGGCTTGAAGGTCAACGATGACAACGACGACAACGACAATGACAACATTGGCCGTGCTCTTGCCCGGAACTTCTGTCTCCTTTTTTATTTGAGCGACTTAAGCCATCCTCCAAGCATCCTGCCAATCTCGTCGATCTGCTCCTGAAGTGACAGGTAGAGCCTTTTATCGATAGTCTTTGTGTCAGACGCCAGCCGAATGAATATCCGGAGCATGTCGACCGAGCTGCTCACTAGGAGCACTTTCTCGCGCCGAGAGGAAAGAGGGGTATACGCCACCATGATGAGCCCCTGGAGCGCATCAAGGCAGGCGTTCTCGCACCGTTGCCAAAGGGTGTATCGCGCGTGTTTTTGTATGCTGGCGCTCTTCTCATGAAGCGCGCGGTAGAGTTGATACGCATGATGGATAAGGGGGGTGTCTTGAATGTTCATAGCTGCTCCTGAAGGTAAGGAAATATTTGAAGAAATTACATCGAGTGAGGCGCTCTTCGCAGCATGGGAAACCTTTCAGAGGGGCAAGAGGTCCCGCCAGGATGTTCAGCGGTTTTGGCGACGGCTAGAAAGCAACATTTTCGCTCTTCGTCGAGAGCTACGCTCTGGTACATACCAGCACGGAGCCTACGAATCGTTCTTTGTAAACGATCCGAAGCCGCGTCATATTAGAAAAGCGCAGGTCCGTGACCGGATCGTGCATCAAGCGCTCTATAGTGTTCTGAGCGCGGTATGGGAACCGCGATTCATTCACGATGTGTACTCAGCGAGGCTCGGGAAGGGAACTCACTACGGGGTGAATCGACTTTGGATGATGCTGCGCAAGGTGAGCCGAAACTTCACGAGTTCGTGTTGGGTGCTTAAGTGTGATATCCGAAAGCTGTATGATGCGATGGATCACGAGATCTTGCTTAACTTGATAGGCCGAGTGGTTTCGGACGACCGCGCGACGCGTATCGTTGAGGCTGTGGTCTCAAGTTTTCACGCGGAGGGGCATGCCGGCGAAGGGGTTCCGATAGGGAACGTTACCTCGCAGATATTTGCCAACATCTACCTGAATGAGCTCGACCGCTTCGTAAAGCAGGAGCTGCGAGTGAGGTTCTACGGGAGGTTCTCTGATGATTTTGTGCTTGTTTCGTCGCGCCGATCGGATCTCCTTGTATGGCGCGCACGGACAGAGGAGTTTTTAAATTACCGGCTGCGACTGTCGCTTCATCCGCATAAGGTGTCGCTTCGCCCCCTGCATCAGGGGATTGATTTCCTTGGGTATGTGCTCCTGCCACACCATCGGGGCATACGAAGTTCGACTCGTAGGAGGATGTTTCGGCGGCTAGAGCAGAAGGCGGTTGAGGCCTTCAAGGGAAGGGAAGCAAGCGAGGCTCTTGCGCAGTCGCTCGCCTCATATACGGGGATGTTGAGCCATGCGAACACCTTTGAGTTGCGTAGAATGATTGAAAATTCGTACTCCTCATTCCGGAGTGTTATCGGCCCCTCTCTGCCGCACCTCAATTTCGTTGCGCGCACTTAAAAAAAGGCGTGCATTTATCCAGTATGCTAGATAGGATCGCTAACATATCGTTAGAGCGCAGCTTTTTTCTTTTCGGCGCACGAGCAACAGGCAAAAGCACCCTTCTTTCGACCCTGTTTAAGGGCACCAAGACGAGCTTGGTAGGCCTACTCGACCCAAGCTACTTTCGCATGTCCGCCAAGGATTTTCAGGCCCATCTGGAGGCGCTGCCCGCTGACACTGAGTGGGTCGTTGTGGATGAGGTGTAACGGAGCCCAGAGCTGCTCAACGTTGTGCACCGATGGATTAGTAAGTCGTCGAGCGCCGCTGGAGGTGTGCGATTCGCGCTCACTGGATCAAGCGCTCGAAAATTAAAACGTGGCGGGGCTAATCTGCTGGCGGGACGCGCAAGTGTGTTCAACCTCTATCCGCCCACTCATCGCGAGGTGCCAGATCAGCCCGCAATCTCCACAAACCTTCTGAGCGCCGCTTCCAGAGGCATCACAGAGATGCCGTCCTCGTGGTATTCATCATTCCCAAGGTACAAAAGGTGGCACGTGGCGCTTGGATAGTCGTGCAAGAAGAGCTTTAGGCTTGAGGCGTCTTCGCTCCGCACACGGTCGGCGTGCTTGAGCTCAAAGGCGTGAATCCCGCGTGGACCGTACAACACAAAATCGACTTCCTCCTTAGCTTGAGTGCGCCAGTAGAAGATCGAGTACTCCAGGTTGTGGTAATCGTTTAACGCCCGTACCTGTTGGTAGAAGAGGGTCTCAACGCTTGCGCCGGGAGCAAGCTCCGGGTGATCGAGAGGCCCCTTCGGGCGAATGGAGTTAAAGACGCCGCTGTCAAAGAAGAGAAACTTTGGATGCGCGATGAGCCGCCGCTTTGCTTTTTTGCTAAAGACGGGAAGTCGAACCGCAAGAAGGAGATCCTCAAGGATCGTGAAGTAATCCTGAATGACCTTCACAGAGATGCTGCTCTCGCGAGCCACCTCCGCCATCGTGAGCACCTCTGATTGAGAGAACGAGGCGACTTCAAGAAATCGGCTGAAGGCAGCGAGGTTTCTGGTGAGCCCCTCCTGCTGCACCTCTTCTCTCAGGTACGTTGCCACATAGCTCGCCAGGTATGCGGCTGGGTCGTGTTCCGTGTACACAGAGGGAAGCGATCCGAAACGGAGGGAGTGTTTCAATGAGAAGCTCTCCCCAAGCTCCTCAATAGTCAGAGGGTGCATGAACCGAGTCAGCGCTCGCCCCGCCAGCAGGTTAACGCCCTTTCGACGGAGCGCCCGGGCGCTTGAGCCGGTCATAATGAAACGAAGCTTTCGAGACTCGATAAGCCTATGTACTTCGTTAAGTAGCTCAGGGATCCGTTGCACCTCATCGAGGATTACCCAGCCTGAGTAGCCCTGCGGGACTCGCTCTCCAAGCCGTGTTGGATCAGCGAGGAGCTGCGAATAGGTGCGAGCCTCAAGGAGGTCAAAGTAGAGATCGTTTGGAAATGTTCGCCGCAGCCAGTCGGTCTTTCCCACCCCGCGGGGTCCAAAGAGGAAGAAGCTCTTGTTATTTGGTTGGGTTATAGATCTAGGAAACATAAGGTCTTTTTATGATGCAAAAAAGGACTTAGCAAGACCGAAATTGCAACCCATTGCAAACACTGAATATATAGGCTGTTAAGCAGCTAGGCAAAATCCCTATCAGGAGCGCGGCTGTTTATAAAGTTAGTGTCAGGCTGGGACGTTAATAGTTCAGAGGGTTTTGCGATTATGCGAGACCGCGGGGGATTTAAGGCTCCGTACCGCATGAAGCCAACCACCGACCCACAACCAACGCCCCCCATCGCCTCTGCCGAGGCGCGTCTCCCAG
>CAZZJR010000146.1:0-3349 GCA_964654585.1 uncultured Bdellovibrionales bacterium
ACCCAATTTTCAGGCATGATCTGGGTCGCACCGAATACGAGGAAGAGACCGAGCACGGTTAGCTTGATAGCAACGACGATATTATTGAGCTTCGCCGATTCGCGTACCCCGAGGTAGAGGAGCCATGTGCACACCGCGACTACGATAACGGCCGGAAGGTTTACTATCGCCCCCGTGCGCGACCATCCGAAGTGTAGCTGCGTAAGATCCAGCTGTGAGAGTGCGCCGGGCGCATCTATCCCAGCTGAAAGAAGGACTGAAGCCACGTGCGCGCCACCAATGTGCCAGGTTGATGGCGGGGCGAGCGGCGAGTGGGCCAGAAAGCTTGGCACAGCGATGCCGAGATTTTTTTCAAAGAAGCTTGCAACGTACCCCGACCATCCGACCGCAACGGTCGATGCGCCGAACAGGTACTCTAAGACAAGGTCCCAGCCGATGATCCAAGCCACGAGCTGTCCCATAGTGGCATAGGCGTAGGTGTAGGCGCTCCCAGAGATGGGAATCATCGATGCCATTTCGGCGTAACAGAGGGCAGCAAAGGCGCAGGCGAGCCCTGAGATGATGAACGAGATGGCGATGCCCGGACCTGCATACTGGGCGGCGGCCTGTCCGGTGAGCACGAAGATACCCGCGCCGATAATTCCACCGATACCGAGCAGCAGCAGGTTCATCCCTGTCAGGGAGCGCTGTAGCCCATGCGAGCTGTCCTCGGCTTGGGACTGAATGACACTGAGCGGCTTTCGGGCGAAGAGGCTACGGAGCATGGTCCCTCCTGGACGTAGTAAGGCTTCCAGAAGGATAGCCTCTTTTCCCCGTGTGGCAAGCGGGCTTCGGCGTGAGATGCAAAGTGAAACGGGCTGCCTCCTTGAGGGGCGGCAGCTTCTGGCGGTATCTTTACCCGACTGGGCAGCCAGCGAAATTCGCCGTGCCCTGCGTCGAGCTAGGTGAGCGGGGCGTCCAGGAGCCAACATCGTACCAATTTATGAGCCCGTTGAGTGAGCAAACACCCCAGTAGGTGTAGCGCCCTGAGATCCGATCGCCCGCGGCGTCTAGGTCGATCGTCCCTGTCAGGCCGCTGTAGCCATCCGCCGCCGTCGCGAAGGAGGCCCGGCTCTGGCTGCCGCCAGCGGCGAAATTCGGGTTAGCCTTGAACGCATTGACCATGATTGTGACACCGTCATAGCCATTGAGCGAGAAAGCGTCCGGAAGCGGGTCGCCGATCTGCGATGAGATCGATGCGGCCTCGGCCTCTTGATCTGGAGGAACAGAGAGGAGGGGACTCGGAAAGGCCCCGGCCTCAAGAGCGAAGAACGCCGGTCCCGCTGAGCTGACGATAACTGAGTTCTGGCTGATGCCGTCCGACCCGAAAAAAGTAATCCCCTGAAGCTCGGTGTACCCAGAGCAGTCGGCCAGGAGATCAGCAACCTCTTCCTGTCCGAACACGGCGACAGCAACTACGGCAGGAGATCCACCGGCTTGGGTCACCGCTGCCGCGACCTGACCTGCGACAGCTCTGAAGTCCGAACCAGCATCCGCAGGATACGTGATCGGTGGTTGCAGCCCGATGCCGCTGGCGGCGGCGAGACGCCGAAGCTCCGAGGCTTCCTCTGAGTCTCCTAGGTCCTCGCGGTTGACGGTCACGAGCGCTGAGAAGCCTTTCACTCTGATGAGGTCGAGGGTTGTCTGCGAGAGAACGTCGTTGGTTGGAGAGAGGCGGTAGAGCGCATCACCGACTATCGCCAGACTTTGCGCGGTGCTTCCGGGGCTGACAAGTAGTGCGCCCGCAGCATTTGCAAGCGGAAGAGCGCCCTGCGCTTCACCACTCGTGGTTGGACCAACCACGACCCGGATTCCTTGGTCTAGTAGCTCTTGCAGGGCCTGTGCAGCCCCAGCTCCGTCTCCATTCGTATTTTTCGACACAATCGCAACGGTCACGCCCGAGGCCTGCGCGTTCTCTGCAGCAAGACGCGCTGCCGCCAACACATACTGGTCGGTTTCAGAACCCGTTTCGTTGACCAGCACCCCAATTGTGAGGTCTGGGTTTGTTGGCTGATCGTTGCTGTTGCCAGAGCCGCATCCCATGGATGCGAGAGCCAGGCAGAGCGCGGCTGAGAGAGCACACTTTTTCATGTCTGAAGACTAGCCGCGCCGTGCTCGTGAGGGAAGCGGTTAATCTAGTCAACGCAGCAGGGGCATGCCGCTACTTGCTACACTCCTCGGCGAAGCGCGGAATTTTAGCCAGCTCCTCTGAGCCCTTGACCTCGAGATTAACCGCCTTGACCACTAATGGGTCATTTCGAACGGTTTTTCCGAACTTCCGGAAATTAGTGCGAGCTACGATTCGCTTGACCGCGTTCCTGGCCTCGGCGTAGAGCGCCCTCAATCCCTCGATCGTTGCGACCCGGTCGATTTTTTTGCATGTCTTGGGCGCATTTGGACAGCTGACGCTAATGTCAGGGATCTCAAGCAGAAGCTCGTTGGCGAGCCTGACCTGCTCATCAGCTCGGGCAGCGGCTCGTTCGGCGTCAACGAAATCATCCTCGGCGGCCTGCTGCGAGCGCCTCTTCCGTTTTGCGGAGTCAGCTGAGTTCTGCGAGCTCTTGGCATCGCTGACCGCCGCTTGCTTGAGGGCTGCAGCGGCGGTCTTGGTTAGTTTAGCCAGCTGCACTGCCACCTCGTTTAGCTCGGTTTTGACGGATCCAACCGGCAGCTCGTCGCACTCTCCCTGGCAAGCCGGCAATCCCGAGTTTGAGGCGGTGTTTCCCGTGAGGGCCCAGGTAAGTTTTTCATCCGTCGAGTTCAGCAGGATTTCGACCCCGTTGGCGTTTAGCCCCTTGAGGAACGTCGTTGGCTGTCCTCGGTTGGCTGTCCCCGGCGAGAAGCCGTTGCTCTGCCCGACGGGCACCGTAACGTCGAAGAGGTTAGGGTTTGAGTATCCGAATCGGACGCGGAGAGTGCCATCGGTAAGGAAGCCCTGGCAGACCGCGCTCGGAACGAGGTTCTGGCAGGCAGGGGTGTTGGCGCTGACCGACGCGAACGCGAGAGCACCGCCCTGCGGGCGCACGCGCCACTCAATCGAGCTGCCAGAGAAATTCACAGCGACAGCGCCGAGCGCCGCACCGCTCCTAAACAGCGAGAGAGGCTCCGCTGGCGTCACGGCAGGCACGAACTGATTCTGCGTTGCACCTGATGAACCAAACGGAATGGTGAGGTCTCCTCCCGACGTGTTGTTGTAGCTAAAGATTGCGGTCTTGCTTCCGTCGGGATGTGCAAATACGCATTCGGCGCTCACAGAGAGCCGGACTGGGTCGTCGCTCTCGTTGTTGTCCTGTGGTGAGGAGCAGCCCGG
>CAZZJR010000147.1:0-3273 GCA_964654585.1 uncultured Bdellovibrionales bacterium
CAACCCGCCCAAGGTGGAGGGTGTGGACGATGTGACGGGTGAGCCCCTGATCCAGCGCGACGACGACAAAGAAGAGACCGTGCTCAAGCGCTTGTCGGTCTATCAGGCCCAAACACGGCCACTGGTGGACTACTACTCGGCCTGGGCGGCCACTGGCGATGCAACGGCCCCGCGCTACGCCAAAATCTCTGGCATGGGTGCGGTGGACGAAATCACCGCTCGCGCCTTGGCGGCGCTGGGCTGAGCGCGGCAGGTCGCGCCGTCTACACCCACTTCACCATCTTCCCGTAACGGGCGAGCAGTCGGTCGCTCGTCAGCAAAGTGAGCCCTTCAACGAACGCCTGCGCAACCAACAAGCGGTCAAAGGGGTCACGGTGGTGCCAGGGCAAGCGGGCTACCACGGCGAGGTGTTCTGGACGGATATCCAACTGCTTGAAGCCTTGGTCGAGAAGGCCGTTGCGCAGCGCTGTGGAGTCCACTTTGAAACCGGGCTTTTCCAGCGAGGTCTTGATAGCCACCTCCCACAGGGTGGCCAGGCTGAACGACGCTTCGACATCGCGAGAGGACACGAGTGCCGCCGCCCGCTTTGACAAGCGGTCAGGTGAGACTGCAGTCCACAACACCAAGTTGGTATCAAGCAGGTACATCCCAGAGCCCCGCCTATTTCCTGGTCTTGGGTGGAGTCCTCAATGGGATCTTGGTCGAAGCGAGGTCTCTTTCACTCAGCGATCCGCCAAGTTCGAACTGCGCAAGCATCTCCTCCTCGAAGGCAGACTTGACATCGATGGAGACCACCGCCTGCCCGGAGAGGAAACCCAACCGCCGTTGCCTCCCCGGTTCATCGACAGGCGTCACCCGCACCATCGGCTTTCCGGCCTTGGCGATCACAAAGCTCTGCCCGCGGGCTGCCTGCTCAACAAGCCGTGACAAGTGGGTCTTGGCATCATGAAGGTTGACTTGTGCGGTCACGGCCATAGGCTCCCATTCGAATCGGCTCGTTTGAACCAACCTTACTGAACCAAATTCAGTCAACCAAGTCTAGCAGGCACCCTTCCCTTCATCCTCATCCCTTCACTGATTCAACGGAGAAACATCTTGGACATCACATCAGACAAGGTCTTCATCGTCACCGGCGGCGCCTCAGGGCTTGGCGAGGGCACCGTGCGCATGTTTGCCGGCCAAGGAGCCAAGGTCGTCATTGCAGACCTGCAGGTTGAAAAGGGGCAAGCTCTGGCTGCTGAGGTGGGTGGCGTTTTCGTCAATTGCGACGTGAGTCAGGAAGCCGACGCCCAAGCAGCCGTGGCGGCCGCCACCAGTGCAGGCAAACTGATGGGCTTGGTGAACTGTGCCGGCATCGCTCCCGCAATCAAGACCGTGGGCAAAGATGGCGCGCATCCCCTGGCCAACTTCAGCAAGACCATCACCGTCAACCTGATCGGCACCTTCAACATGATCCGCCTCGCAGCTGAGGCGATGTGCAAGAACACGCCTGAGCCCACGGGTGAGCGCGGCGTGATGATCTCCACGGCCAGCGTGGCCGCCTACGACGGCCAGATCGGCCAGGCTGCGTACTCAGCCAGCAAGGGTGGCGTGGTGGGCATGACCCTGCCGATCGCGCGCGACCTGGCCCGCAACGGCATCCGCAACATGACCATCGCCCCGGGCATCTTCGGCACGCCCATGCTGTTTGGCATGCCGCAGGAAGTGCAAGACGCCCTGGCCGCCAGCGTGCCCTTCCCCAGCCGCCTGGGCACGCCGCAGGACTACGCCAAGCTGGTGCACCAGATCGTCACCAACGACATGCTCAACGGCGAAGTGATCCGCCTGGACGGCGCCATCCGCCTGGCCCCGAAGTGAGCTGACGCTGAACGCCCGATCGGTTGCTCCGGCAACCACCGGGCAGCGGCAATAAAAAAAGGCCCCGACGGGGCCTTTTTGCATACCAGCATCGCACGCCGCCCCTGGGGGCAGCGGCCAGCCGGATTGCATCACTTCTTCGCGCTGCGCGCCTGCACTTGCCACAGGCGAGCGAGCTCGCCCGAACCATCAGTGCCCTTCACGCCACGCCAAGCGGCTTGGGCCTTGCTGGTCTCACCGGCGGTGTACAGCGCCAGGCCTTGGTAGAACTTGGCGTCGTCTGCACGCGTGAAGTTACCCTTGGCGACACCGGCTTCCACCAGCTTCAGACCACCGGCCTTGTCACCACCGAACACGCGCGACAGGCCCAGCTTCACGAGCTCATCGCCCGTCTTGGAGTCGTTCGCGGCCTTCTCGGCATTGGCAGCATCCGCCTTGGCCTCGTTGGACTTCTTCACCATCAGGTCCAGCAGGCGCTTGTGACGCGCGCCTTCGGCACCCTGACCCAGAACGTTGGCCGCCAGGCCTTGCTCCACGACCTTCTTGCCCTCTTCCGGATAGCCGGCTTGAGCAGCGAGCTGCGCCATTTCCATGTAGTCGTCCGCACTGCGCAGGTTGCCCGTGGCCAGCTGAAGGCGGTACACATCCAGGGCAAAACGCGACGCGAAGCCCTTCTTGCCTTGCAGGCCACCCAACACTTGGGCCCACAGCTCCTTGCGCGGGTAGTGCTGCAGCAAACGCTCCACAGCGTACGACTCCACGCCCGCATCGCCCTTCTTCTGGGCGGCGAACAACAGCATGTTCAGCTTGTCTTGCGTCGGGGCGCGGCCGGCCTTTTCTTCGGCCTGCACTTCAGCCAGCGTGTCCTTGAGAACCGCCGTCATGTCACCCGACTTGAACTGCGCCTGCTGCTGCATCTGCTTCACGGCAGGGCTGTTGCCGCCGGCTGCAAAGTATTTGTTGGCCCACTCCAGCGCCTTGGCGGCGTTGTTGGCACGCAGGTAAGTGCCGGCGATGGCTTCCATGTACTGCAGCTGCTGCGGGGCACCGAGCTTGGCCTTCAGCACGTCAAACGAACGCGCCATGGTGTCGGCGTCGCTCACGCCCATGGCCGCCGAGAAGCGCAGACCTTCAATGGCGAAGTTCTCAGCCGGCGTGCGGTTCGCCACCGCTTCCGCGTCCTTCAGCTTGGCCAGTGCTTCCTTGTGCTTGCCGGCCTTGTACAGCTTGCTCGCCTCGGTCAGGGGGGTGCCCACTTCCTTGCGAACAGTTTCCTGGGCGGTGGCCTGGTTGAAACCGAACTCAGCGCCCGGTGCGCCATTCAGCGACAGGGCCAAAGCGCCAACGGCGACGGCCACCACGGTTTTCAAAGTCTTCAATTTGCTCTCCTGCAAAGCAAAAACGCGCCGCCCTCTC
>CAZZJR010000148.1:0-3243 GCA_964654585.1 uncultured Bdellovibrionales bacterium
GTACCGAAATCGTACCGCCGGTATAACCAGCCGGATAACGGAAGGAAATCGTGCGCGTTGTGCTACCCGTTACATCCGTAGCACCTACCGGAATCGTCCAGTTGTAGGTTTCGAAGGCAGTCAGCGCTTGAACACTGTACGTAGCTAATTGGCCGTTGGCACCGATGAATGAACAAGCATTGGTCGGTCCGCTGATCAGTGCCGGTGCAGCCGGATTGCTGCGGCTGATGGTGATGCTGCGTAAGCTGCTCACACCACAATCATTCACCGCACGTACGCTGATCGAACTGGTCGTGAAGCTGGTCGTAAAGGTTACAGCAACCACCGTATCATTCTCACCCGCACCGTTCACACTCGTGATGCTGGTGGTGCCGGTTTGTGCCGTCCAGATGTAGGAGGATGCTCCGACAATCTTTCCGGTAGTGTACGTGATGGGCACGCCTGTTCCAAGGCTCGGACATACATCCGTCGTTGACGGTGTAATGTAGCGAGGCGTTTGTGGCAATACCGCGTACAATGAGTAGATCCGGTTGATACTGCTTCCGCATGTCGAGTTCGCTTTACAATACAATGGACGGCTGGATGTCGTTGGTGTCGCGAATCCAGTCAGGAAGCGAACCACCAGGGTGTTCGTTCCTTGGCCGGATACAATCTGTGTGAACGATGGCACCGTCCAGGTATAGCTGGTGGCACCCGCTGCAGAAGCCACATACGTAGCCGTTTGCTCGGTACCAATCAGGTTACAGATATTAACAGGACCCGTAACCGTTGGTGCAGCCGGTATGAATGGTTGTGCGTTCACCGTGGCTGAGCCAGTCGCCGCGGATGTACAACCGGCAGCATTCAATACGCTGATGGTGTAAGTACCAGCTGTCAATCCGCTGAATACCGGTGATGACTGGTATACTCCGCCGATGCTGTACGTAATACCCGATCCGGTTGGCGTTGTGACCGTAATCGTACCGGTTGATGTGGCACAAGTGGGTTGAGTGACACTCGCAACAGGAGTAGCCAGAAACGCACTTACCGTCAGGTTCAGCGTAGCGATCGAATCACAACCCACCGCATTGGTAGTTGTAAATGTATACGTTCCACTCGTACTATAGCTAGTGCCATTCCAGCTGTAAGGGCCGGCGCTCGCACATCTAGTGACATTGGTTGTGCTGGTGGAGGCATTTTTGACCGTAAGCACCAGTGTCGCTACCGAGTCGCAACCGGAAGCGTTCGTCAGCGTTACAGTATATGATCCGGCAGCGCCGTAGCTATTACCATTCCAAGTGTATGGCAGTTGGTTCGAGCAGATCGTTACCGGAGTGCTACTGCTGCTAGTATTGTTAACTGTTGCCGTGATCATGGTCCTTGTTGATGCATTGGTATTCCTAGACACCCAGTTGGATGATGACCCGTTCAAACTGAAATTGTTCAAAGTGCCATTGAAAGCATTTCCGGAAGCATCTATCAAGGTATTTTCGCCGCTATTATTCGAACCGGAAATACCCTGATTGAAAGGATAATACACCAACAGGCCAACCGTAGGTGAGGTAATCCCATTGGTCATTATTGACTGAACTTGTGACTGTGTCAACGCGGTTGACCAGATACTCACCTCATCGAGTTTACCATCAAAGTTGAATAAACTATTACCAACTGCATCCTGAGGTGTTCCGATATATAATGTTCCGCTATTTGTAGTTGGAGGACCAACTAAATACGATGCTGACAGGTTTCCATTGATATAGATTCTGGCAGTTGTACCATCGTATGTTGCGGCGACATGCGTCCATATTGACGCCGGTATCGTTGTTGATGATTCGTATACTCTTGATGGACCACCGAATCTAAACGCCAGCTTGTCATTGTTATATACCCAAAGAGAATAACCATTATTTTGAGCCCAGATATCTTTTCCGATGATACAATCATATTTGCCAGTCTGATTTCTGTAAATCCATGCAGACAATGACAAATTGGAAGTTAAATTCAAGGAAGGGCTTGAATTTACTGTAACATAATCGTCGTTGCCATCAAAAGACAGACTATTGTTAATGGCGACTCCATAAGAAGATGCACAAGCGGTGACTGTGTCTCTTGCAACGACATAATAGTTAGTGGTTGATGTTAATACAGGAGTTGTGTAAGAAGATCCGGTATACAAAACCGATCCGCCTGAGGCAACATCATACCAGTCTATCACAGATCCAGCACTCGAACTTGCATTCAAAGTGATTGAAGACCCAATACAACCGCTCGCTGGCGTGGTGTTCGTTATCAATGGTGGAGTCGCTAATGAAATGACTAATGTCGCTATGGAGTCACAGCCAGTCCCGTTGATCAGTGTTACACTGTATGTACCTGCAGCACTGTAATTATTACCATTCCAGCTGTAAGGAAGTTGGTTGGAACATACCGTTACGTTTGTCGTACTGCTGCTCGTGTTATTGACGGTCAGATTCAATGTCGCCACTGAATCGCATCCTGCAGCGTTAGTCAGCGTAACTGAATATGTACCTGCAGCACTGTAGCTGTTGCTGTTCCAGATGTATGGCAGTTGGCTGGAGCAAACTGTAACATTAGTAGTGCTGCTGCTCGTGTTATTGACGGTCAGATTCAATGTCGCCACTGAATCGCATCCTGCAGCGTTAGTCAGCGTAACTGAATATGTACCTGCAGCACTGTAGCTGTTGCTATTCCAGCTGTATGGCAGTTGGTTCGAGCAGACTGTTACGTTCGTTGTACTGCTGCTTGTGTTGTTGACTGTAAGATTTAATGTAGCCACTGAATCGCAGTTCGCTGCGTTGGTCAGCGTTACACTGTAGGTTCCGGCAGCACTGTAGCTGTTGCCGTTCCAGCTATATGGCAGTTGGTTCGAGCAGACAGTAACGTTGGTCGTGCTGCTTGAAGTACTATTTACTGTCAGGTTCAACGTCGCCACCGAGTCACAGCCCGCAGCATTTGTCAGCGTCACGTTATAAGACCCGGCAGCACTGTAGCTGTTGCTATTCCAGCTGTATGGCAGTTGGTTCGAGCAGACTGTTACGTTCGTTGTACTGCTGCTTGTGTTGTTAACTGTAAGATTTAATGTAGCCACTGAATCACAGTTCGCTGCGTTGGTCAGCGTTACACTGTATGTTCCGGCAGCACTGTAGCTGTTGCTATTCCAATTGTATGGCAACTGATTCGAGCAGCGTGTTACGTTGGTGGTGCTGGTGCTGGTATTTCGAACAGTAAGAACGAGCGTCGCCA
>CAZZJR010000149.1:0-3238 GCA_964654585.1 uncultured Bdellovibrionales bacterium
GCCGACGCGCCGCCGCCAGCAGGGCGACTGGCTGGTGATCGAGGCGCGGCGGGACTAGACTGGCAGGCCGAACTGAATCACGTACTTCGCCAGTTCAAGGCCCGAGATGGCCTTTATGTTGTGCTTCTGACAGAACTGCAGGCATTCATCCGAAAACTCACTTGCACCAACCAGAATGCCTTGTTGTATCGATTGATCCTGCATGGCGCCGAGAAAATCACGTGCTACCGATACGCCGATGCCTCCGCGCCAACGCTTGCACTGAGCTGCAATACGCTCGACGCCTTGTTCGGTGTTCCTGACGGCGAGAACGTCGATTCCACCGTCGCCACTCCGTCCAGTCACCCTTGCGTTCTCCAGGCCCAGATGCTTCAGAAGATTCTTGGATAACTCCTCGAATTCCTGCGGCTCGAGTGTTGTCAGGCGCTCGCGTACCTCAGTGATATCACGTTGGCGAAGCGATTGGGACGGTTGCTGAAGCCGCGGACTTCGAGCTGGAATGCCGAGGATTTCCCGTATCTCGTCTGCAGATAGCGCCGCCGGTCCTTCCTCATCGGTTAGCGGCACTGCAAGATCATCCACGTACATGCGAAATAGATGTCTTTTTCTTTCCAGGATGGCATGTATTCTTTCGTCGATAGTGTCTGCAACCCAATAGGAATATACGTTGACACCAAGCTTCTGTCCTCTGCGATGAACGCGATCTTCCGCTTGCCACATTACGGCGGGATTCCACCAATGGTCAAAATGCACCACATAACTCGCCTCTACGAGATTGAGCCCCTCTCCACCAGCTCGAACGGATGCAATCAACACGTGGATATTGCTGCTTCGTTTGAATGTGTCGATCTCGCTGAAGCGCAGCTTCTCACTTTGACCACCACGGATTACAGCTGTGCCGTACGGATGAAGTGCAAACTGCAGTTTTTCCACACCCTCATCAATGTATTGAGAAAACACAATCACTTTATGGCCGCTGCTGACGATTTCTTCGATCTGTTCCTTCAGGATATCCAGCTTTGGGCTTGATGCCCGGCCTTTGGCGAAATTGCAGATTTGCTTCAGTTCGTTGAGACTTGTTCTGAACTTGCTCTCGATCTGGAAATCAGTCGCATGTTCTCCAAGTTGCTGGATTTCCTTTCGAATACGCCCCTCAGCTTCATCATAGAGTTTTCGCTGCTCCTCATCCAATTCAAGCCAGATTTCCTGGCTTTGTTTGGGTGGTAGCTCAGATAAGACGTCTTGCTTGCGCCGCCTCAGAAAATCAGTTTGTACGCTCTGCATGAACTGAACATGGTTCCATTCCCAACTCATTTTGTAGGCATCTGCGCGGAGATACCTGAATATGGCCAACAGATCTCTCTCACTATTTTGAAGCGGAGTGCCTGTAAGTGCCCATCGGCGGCGGGCGCGTAGCTTACGGATCGCGCGCGAAATCGCGGCATCAGGATTCTTGATGTTGTGCGCTTCGTCCACGACGATTACGTCGAAAACATCGTGCTTCTCTGGTGGAAGAACCTTGCTTTCCATGTCGGAACGAAGTGTGTGATAGGTTGTCACATAGATGTGGGCATCTGTCTGCCAGAGGATCGTGCGTTGCGCCTTGGTGCCACGTACAAACTGGACCTGGAATTCGGGTGACCATTCTTCCAGATGACGCCGCCATTCATAGAGCACGCTTGGTGGGCAAAGAATCAATGCCCTGACGATCTGACCTTTTTGTGCGAGCACCCTTAGCGCAACAATCGTCATGACGGTTTTGCCGGTGCCCATGTCATCAGCAAGCAGTGCGCTCTCACGGTCGACGAGAAAACTCACACCTTCGCGCTGATATGGAAATAGCTGATGGGGTAATTGAACGCCTGTGGTATCCGCTAGGCTGAGAGGTGGTTTAAGTATTACGTAGAGCAGGTCCCAGAAATTCGGCTGCGTTGTGTCTGCGGCCTTGGTATCCTTCAGTTTCTTTTCTTTGCGTGTCTTACGCTTGCCTGCGCTTTCCGGTTTATTCCTGCTTGGGGCGTTTTCACTGTCTACAACGGGGTTGCTGATCTTCTTCCAGTGTTTGTCAGCGTATGACATTCCGATCAAGCTGACTGGTGGAAAGTCCAGATCAAAGGCATCTGATACTTCCGCGTGTGCGGCTTGCAGAAGTGCGTCGTCTGGTATGACCCCGCACGTTAGCGGAGGTTCACTGATCAGATGTGCGCATTCGGTAACTTCGAAAATAACCGGCAATGCTGCAGCATGCACAGCAGGTGAAACCAGAAGGCATGCCCCGAAGTCGTCGGTGACTTCGTTCAAGATCGAACATACTGATTCGTTCTCGGTGAGCGAAACCAGACGGTCGATTTGCAGCCCATCCGTGATGATATTGACGACTGGCAATTCCGATCCATGCACAGCGGGCGGAACAAGAAGATCAGTTCCTGTCGGCAGAAGGGTCGCTCCGCTTAGGCGGCGATCTGCCTTCCCAATACGGGGCGGCGGTAGCGCCGTAGAAACCGAGAATGTGTCTGCCGGATTCATTCCGTGTAATCTGGCTACTTGTCTTCGGGGCGGATCTTGTGAATTTCGGTGAGCGCCTGGCTGATTCGAGTGAAGGGCTCCAGAAGATCACCACTCTCCGCTATCTTCTGAAAGACGTGCCTGCCGAACTCGAGCTCAGTTGGGAAGTTGCTGTGCATTTGAATTACCTGACGGTTCTGCGGAACATCACTGGGCTCTCCCTCATTTCGTTTGTCGGCTTGCAGAAAGGCCAAGGGAAACTCGAGCCTGGGACGAAGCGACAACAACGTGTGATGCCGAGTGAATACAATGGTGATCTTCTCTCTTGACGAGGTCAGCAGGGGCAGGCCGATCAAGTCGTTAAACATCGCGATCTGAAGCGTTTTTCCGTAAAGTATCTGCTGGACTTTGGTTGGCTTCACGGGAGTCGTCGCTCGGAAATCGTAAGGTTGTGTCAGATGGTCTGTCACCAGCAGGCCGCCCCTGATGGCGCCATCTGCAAAACGAGCGAAATCGATGAAGCCGATTCTCCAGGTGCTTACGTCATCCATCTGAGTATCTCGCTATAGCTCTGAGATATATTTTGCAGCACATATGTTACCCCAGTTCTTGTGTGCGAGATAGACGTAACAGTAAGTGTTGCACACGAGACTGCCAGCGCTGTGCGCAAGCCAGTATTCCCCCCAAGTTCTAGGGGGATTTGCCGCACAGCAGGCAGTATCATTTTCCCAGC
>CAZZJR010000150.1:0-3189 GCA_964654585.1 uncultured Bdellovibrionales bacterium
AGCAACACGCCGACGCGCACGTTCACCGCCAGCAACACGCCGACGCGCACATTCACCTCCACGGCAACAGCCACCGCCACGCCGACGGCGACCGCCACGCGCACTGCGACGGCCACGCGCACGGCAACCGCCACAGCCACCGCCATGCCGACTGCTACGCGCACCGCTTCAAATCCACAGATTTGCGTCGCGCGTGTTATTCCACAACTTGGCGCAAATCTGCGTTACAGGGACAATAGCGGTGGAATGCAGATAGATGGAACGGTGCGGAAGAACGCACGCCTGATTCTGCTGGAACAAATCATAGACTCGAACAGTAATGCTTGGTATCGTATTGATCCAAGTATCAATCCTCAGCATTTCAACGTCCGCCCTGCGACTGTGCGTCCCGACAATGTTTGGATCACCGCTGACCCGAGTGTTCTTGCAATCACCACAACGTCTTTCTGTCCCTCAGGACTACCGGGTGGGACCTCCAATGGTAATCCAGTGTGTGAGCTCAGGGATCGAAACGGCGTCAACGTGCTTGCGCGGTCTGCGATGAGCGAGGCGTCTGGACAGGGACAGGACCTGCACAATGATGTCCTGGCAGCAATCATGATAACGCAGATCAACATGCATCTGGATCGTGGTGGCTGGTACAACCTGTCCAGCTTTCAGTGTAGTAATTCATCTGACGTCCAGACATGTATCAGGCAGCTTTCCCTGTGCCCAGCGTCGTCTCAGCCAGGTATCACTGTTTGTGAGATGGCGACTACGATGATTGATGAATACTGCAGCTCCAGCAACAGCGCAAATATGATGCAGGCACTGGTCAATAGGAACCTGCTGTCAAGTGAGCAGGCCAGTGCGCTCACAGGAATTGTGGCTGTTGAAGGGTTGGTGCGAGAGATAAGCATTCACAGTTCACGCCAGGATGAGATGCACGAGTGGATGAGGCTCCAATATCCTGGCGCGCCATACCAGGTTCTGTCACTTGGGAGTTCGAACCGTGCTGTAGTGTTGGGAACCGATGCAATTTCACTGCCGCCCTTGGACTTTCAATGCGGCGTACCGCAGGTGGCGGCAATTGTGGGCGACCCAAATGCATGGACCAACGGCAGTACTGCCACTGCGACGCTCTCTGCAGAGGGGCGGTTTCGCTGCATCGATGCCGCACTAGCAACGCGATGGTGGTATGGCAACCCAGACCGAACAGCATTTGTCGAGTTTCCAAATGAGAATGCAGCCCGTGCTTATCTCGACCTGCAGAAGAGTGGATATCTGTACCCAGGACTAGGAGAATAGGATCATGAATGGGATGATCATCCGAAGCCGCACGCTGTTATTCGCAGGGGTAATGTGCTCACTCCTCACCATCTTCGGCCTTGTTGAGGCCCGTGGTCAGGATACCCAAATCCCTGAAAACTCACGCGGTTTCTCGGACTTGCTCGCATTTCTTATTGAATCCAGTGAGGAGCATCCGGACCTTGATGTCTTTGTGCGGCTTCGTAGTGAGCTGAATACATCTGAGCTTCGTGGTGCGCTGAATTCATCTGATGTGATTGGGTTTCACCTGTCCTATTTTGACCAACGGCCGATCTTTGGACCGCCTGAAGTCATTGGCAACTCAATCTGCATGGCACAAATGTTGTTAGATGACGGTAGGATCAGAAGAGCGTGTATTGCCATCTCAGATGTGGCCTACATTGATTTTCGACCTTGCGGGCCTGGCGCTTGTTCCCCGGTGTACATGTCACAGCTTCCATGGTATACGAGTTTCGCAGAGCCAGG
This sequence comes from uncultured Bdellovibrionales bacterium, assembly GCA_964654585.1. Lineage (GTDB taxonomy): Bacteria > Bdellovibrionota_C > UBA2361 > UBA2361 > OMII01 > OMII01. The sequence goes on from CAZZJR010000150.1 coordinate 1,774, forward strand.
TTTCTCTGCGTTTGAAACGTACATGAGGGACCTCGCCCAAATAGCAGATAACGATGTCGGCACTGAGACCATTCTCGAGGTTCGATATCCACCTGGATATACCTATCAGCTTATCAAACCAGATCCGTATGACTCGGATCCACCAGGTGTTCACATCAGGTTTGGACTGATTGGGACCGACTTTGTCTGCCTAAACATAATGCAAGCATATTCGTATGGTAATGACATATGCATCCCCGAAAGCAATCTGCTTTCTGTTGTTCAAACGCTGCCACCGCAGCCTGAGGGCGCGCCGGCAGGGTGAAGAACCGGTGGGCAGCGCGCCGCAGTTTGCACAGTTACGTTTCTCTCTTGATAGTTGCACACGCAATCGTTCTGAGGAGGGAACGCGATAAACGCAGAAGCGAAGGTCGCTTGGCAATGAATGAGTGTGCTGAAACCGCGAGCAACACGCCGTCGCGCACCCTGACGCCATCGATCACGCTGACGCCGTCACGAACGCTGACGCCATCAGTTACCTTCACGCCGACGCGCACGTTCACCGCCAGCAGCACGCCGTCACGAACGCTGACGCCATCAGTTACCTTCACGCCGTCGCGCACGTTCACCGCCAGCAACACGCCCTCACGCACGCTGACGCCGTCAGTTACCTTCACGCCGACGCGCACGTTCACCGCCAGCAACACACCGACGCGCACGTTCACCTCCACGGCAACAGCCACCGCCACGCCGACCGCGACCGCCACACGCACTGCGACTGCTACGTCGACCGCGACTGCTACGCCGACCGCGTCCGCCACAGCGACAGCCACGCTGTCACCGCTGGTTCAGTGCCAGATTCGCTATCTCGCACATGCATCCGCGGGTGAGGTAGGCGCGGGGTCGTTTGCTGCGCTGATTGGGATCATGATGTCCCAGATCAATTACTTCAACACCAACGGGAGCTTCTATGGCTTCCGATTGATTGTTGAATTCATCAACGCACGCACATTCCCTGAACCTGCACCAACTCGAATTCCTGATGATGCAGAGAGTCAGCGTCGATATGCCTACAGCGGATATATCGATCTATGTCAAAGGGGTCTGCTGTCTGAACCGTCGAGCACTCGTTCGCCACTGTATCGACCCGCGCTGACACCAGCTCATGCCATGTTCGGTAATCTGTCAAACCCGCTGTCGACCATTGACTTGAACGCCAGTGGGGTCACTGCAGAGGATCAGGCAAACCTGGCGTTTCTTAATCACGGGGACAATCGAGGCTTTACGCAGGAGAAGGGCGTTGGGGTCACACGCTCAGTTGCTGAATACTGGGCGCAACAGGGCCTAGGGGATAATCTGCCGGCTTGGTGGCCCCCTGAATTGGAACAGCGGGACCCTATCGTCTTTTGGGGAGACCCAGTCAGCGTGGTCGTACAT
>CAZZJR010000151.1:0-3175 GCA_964654585.1 uncultured Bdellovibrionales bacterium
ACCTTCTCAAACACGAGGCAAACGGCCTCGCGACTTGTGCTTCGGCCGAGCTCAATTACTGGCAATTGATACTGGTGGAATGCGGCGAGAACCTCGTTCAAGAATCGAAACCAGAACTCGGTCTTGTCAGGAGCATAGCCCCAGTGCGCGACGAACCCAGTCTGCCATTCGTTCCAGTCGAAAATCCTATTCACCGGAAACATACAGTTCGCGTATTCGTGCTCGGCCTTTGAAAGGTCGCGCGTAACTTCGCGTCCGAAGTTCGTGGTCTCTACTCGGCTCTCTGGGACACCAATGATCGCGTCCGCCCGATCCTTCTCTTCGTCAAGTGCGCCAGCCATGTCGATGTAATAGAAGCGCTTGATGACTTGCTTCTTGGCGTTGATCGTCCGCACGACCTCGCGGCGCATCGTCGTCTGGTAGAGCGAAGTAATCCGTTGCTGACCGTCGAGGAGTAGGGCCTCGGGCCTCACAGACGCGCACTCTGGTGGAGCGCCTTCGATCGGCCTAGGCTTGAAGCGCACATCTCCGCCGGTCTGCAACGTCATTAGCGCGCCTACGGGAAATGAGCGTGAAACCGACGCCAGCAAACTGCGCAGCCCGTCATCGTCCCAAACCCAGCTTCGCTGGAAGTCTGGCAACTGAAGTGTTCCGGTCCGCGCCTTGTGAAGGAGGTAAGCGGCGGTTTCAGGCCACGTACGCCCACGGCAGCAGGTCATCAATCCGGTTCGCGGGCCAGCCGGCGACGATCTTCTCAAGGACGTCGGTGATGTATGCGTGCGGCTCAACGCTGTTGAGCTTACACGTCTCGATGAGCGAGGCGAGCACGCCCCAGGCGGCCCCGCCTTCGTCGGAGCCGGCGAAGAGCGCGTTCTTGCGGCTGAGCGCGATCGGGCGCATCGCGCGTTCGACGGTGTTGTTGTCGATCTCGATGCGGCCGTCGTCGAGGAAGCGCATGAGGCCCGTGCGGCGCTTCAGCCCGTACCGGATGATTTCAGCGAGCGGGCCTTTCTGCGGCAGCTTCTCGAGCACGGTTTCGAGCCATACAAAGAGATCGCGCACCAGGGGCGCGGTGCGCTCGGCGCGCTCGCTGCGGCGCTCGTCAGCGGTGCGGCCGCGGATCTCGTCTTCGATCGCGTAAAGCCTGCCGATGCGCGCCAACGCCTCGGCGGCGATCGGCGCGTTTCCGGGTTTGGCGAGATCGAAGAAATCGCGCCGCCAATGAGCCCAACAGAAGGCGAGATCGAGCCGCGCTTCGGCGGTGCGTGTCTCGGCGAGCGCAGCATAGGCGCCGTATCCATCGACCTGCAAAATGCCGGAGAAGCCTTCGAGCGCACGACGCGCATGCTCGCCGCCCCGACCGGGCGCATAGACATAGACGACGCCTGGCGGATCGCCGCCGCTCCACGGCCGGTCGTCCCGTGCGATCGCCCAGAGATAGCCTTTCTTGGTGCGCCCTCGGCCGGGATCGAGGACGGGCGCCGGCGTCTCGTCGCAGAAGAGCTTCGCGCTGCGCTTGAGGTGAGCCAGCAGGCGCTCCGTGACCGGACGAAGCGCAAAGGCGGCCCGTCCGACCCATTCGGCGAGACAACTGCGGTCGATCTCGATTCCGGCGCGCTGCAGGATCTGGTGCTGGCGATAAAGCGGAAGATGATCGGCGTACTTGCCGACGACGAGATGCGCGACGAGCGCTTCGGTGGGCAGTCCGCCCTCGATGAGGCGCGGCGGCGCGGGCGCCTGCACGACGCCGTCCGTGCATGTGCGGCACGCATATTTGGGCCGGCGCGTCACCAGCGCGCGAAATTGGCTGGGGATGACGTCGAGGCGCTCGGAGACGTCTTCGCCAATCTGATGCAACGCGCCCCCGCAGCACGCGCAGGTCTTGTCCTCGACGTCGACGACCTGCTCGATCCGGAGCAAATGATCGGGAAGACGGCTGCGCGCCCGACGCCTGGCGCTCGTGCGGGCCGCCTTGATCGTCGCGTCGCGGCTTTCTTCGGTCGCTTCGGCCTCGCCGATGGCGATCTCGATGTCCTCGAGGCCCAGCGACATCTGCTCGGGATCGAGCCGCTCAGACTTGGCGCCGAACTGGCGACGCTGGAGCTTTTTGAGGATGGTCGTCAGCCGCGCGAGCTCGACGTCGCGGTGCGCCAGCGCGCTCTCCTTTTCGGCGATCGTGGTGGAGAGATCGGCGATCGTTGCCGCAAGGCCGCGGATCAGCGCGTGCGCCTCGGCGAGATCATCCGGCAAGGCGATGTCATGTTGCGGGCCGGAACGACGAACCATGATGGGAGTGAATCACACTTCGTCGCGCTTGAGGCGCCCCCCGCAGCGAAAAAATTGCGGCTCACGACGTCTCCTGCGGCTGGCGCACACGGCGGGCGAAGACGCGCGTCCAATCGAGGCCCTCGACGAGGGCGGTGAATTGGGCGGGCGTCAGCCGCACCACGCCGTCCTGGATCTTGGGCCAGCGAAACTTGCCCTCGTCGAGCCGCTTGGCGACGAGAACGAGACCCGTCCCGTCCCAGAACACCATCTTGACGCGATCGGCCCGCTTGGCCCGGAACACGTAGATGACGCCGCCGAACGGATCGGCCTTGAGCTCTTCCTTCACGAGCGCGGCGAGCCCGTCCATGCCCTTGCGAAAATCGACGGGCTTGGCGGCGACCATGACCCGCACGGGCCCGGGCGGGATGATCATGGCCGCGCGCTGGATCGCAGGCGCGGCGGCTCCTGCAGCGCGCGCACGACAGCCTCCACGAGCGCAGGCTGTGCGCCTGCATGCACGCAGATGCGGATCGCGCCTGCCTCGATCTCCAACACGGCGGCGGCCGGCCCACTGGGCGCGGCGGCGCTGACGACGACGGGGGCGAACGCCGGTGCGCGCGCCTCGCGCGCCTGCTTGCGCCAGAGGTGGATCTGCGAGGCCCGCACATCGTGGCGGCGGGCCACCTCGGCCACTGTCGCGCCCGGCGCGAACGTCTCCGCCACGATCGCGGCCTTGACCTCCGCCGTCCAACGCCGACGCCGCTCGACGCCGGTGATGATCTCCATCCGGCGCGGCGTCAGGCTCGAGCTGTCGCTAATGACATCCATAAAGGCATCTCATGCTGGCGGACCGCTAACCTGCCAGCCTTGACGCTCTGGCGCGACGTGGGATCGAACCGCCGCTTAC
>CAZZJR010000152.1:0-3037 GCA_964654585.1 uncultured Bdellovibrionales bacterium
GTCCGCGCCAAGTCCGCATAACAGGGTCGGAGGTTGTTACCGACCACTTGCCGCGTGTGCTTCCTCACGGCTACTTTGCTGACGAGGTTTCGAACCATTTGGAAGCACCCCGGAGGCTTCATGCAGTGGGCGCGACGCATCGCCGAATCCGCACGTCTGATCGCGCTCTGCGCCATCACTGCGTGTGATCGTGTCGGACCACCTCCGCCCGGCACCACAGTCGTGCCGGTGAGACCCTCACCTGGCACGGTACCGACCAGATCCAGCGTTCCCTCGGTCACGACAAAGCCTCCGCCGTCCGCAACGATCACGGCGACGCCGCTTCCCGATGCGGTCGATGCGATCCAGACTGTTCCGGGCTGCAGGTGCGGCACGGGATACCAACCCGTGGCGCTCGCCGAGCCGTTCTATCGGAGATCGCTCGAGGCAACGCGCGACCGGCGATTCGCCGACGCTCTCGACGCAGCAAGTCGTGCGACCTCTGTCGGGATGGGCGAGGACACCTACGAGAACCAGTTGGCGATCTCGCTGTTCAACGTGGGGAGGATCGAAGAGGCGCTTCGACTCTGGCAACAGATCGCAGACGAAGCGCCAGACGGTTGCGAACTCGGCTTCTATGCGTCTGCCCTTCTGGAGGTCGGTCGACTTCAGGAGTCCGTCACGATCGCAAGGCGACACCTCGAACAGTGCCCAGAATCCGACTCGAGCTACCACACCTTGTCGATGGCACTTGAGAAGTTGGGCGACCTCGGCGGCGCGCTGGCTGCCGCACGCGCGGGCTGCGCACTCAAGCCGGACGACGCTGATTGCCACCATCGACTCGCGAGCGTGCTGTGGGAGATGAAGCGCTACGGAGAGGCGCGAACGCCAATCCGAACCGCGGCGCAACTCGATCCGACAAAACCGAACATCCAGTACTTTCTCTCGCTCATCCTCGAGGAGACCGACGACCTCGATGGCGCGCTGGTCGCTGCACGCCAAGCCTGCGCACTCAAGCCTGGAGATGCGGATTACCACCATCAACTCGCGAGCGTGCTGTGGGAGATGAAGCGCTACAGAGAGGCGCGAACGCCAATCCGAACCGCGGCGCAACTCGATCCGACAAAACCGAACATCCAGTACTTTCTCTCGCTCATCCTCGAGGAGACCGACGACCTCGATGGCGCGCTGGCAGCGGCTCGAGAGGCCGGTGCCCTCGAGCCCGACAACGTGAAGTACGCCGTTCGGCAAGGAGACGTGCTTCGTGACATGGAGCGGTACCGCGACGCGATCCGCGCCTACGACCGGGCGCTCGGCATGAAGGCTGTGGCAGATGGCCTGTACGGGAGAGCCATGTGCCTGCACAATCTCGGAGAGGATGTGGCAGCTCTTCGCGACCTCAAGAAACTCGACCGGCTGTTTCCGAACTACATGAACACCCGCGATTGGATCAAGTCGCTTTCCAGCCCGTGAGTTGCCCTCGGCACTCCGTCCGTCAGCTCTTCTCCCTGTCCATTCGAATATCTCGGGAAGCCCTCGGCAGGTAGAACATCAGCAGCATCAGGAGGCAGAACAGCGATCCCCACATCGGCACGCTGAACATCGCACGGTAGTCCTGCGCGCCGTCGACCTTCGTGATGTCGGACACCGCGCTCGCGACCTTGCTTCCCACGATGATGCCGATTCCGATGATCACCAAGTTGAACAGGCTCTGCGCGCTCGCGCGAACGTCGCCACTTGTCTCTTCATCGACGATCATGAACGCGACGAAGATGAAACATCCGAAGCAGAGCCCGTGCAGCATGATGCCCGGGATCACGAAGGCGAGCGGACTCAGCCCGGCCTCCTCTGCCATGCCAGGCCCGTACGCGAACAGGAACATGCGTCCGGCGTAGGCCGCGAGCCCGATCGCGAGCAGCGCCTTGCGGCTGAACGTGGCCACCAGCACCGGGATGAACCCGAGCACCAAGATCTCGCTCATCTGGCCGATCGTCATGAGCCCACCGCCCCCCACGCCGAACACCGCATTCACCGCTCGGCTGAATGCGTCGCCGTCACTGCCCTGCAGTCCGCCCACAAATCCGCTCGTGTGCACGAAGTAGAACTGGTGGATGCAGCTCACGGGCACCGCGAGCATGAAGAGCGTGACGAGCGGAGCAAGCCGCACCTGCTGGATCGCCTCGCGGATCGCGCTCCGCTGACGCCCCGGCTGCGGAGGCGTGCTCGGCAGAGCCAGCAGACAGAACACGCCCATCGCCACGCCCAGCACGCCCGACAACTTGAAGGCGTCGGCCATCCCCGCAAACCGGCTCGCGTCCACGGTGGCCCGGGCGGCCGAAGCGTCGAGACCCGCAAGCGCGTCCGCCCCCGGCGTGTGCGCGCGCAACAGCCATTGCCCGATCGCGATGCCCACCACGATCCAACCCACGGTGCCCCACAGCCGCACCCTGCCGAAATCGCGGTCACGGTCACAGTGGCTCAGCGCGAGCGAATTCGTCAGCGGCAACGTCGGCGAGTACACCACGCTGTACAGGAAACTGAACCAGAGGAACTGCTCGACGGTCTGGATGGAGGCGAGCATCCACACCAGCACACCGCCCACGATGTGCGCGAGTCCGAGGAACCGCTCCGTGTTGAAGTACCGGTCGGCCACCTGCCCGGCGACCCACGGGGCGAACACCGCGCCGAGCGCCCCCAGCGCGAACGCGTTTCCGATTTCCGCCGCACTGAACTTCAGGTGGTTGGAGAGATACGGCCACAACAGCGGCAGCCACGCCCCCCAGATCGCGTACTGCAGGAACATCATGAGGGACAGTCGAAACCTCGGGAACGACGCGCGGGTGGCGGAGGCGTTCATGAAGGCCGAGACTAGCGGCATCCGCCCCAGGCCGCCGTGGAAACCCCACCCCCCGCTACACTTGCCCAAATGATCGAGCGACGCAAGACGCGCAAGGTGACGGTCGGCGACGACCGCGTGGGCCGCATCGGCATCGGCGGCGACGCCCGCGTGGCCGTGCAGACGATGACCGCCGGCTACACCCACGACATCGACGCCTGC
>CAZZJR010000153.1:0-3024 GCA_964654585.1 uncultured Bdellovibrionales bacterium
CGTCGGCGTCGGCCTCGAAGAGCGGGCAGCCTGCGGCGGCGGCGAGCGGCGCGAGGGCGGCGGCGTGCTCGGGTGCGGCGAGCACGCTGTCGGCCTTCCAGTCGCCGCGCGCGCACGCCCGCAGGAAGCGCGCGACGCAGCGCGGGCTCTCGACGAGGAACAGCCCGGGCCCGCCGCGCAGGTCGGCGTCACGGACATCGTGATAGGGGTCGAGGCGCGGGTCGCCGTCGAACGGGGTCATGTCAGGGCTGCTGCGAGAGCTTGACCAGGCGCTCGATGGCGGCGGCGAAGGCCTCCACGGCGCGGGTGGCCTGCGCGCGCAGTTCGGTGGACAGGGCCGGGTCGACGGACTTGGAGCCGGCGGCGAGCCATTCCAGCGCGTCGACGGCGTCACGAAGATCGGCGGTGGCGATCGCGAGTCGACTGGCCGCCTCGAAGCGCGCGACGCGATCGAGACCCTTCTCGCCGGGCCGTCCGAAGAGGTAGCGCAGCAGGCCGCGGACGGGCTCGTCGAAGAACCGCGAGATCTGCCCGCCCATCAGGGAGCCGTTGGCCATGAAGTCGCGGTAGGCGTCCATGCTGTCGTCGCCGGAGGTCTTGAGTTCGTCCCAGAGCTTCTCCACGCGCTTCCACTCGGTGCGCGCCCGGCTCCACAGGCGCTCGCCGCGCTGATCCCACTCGGCGGTGGCGCGATCCGCCAGGTCCTTCATGGAGGTCCAGGTTCGGTCCCACGCGGGCTTGAGCTCGTCGGACATGCGGTCGATGTCGCCACCGAGCGTGCGCCCCCCGCGGGTGGGCTCGGCGAAGAGCGCCTCGAGGCTCGACCAGGATGCGCGGATCGCGTCGATGCGGTCGACCCATGGCGGGGGCGAGGCGGGGCTGCGACCCGTGGCCGCACCGTAGAGATCCTCGGAGATCGACGCGCGGACCCGGCCGAAGGACTCGGGGATCGATTCCAGCTGCGACGCCGTGCGCATGCCGAACACCACCACGGCGCCTTCCGCGGGCGACACGGCGCTGAGCACCATCTCCTCGCTCAGCTGATCGCGGCCCTGCAACGGCAGCACATCGGTGCTGCCGCGCGTGAGGCCGGTGTCGGTGATCACCAGCTCCACGCCGCTGCCCAGGAAGCTGGCGGTGCGGCAGATGCGCGCGCCCGGCATCAGTCGTATGCGCGGATCGATCTCGAAGGTCACGAGCGTGCCGCGCGTCACGCCGCGTCGCGCGGCGTCGGCACCCGGCGCCACGATGCCCGCCGCGGGCACCACGCCGTGCTGCACCCGCGTGACATGGCCCCACTCGATGCCGCCGAGCGTGACGGGGGTGCCGGGCTGCACGCCCGACACATCCTGGTTCACGCGGAAGCCGATGCGATAGACCATGGGCTTCTGCCACGACACCTGGGCCAGCACGGCGCTCAGCGTGGCGGTGCCGAGCAGGATGGCGAGCGTGACGGCGCCCGCGCGCGCCTCGCGAGCCGGGTTGTGCTCGTACGAGGGCATCGCGTGGCTCTCAGCGGCCTTCGCCGCCCTGGCTCGTCGATGCGTCGAGCACCTCGTACAGACGGCGCTGCGCCTGCTCGTAGCGCCCCATCGCCTCCACGACCCGCTGCTGCACCTGCTGGCGGAACTGGGCGTCGTTCTGCAGCCGGTCCTGCATGGTCGCGGTGGCGGCCTTCAGGCTCTCGCCGGCGCTGCGCAGGTCGTCGGTGGCCATGGCGAAGCTGCGCGCCGCGTCGTAGAGGTTCTCGTGCGCGACCTCGCCCGGCTTGGGCTGGTAGAGCAGCTTCCACGGACTGTGGCGCACCTCGATCGCCGCCAGCTTCAGCTGCGCCGCGACCTCGCGGGAATCCTGCAGGAACCGATCGAGATTGGGCAGCGAGGTGATCATGGTCTCCTGCGTCTGCCGCAGGGTGCCCTCGAGCTCGTTCATGGCCTTCGTGCCGTTGTCCAGCATCGACTGGAACTTGGGCATGCCGTTCGTGCGCAGGTCGTCGGTGATCTCGCGGGCGTTCTTCAGCGTGGCGGCCGCGTCGTCGACGCCGGTGCGGATCTTGGGTTCGGCGTCCGTGAGCATCGTGTCGCCGCGCTTGAGCACGCTGCTGGCGCTCGCGAGCGACTCGCCGATCGGCTTCCGCCAGGTCTGGTAGTCCGCCTGCACGTCCTTCAGGGTCTTGTCGACGCTCTCGATGATGGCGCGGGCCTTCTTCGCGTTGTCGGGGCCCACCAGGCTGGTGAGCATGCCGCCCCCCTCGAGCGCCTTCACGAAGCCGTTCGGGTCTTCCTGCAGGGGCTTCACCTCGGTCGCCGGCGGGCTGCCCACGGCGATGAAGTTGATGGAGGCGCTGTTGCCGAGCAGGCTCGGCACGCGAAGCACCTCGGCGTTCGCGTAGAGCGTGACCTGGTTCGACAGCGAGATCGTCACATCGATCGACTCGAGCGGGCCGTCGGTCGGAATGCGCGGGGTCACCTTCTCCACGCGGCCAGCCACCATGCCGCCCACGCGCACATCGCTGCCGATGTCGAGGCCCGCCACGCCCTCGGTGGTGCTGAAACGGATCGCGTACTGGTGCTTGCCGCCGAGGTCGAGCTTGAGCAGCACCAGGGTGACGACCATCGCCAGGGCGATGGAGGTGACCACGAAGATGCCCGCCTTGATGCCGTTGAGCGTGTTCGTCTCCGCCATGGCGCGAGGGTAACGCACGACGCGCGGGCGGGCAGCCCCCGGGCCCCGCGTGCGGTCAGGCCGTGGCCGTCGCCTGCTGGCCGCCCACCATCGACTCGTTGGTCGGATAGCGCTTCAGGGCGGAGAGCAGCTGCTCCACCTGCACATGGGGGGGCAGGCTGAGCAGTCGGCGCCGCAGGGCCGTGACGGTCTTCAGTTCCTTCTCCCCGAGCAGCAGATGCTCCTTGCGGGTGCCGCTGGCGGCCAGGTTGATGGCCGGGAAGAGCCGCTTCTCGCTGATCGTGCGGTCGAGGATGAGCTCCATGTTGCCGGTGCCCTTGAACTCCTCGAAGATGATCT
>CAZZJR010000154.1:0-2945 GCA_964654585.1 uncultured Bdellovibrionales bacterium
AGGTCGACACCTCCGCTGTTGTCGATTGCATCGGTGTTGATTCTTCCTCCCCGCAGCGAGTACTCGATACGCGCTTCCTGCGTAAAGCCGAGGTTGCCGCCTTCACCGACAACACGTGCACGCAGCTCATCAGCGTTAACGCGTACTCCATCATTTGTGCCGTCATTGACATCCGCGTGGGTCTCGCTGCGCGCCTTGACGTAGGTTCCAATACCGCCATTCCACAGCAGTTCAACCGGCGCTTTCAGAATATGAGACACGATTGCTTCGCCCGTCATGGTAGTAGGAGCGTCATCCGGGATACCCAGAGAGGCACGCGCTTCTGGAGACAGCGAGATCTCTTTATCGAGTCGGTTAAAGACCCCGCCACCCGTTGAAATGATCGAAGCGTTGTAGTCGGACCACTGCGAGCGGGGAACCTCGAAGAGCCGTACGCGCTCAGCCAGGCTCTTATCGAGGTCAGGACTAGGATCAATGAAGATGTGCTTGTGGTTAAAAGCAGCGACAAGCTTCATATTGCGGCTGAGCATAAGCGCGTTGCCAAAAACGTCACCGGACATGTCACCGATTCCGACTACGGAGAAGGGTGCTGCGACGTAGTCGATACCGAGGTCCTTAAAGTGGCGCTGTACGCACTCCCATCCGCCTTTTGCGGTGATTCCGTACTTCTTGTGGTCGTAGCCGGCCGACCCGCCGGAAGCGAATGCGTCTCCGAGCCAGAAATCGAACTTTTCCTGAGCGATCGAGTTGGCAATATCGCTGAATGTCGCTGTGCCTTTGTCGGCTGCAACCACAAAGTATGGATCTGGTTCATCGTACACAACGAGGCCCTCTGGGTGCTGAACTGCCGCTCCCCGCTTGTTGTCGGCCAGCGTCAGAAGCGCTGTAATGTACTCCCGGTACCCCGTTTCAACGGCTTTCGGGAGCGCCTCGGGCTCCTTCGGCGGGGCCTTCAACACGAAGCCACCCTTAGCGCCGCTCGGCACAATGATCACGTTTTTGACCCGCTGGGTCTTCATGAGCCCCAGCACCTCGGCTCGGAAGTCCTCTGGGCGCTCGCTCCAGCGGATGCCGCCACGGGCAACTCGCGCGCTGCGTAGGTGAGTGCCCTCGATGCTCGGCGAGAAAACAAAGATCTCGAAGAGGGGCCTCGGGTGCGGCATCACCTCGATTTCCCGGGGAGTGAGTTTCAGGGCAATAGTGCCCGTGTTCGAGTAGAAGTTTGTTCTAACCGTGTTCTTGACCAGGGACACCAGAGCCCGCAGAACACGGTCGTGCGTGATGTCGACGACGAAGCGCAGCGCGTCGGTCAAGATGGTGCCTTCTTCAGATGCCCTCGTTGCTCGCTCCTCGACCGGCAGGCTCAACGACGGGTCGAACTTCCACTCAAACATTCGGACGAGCTGAAGTGAGACATTCGGAGATTGCGCGAGCGCCTTCCACATCGTGCGCTTTGTTGAGATCTTTTGAACTTGCCACAGCAGAGCGCAGTAGCAGCGGAGTAAGTTGATCTGCGCGATCGTGATCGGCACACGCCGAAGCAGAACGTTGAGCACATCGTTAGCTGCCTTGCCGCCGAGGATCTCTGTCAAGCCGGGGCTGACCGCGGTATTGAAGTGCTGCGGGCTCAGGGGCAGCCCGTCGTAGGTTCGGGCGATGAGCTTGAGGATATGAATTCGTCCGGATGCGGGAGAGCAGGAGTGCGAGTGCGCCCGAACGACTTCAATCCCGATATTTTCAAGGACGGCGACGGCCGAGCTAATCGACACCTCTGCGCCCCGGGAGAAAATCGAAACGACAGGCCGTGCATTCGGCGCATCGCTCAGGTAGAGAGCGCAGGACACTCGCTTGAATGAAGAGAGGCCAGCCATGCCTCGAATATCGAAGAGTGCTTCTTCTGCTGATATTCCTGCCTGGTAGTCCTGCGGAAAAACGGCAGGGTCCCATTCAGGGGCTCCAGGCTCCTCGAGAAGCTGCTGTAAGCGCTCTTCCCACGTGAGTGTTGCGTGTGGAATCTCGGATGAGAGCTGCTCCTGGGGGACCACGCCGGAGTGGCCGGGTGGAAGCGGAGTGCTAAAGTAGATCCGGTACTGCCGACGCTTGGACGAGTCCAAGTGGATCTCGCTTGACCCAGCCGGAGCTTGAAACGCCGATTCGATGATTCGCTGGATCTCTTCCCTCGTTGAAGCAGAGAAGCGCTCTGGCGGAAGGACAACAACGGTGAGGGCTCGGCGCTTGAGCTCGTCGATGCACGATAGGGTGCGGGTCGCCTCATGGCTAAAGACGCCGAGCGCGAGGCGAGTAATCAGCCGGAGGCGGTCTGAGGGGCTCGCGAGAGCCTCATCCGTGGGCATGTTGTCAACGACTTCGAGCATGTACTTGTAATCATGCGAGTTGGGAGTGGCGGCCTCTTGGGCGAGGAATGTGGCAACCTTGTGACGGAGTATTGGGATATCTTGAGCTTCGTGCGTCCACGCTTTCGACGTCAGGTACCCGACCAGGGATAGGGCACGACCGTTGGCTTTTGGGGGAGCGATCACTATGTTCAGAAGCGTCGCTGGCCGATGCACGGCAGAAGTGAGGCGCAGCTTGCGGATAGAGAGGCCAAGCTTGCCATGCCCAAGCGCCCTGAGGTCTTCGAGGGTTTCCGAGCGGAGCTGCTCTGAGAATCTTCCGGCTACTCGCCAAGCGCCGAAACTCTCCGCGGCGACCAGATTAGCTGACTCATCCCACTGCGCGGCCCCGATGAAGAAGAAGCTTCCATCAGCGAGCCAGGAAAGGAACGCATGAGCTTCGATTGCGGTCGATTCGCCGAAGGTGGTCGCTACATTGCCTGACTCAAGCAGGGAAGCAGCCCGCAGTGCACTTGATGTCATAGCCTCGAAATCGAGAACTACTTGCCTCAGGAGCTGAAGTGTCTCTTGTAGTCGGGGAAGTAATCGCGA
>CAZZJR010000155.1:0-2940 GCA_964654585.1 uncultured Bdellovibrionales bacterium
GCTTCGACCTTCGGCCGCTCACGCTGCTCGACCAGTGGGGGCCGGCAGGGCATGCGGCCAGCGTGGCGCTCGGCGTGGCGTGGATGCTGCTGCTGGTGAACGCGATGAACTACCTCGACAACATGGACGGGCTCGCCGCGGGTGTGGGCGCGATCGCGGCGCTGCTCCTGGCCAGCACGATGCTGGTGGTGCACCAGTGGTTCGTCGCCGGACTCTTCGCGCTGCTCGCCGGTGCGCTCGTGGGGTTCCTGGTCTTCAACTTCCCGCTGCGCGGCGGCGGCGCTCGCGTGTTCATGGGCGACGGCGGCAGTCAGCCGCTGGGACTGCTGCTGGCGGTGCTCGCGCTGCGCGGCGTCTACACCGATCCTCGCGACCCCGACTACGCGCTCGGCGGTCACTGGTACGGCGTGCTCACGCCGCTGCTGGTGCTCGCGGTGCCGATCTACGACCTGCTCGCGACGAGCTGGATCCGCATCCGCGAGGGCCGCAACCCGCTCGTCGGCGACCAGCGTCATCTTTCGCACCGGCTCGTGGCGCGCGGCTTCACTCCGCGCGGCGCGGTGCTCTGCATCTGGGCGCTCGCCGCGATCCTGGGCGTGGGCGGCGTGAGCCTGGGAAGCCTCGCGCCCTGGCAGGCGGCGCTGGTCGGCCTGCAGGCGGTGGTGGCGCTGGGCCTGCTCGCCGCGGCCGAAGGAGTGCTGCGGCGATGAGGCGACTCTGGCCGGCCGCGCTCGGCGCCACGCTGGCCGCGCTCGCGTGCCTTCGCACGATCGTCGCCTTCAACGGTCTGACCTGGTTCGACGTGGATCCCGTGATGGATCCGAGTCCGTTCGCGGGGCTCGGACCCGCGGGGAGCCTGTGCATCGACGCCGGCATCGCCGCCACCGGTGCGGCGCTGCTTTTTGCCTTCGCGGGTCGGGCCGCTGCGCTCGTGGCGCTCGGTGCCCTTGCGGTGCTGGTCGCCCGCCTGGGCGACGAGGCCTCGCTCGGCGCCATCGGTTGGCGCGGCTGGCAATGGATCGCGGCGTGGATCGGATGCGCGGCCGCGGTGGCGGTGGCGCGCAATCCTCGTCAGCAGGCGCGCCTCGCCTGGAGCGCGATGGTCTCGGTGCTGCTGGGCGTCTGCTGCCTGTGGCTCGCGCGCGGCGCATGGCAGTGGTTCCAGGAGCACCCGAGCACCGTGCGCTTCTTCCACGAGCAGGGACGTGACGCCGCGTTCTTCGCCGACCGCGGCTGGGATCCGCAGGGGCCCCAGGCGCTCGGCTACACGCGGCGACTGGAGCAACGCGAGATGACCGGCTGGTTCGGTCTCTCGAACATCTTCGCCGGCGTGCTCGCGGTGGCCGCCGCCGCGCTCGCGGGCCTGCCGCGCGAGGAAGGTCGGCGCGGCATGTCGTGGGGCATGCTCGGCGTCGCGTGCGCGATCGCGGTCGTCGCCAACGGCAGCAAGGGTGCGGTGGCAGCCATGCTCGTCGGCTTGGCGGCGGTGGGTGTGCTGCGCTTCGCGCGCGTGCGGCCGACCGCGCTGGCGGTGGCCGCCGTGGGTGCCACGCTCGCGTGCGCACTCGCGCCGCTGGTGCGCGCCACGCTGTTCGCCGCGGTGATGCCGGGCGAGCGAAGCCTGCTCTTCCGCTGGCACTACCTGCGCACGGCATGGGACGCGTGGCGCGAGTCGCCCCTTGCGGGCACCGGCCCCGAGGGCTTCAAGGACGCAAGCGCGCGACTGCGGCCCTTCGATGCGGTGGAGATCGTGCAGAGCGCCCACGCGGCGTTCGTCGACTGGATCACGCAGCTTGGTGTCGGCGGCGGGGCGTGGGTCGCGGCCTCGCTCGCGATCCTGGCCTGGTCGGCGCGGGGCGCCGCGCTCGAGCCGACGCCGCTGCCCGCGCCGCCGGCCCGCGACGGGCTCGCGCAGCGCATCGTGGCCCTCGCGGTGCTGCTCGCGATGGCCGGCTCGCTCGCCGTGGAGCTGCACACGCTGGATCTCTCCGCCGCGTTCGTGCGGTTCGTGGGTGGCGTGGCGTGGGCGGGCGCGGCGGTCACGCTGCTGCCGCGTCTGTGGAGCGCGCGAAGCTGCGGCGCGCACATGCTCTTTCCGGCGGCGCTGGTGGCGCTGTGCCACGCGCAGGTCGAGATGACGCTGTGGAACCCGGGTTCGTGCGCGTGGCTGCTGCTGGTCGTGGGCGCATCGGTGCCGCCGCACGCGCTGCAGCCCGACGCCGCCGAGTTGCGCGTGCCGCCGAACCGCGCTCCGCGCTCGTGCGCGGCGCTCGTGGCGTGCGTGGTGGCGGGGGCGTGTCTGATGCGCGCCGCCCTCGCAGCGCGAGCGGAGTCGGCGCTCGAATCGGCCGCGCGCACGCTGGTGCGCGAGATGCGCACCACCTCGGGGGTGACGCCGGGTGCCGCGCGCCGTCACGCCGCCGACGCGCTCCGTGCGTGGAGCCGCCTTCTTTCGAGCGACCAGCTGCTGCGCGCCGCCGCCGCGGTGGGGCCCGGTTCCGCGGCGGGTCAGGCCGATCTGCTCGCCGCCGCGGCCGATGCCGACGATGCGGTGGCCCGCGGGGCGGGGGTGCTGCCGGCGCCGCGACTGGAGGCGCTGCACGCCGCCGCGCTGGCGTGGGAACTTCGTGCGCTCGCCACCGAGCGCCGCGACGAGCTGGGCATGGCCATGCAGCGCGCGCTCGCGCTCGCCGCGTTCGATCCGCGCGCAGCCAGCGCCTGGCTTCGAGCCGCGCGCACGGCGCGACTGCTCGGCCGCGAGGACGCCGTGGTCTACGCGAAGGCCGCGCTGCGCGCCGACGACGCGATGACGCTCGATCCGCTCGCCCGCCTCGCGCCACGCGACCGTGCGCAGGCCGAGGCGATCGCCGCGTTCATCGTCCCTGCGCCTGCGCCAGCGCCTTGAGCACCTGCTCGGGCGTGTAGGCGTCGCTCTTCAGC
>CAZZJR010000156.1:0-2932 GCA_964654585.1 uncultured Bdellovibrionales bacterium
CGCCACTGGTGGCGACCTGGCTTGCGTGGTCGCTCGAGCGGCAGACGCCGTTCGTCCCGATGGCACAGCTTCCAACCGCGGACGCGATCGTGCTGCTGGGTGGTGGACAGGCCGCCCACGCGAACGATCAAGGGGCATTGCACTGGTATTTCCTGAGCGCGGGCGACCGCTTCGAACGGGCGATCGACGCCTTCCGCGCAGGCAAGGCGCCGTTGTTCGCGGTCGGCGGTGGTGTTCTGCAGATGCCCGGCGAGCCCCTGGCCAGCGAGTTCCTGCGGCAGCGTGCCATCGCGCGTGGCGTGCCGGAAGGAGCGGTGCTCGCCTGCGGCCGCGTGCACTACACGACGGACGAGGCTTCGGAACTCGTGAAGCGACTGCGCGAGCGAGGCGTGAGGAGCATCCTGCTCTGCACGAGCGCCTATCACATGCCTCGGGCCCGGCTCGTCTACGAATCACTGGGCATGCAGGTGACGCCGCTGCCGGCGGACTTCTGCACGCAGGGCTCCGCCGAGCGCCTCACGCCGCTGCTGCTCGTGCCCCGCGGCCTGGCGCTGAGCCAGACCGAGACATGCCTGAAGGAGTGGCTGGGGATCACGGCCGCGTGGCTGACGGGCTCTGGGTGAGATCGACCTGCGTCGCGCCCCCCTGCCGCACCAGGTCGGTCAGCAACCGACGAACGGCCTGGCCGTCCCGCTGATCCACCGCGGCGCGCAGGCGATCGACCAACGGCTCGTACCGGCTCCACGGCACGAAGGGCTCGTTCGCCAGGCGGATGGCGTCGTGTCCCGTCGGCAACGCGTTGGCGTCGATCAGGAGTTCCTCGAACAGCTTCTCGCCCGGCCGGACACCGGTGAACTGGATCTCGATCTCTCCGCCGGGATTCGCCTGATCCCGGACGCTTCGACCGGCCAGTCGGATCATGTTGCGGGCGAGCGCCTCGATCCGGACCGGCTCCCCCATCTCGAGCAGGAAGACCTCGCCGCCCTTGGCCATCGCGCCTGCCTGCATCACAAGTTCGGCAGCCTCGCCGACCGTCATGAAGTAGCGCACCATGCGGGCGTCCGTGACGGTCACCGGACCGCCACGAGCGATCTGCTCCTTGAAGATCGGGATCACGGAACCGGACGAGCCCAGCACATTGCCGAACCGCACGACCGACATGACGGTGCCGTCGGGACGCTCCGCTTGCAGCGCCTGCACCGCCATTTCCGCCAGACGCTTGCTGGCGCCCATGACGCTCGTGGGCCGCACCGCCTTGTCCGTGGAGATCAGCACGAAGGCGTTCACACCGCACCGCTGCGCCACCTGTGCCATCGTGATCGTGCCGAGCAGGTTCGTCTCGACGCCGACGCTCTCGTTCCGCTCGACGATGGGAACATGCTTGCACGCCGCCGCGTGATAGATCGTCTGCACACGATGCGCGCGACAGAGCTCCTCCACGAGCACGGCATCGCAGACGGAACCCAGCACGGCGTCGACGCGCGCGGCGGAGCGCTTCTGGACGAGGCGTTCCCGCAGCTCGAGTTCGATGGTGAAGAGGGCGTGCTCCGAGGCGTCGAGCACGATCAGACGATCCGGCGACTGATCGAGGATGCGTCGACAGAGCTCGCTGCCGATGCTGCCGCCGGCGCCGGTCACGAGCACGGTGCGCCCCGACACCAGACGATGCATCAGTTCGAGGTCGGGCGCGACCGGGGCCCTGCCGAGCAGTTCCTCGATCTGGACCGGCCTGGTCTGATCGACACGCGCCGAACCATCGGCGAGTTCGGCGAGCGTGGGCACGGTGAGCACACGAACATTGGCCAGCGTCAGACGCTCGACGAGCTGGCGCCGACGCTGCCGACCGGCGGACGGCAGTGCCAGCAGCACGGTCGTGATGCCGAGATCGGCGAGCACCACCTCGAGCGCGGCCGGGTCGTGCACGGGCACCCCGCGGATGCGACGACCGACCAACGCCGGATCGTCGTCGAAGTAGGCGGCGATCTCGGCGTTGCGTGCGTTCACCAACGATGCGTGCAGCCCCACGCCGGCGGCACCCGCGCCGAAGATCGCGACCCGCTGCTCGCGCGTGTAGACCGGCCGACCCAGCAGAAGCCAGCGTGCCGCGAGCCGCATGCCGCCGACGAAGATGGTCGACAGCGCAAGGAAGATGCCGAACATCGACCGCGGGACCATCTCCTCGCGCAGCACCAGGAAGGCGCACGCGAGCAGGACCAGCGTGAGCGCGATGCACCCCTTGGCGACACGCACCGCGAAGACCGGACCCACATATCGGGTCACCTCGCGGTAGAGGCCCGCGAACCAGAACACGAAGGGTCCGACGAGTGCCGCCATGCCAGCCAGCAGGAGGATGGAAGCTTGGTGCAGTTGCGATGCTCCTTGACGCAGGACCGCACTCAGCAGCATGGCGGCAAAGAGCAACACGACATCTGCCGCGACGGCAACCGCGAGTTTCGCCCGGGGCGGCAGGTTGGAGAGAAACGAGAGTCTCACGCCACAAGCCTAGCGCAAGAGGGTCCTGATTCCATGCGTCGATAACTGCAACAAGGCGCATGCGACACTCGTAGCATCCTTGTCATGTGCGGCATCGCCGGCATCGCGCGCACGGCCCTTTCCGACGAGGCTGCAAGGACCACGCTTGCGCGCATGGCCTCATGCCTGCGTCACCGCGGCCCGGATGACGAGGGCATGGTCTGGAACGCACGGGACGGCGTGGCGTTGGTGCACCGACGACTCGCGGTACGCGACCTGTCGCCAGCCGGCGCACAGCCCATGTCGAGCGCCAGCGGGCGATTCACGATCGTTCTCAACGGCGAGATCTACAACACCGCGGAAGTCGCCGCCCCGCTGCACGCCGGTGGCTGGCGACCGCGCGGACACTCCGACACCGAGGTGATGCTGGCCGCGTTCGAGGCATGGGGGCTCGAGGCGG
>CAZZJR010000157.1:0-2929 GCA_964654585.1 uncultured Bdellovibrionales bacterium
CTCCTCCCCCTAATCTCGCTACCTCCCCAGTCGCCCGGACGCCACTGCGCGCGTGTGCGTGGACAAGGATTAGGATCTGCGTGCAGGTGCAGGAGAAGGATGAGGATTAGGAGACAGGTCCGGACGGCGACCCAGTGGGGGGACACTTCTTCGGGCCGAAATCACTCTCCCCGCAGAAGCTTGCCCGACCGATTTTCGCATAGCCCACCCGAGCGGGGGCGTGGTACCTTTACGTGTCATGAAGACCCCCCGTTCCATCATCGAGCCGTTCCGCATCAAGGTCGTCGAGCCGCTCTCAATCCTGTCGAGAGAAGAGCGAGAGCCGGTTCTCAAGGCTGCCGGCTACAACCTCTTCCTAGTTGCTGCGAAAGACGTCACGTTCGACTTCTTGACCGACTCCGGCACTACCGCCATGAGCGCCAGACAGTGGGGCGCAATGATGGTCGCTGACGAGTCGTACGCAGGCTCGCGCAGCTTCGAGAGGTTTGAGGCTGCTGTGAAGAGCCTCACCGGCTACGCTTCGGTCATCCCAACTCACCAAGGGCGCGCTGCCGAGCGGCTGATGTGCGAGGCTGTGGTGAAAGCTGGGATGAAGATTCCCTCCAATAACCACTTCGACACAACGCGAGCTAACATCGAGTTCGTCGGCGCCCAGGCAGTTGATCTTGTGATCGACGAGGGCAGAGACCCGCGCTCCACCCATCCCTTCAAGGGAAACATCGACACAGAGAAGCTGCGCGCCTTCTGTCGCGAGAACCGTGAGAGCATCCCGTTTGGGATGATCACGATCACTAACAATACAGGTGGTGGCCAGCCAGTCTCCTTGGAGAACATCCGGCAGGCTTCGGCCGTGTACCACGAGTTCGGAATCCCCTTCATAATTGACGCTTGTCGCTTCGCGGAGAACTCGTACTTCATCAAGCTGCGCGAGCCTTCGCAGGCGAACCGCTCTGCCGCTGATATCGCCAAGGAGATCTTCTCGCTCGCCGACGGCTGTATTGTGAGCGCGAAGAAGGACGCTCTCGTGAACATCGGAGGCTTTATCGCTCTCAACAGCACTCAGTGGGTTGAGACGCTGCGTTCGCTGCTCATTTTGACCGAGGGGTTCCCGACCTACGGCGGCCTCGCCGCGCGCGACCTTGAGGCTCTCGCCGTCGGCCTCGAAGAGGCGCTCGACGAGCGCTACCTTGAGTACCGCCTCGCCGTGTCGCGCTATATGGCAGAGGGGATGAACAGGATTGGGATCCCCACCGTGCAGCCACCTGGCGGCCACGCTGTCTACATCGACGCCAAGGAGTTTCTCCCGCACATCCGCCCAGAGCACTTCCCCGGGCAGGCTCTCGCTTGCGAACTCTTCCTCGCTGAAGGAATTCGGTCGTGCGAGATCGGCTCCGCTATGTTCGGCAAGCACCTCCCAGATGGCACGTTTGCCTCGGCATCAATGGAGCTCGTTCGGCTCGCTTTCCCGCGGCGCTGCTACACCCAGAGCCACTTCGACTTTATCCTCGAGGGTCTTGAAGATATCGTTAACGAGAAGTCGAGGCTGCGGGGCCTTAAGCTCATCTACGACCCGCCCTTCCTGCGGCACTTCACCGCCCGCTTTGAGCCTCTTTCGTAGGAACGGCTTCAAGCACCGGAACCTCTTCGTCGCGAATCTGCGAGATCGACCGCTCGACGAGCAGGTCGAGGGTCCAGTCGAGCACAACCCGGATCTTGTTGCTGAAGCCCACGAGCTTGCTCAGGTAGAGCGTGCGCCAGATAAACCACCCAACGAAGCCTGAAAGCTTTACTCCAAGCAGGTTCACAGCCGCAAAGTGCTCCCCGACGGACACAAGCCCACCAAAGTTGAAGTACCGGAACGGCCGCGTCTCTTTTCCTGAGAGCAGCCTCACCAGGTTTCTCGCAGCATGAGGGCCCTGCTGGAACGCGACCTGACCGAGGGGTGGAAGCTCTTTTCCTGTGCGAGGGTCGACGAAGCGCGCAACATCCCCCAACACAAAGACGTTGCTGAAACCCTTCGCGCGACAGTCAGATTCGACCTCGACTCGCCCGGTGGAGTCGAGTGGCAGGCCCGAGGTGCGCGCGAGCTCGGAGGGGCGCACTCCGGCGCACCACACAACGGTTCGCGCCCTGATCGTTTCTTCGCCTACCTTCACGTAGTTTGGTCCAACTTCAGATACTCGGCCTCCGAGACGAACCGAGAGCCCCATCTTCCGGAGCTGCGCGTCTGCCATTCGCACAATGCTTTCGTCCCAACCTGGCAGCACCTGCTTCCCGGACTGAACCACCATAACCTGCGCGAGCGATCGGTCGACCTCGGGGTAGCGTCGCTGCAGCACGTACTCGATGAGGTCGAATATTTCGGTAGCGGTCTCAATGCCGGTAGGCCCGGCACCGACGATTACGAACGTCAGAAGTTCGCGCTGCGCTTCTTTTTCATCGATGACTGCGGCCCGTTCGAAGCAGCTTATGACCTGGTTCCTCAGCCGAACGGCGTCGTTTAGCTCGCGCATGAAAAACGCGTGCTCGTTCGCTCCCTTCGTATTGAAGGTTTGCGTGGTAGAGCCGGGAGCGAAGACGAGGTAGTCGTAGGGGTACTCCGCCTCGCGCCCGATCAGCTGATGTGTGACGGGGTTCTCCGCAACCTCGATCACTCCTCTCACGACCTGCGCTTTCGGGTCGACCGACGTAACGGCCATCTTGCGGAAAGCGATATTTGTCATCTCGAAGATTCTGCGAAACGGGAATGAGACCTGGCGCGTCTCAATCGTTCCAGCGGCAGCACTCGGCAGGAGTGGTGGAAAGAGGAAGTAGTTCTTCCGGTCGATCAGCGTTATTTCAAGTTGATGGCTGTAGCCGAGCGCGCGGTTGAGCCCCAGCGCCGCGTAGAGACCAGCGAAGCCGCCTCCGACGATCACGACCCGCTTAA
>CAZZJR010000158.1:0-2917 GCA_964654585.1 uncultured Bdellovibrionales bacterium
GCGATCACGGCAATCCGCTAAAAAGTCGGAAAGTCATGACTGACACAAGTTTCCCATTTAGCCCTAAAGCCTTACCCCCTTTCAGCCGACTCTTTTATATGGGTCCTCTAGGTCAAGAGAGTACCAGTGCGTATTCAGACTATGGCGCTGCGGAATACGAACAGAGCGAACACTTGTTCTCCACGTCGCGCGTGGCTTGCCAAGCTTTGCCCCGGTTTTGCGCTCCTGCTCTGCACCATCATCCTGTGGAGATCATCATCACCCGTTGAGTCACATCGTGTTAGTTTAGAGGTACAGCCAAGTGCATCCGTGCTCGCCTTAGTTCGCGACTCCGTCGAGAAAAAAAGCCTTGATGCCGCGCGCCTCTCTAGCACTAACGGTGAGCAAGAGAGCTGGAGCTTCCGAAATCTTCGGCACCGCTTCGCTTCTTCTTTCGGTGATCAGGGCTGGGACCTCTCACCGATCCCTCCCCTGCCAACTCGCATGAATGAGCCGAGCAGGGAAGACCAGAAGTGGCGCTGGAGATACCAGTTCCGCTCCCTCGCTCGCGATGTAGGCTCGCAGCAAGTCGGCGCAGCTACGGTGTCTGCGCAAGGAGCAACAATCACCCTCGAACGCTCCGGCGGGATTAAAGAGTGGTACAAGAATGCCCCCACCGGGATCGAGCAGGGATTCGAAATTAGCGAGCGCCCCCTAAGGACGCACACGGGAGAGCTGATCCTCCGTGGCACAGTAGAAACGGACCTCTCGCTCATCACTGCGGATGCAGCTTCTCTAATCTTCGGTCAAGCAGACAAGGCGCTCGTCCGTTACGCAGAGCTGGTTGTATTCGATTCAACCGGCAAGACTCTCCCTAGCCGCCTCTCGTTTGAGAAAGGTGCTGGTGGCGGGCAGCTGGCGCTTCATATCGACGACTCACAGGCAAAGTACCCGGTCACAGTCGACCCAGTGACGAGCTCGCCGCTATGGACGACAGACGGCGCGGGCAGTCTTTATCAGTACGGTTTCAGTGTTGCCTCGGCTGGAGACATTAACAACGACGGATTTGCGGATGTTATTGTGGGAGTACCTGGGTACTCGAACGGGCAAAGCGACGAAGGTGCCGCGTTTGTGTTCCTCGGTTCGGCGACCGGACCATCTACGAATCCTAACTACGTCATCGAATCTAATCAGGCTAATGTGTCGCTCGGCTGGAGCGTTGCCTCTGCAGGAGATGTCAACGGCGACGGTTTTTCCGATGTTATTGTCGGTATCCCTTACTATGACTGCGGGGGACAGAATGATACGGGAGAGGTTCGTGTTTATCAGGGTGGGCCCTCCAGCTTGACCCTTCTCTCGCAGCATGGCCCATGCCTCGTACCTAATGGGCTACTCGGCTGGAGCGTCGCAGGTGCAGGTGACGTCAACAAGGATGGCTACTCCGACATCGTCTACGGCTGCCCGGGATGCGCAACCGGAGTTGAGACCGACGGAAAAGCGTATCTTCACTTCGGCTCGGCCACCGGGCCCGCATTTGCCCCTGACTGGAACTACCCGGGCTCAGACGACACGCTGCCCGGAGGAGCGGCAAATTTCGGGCTATCGGTAGCTGGCGGTTTAGACGTCAACAACGACGGCTTCTCCGATCTCTTGGTCGGCGCGCCAAATTGGGATGGAACTGCTCAGGGGTACCTATTCTTCGGCACTGGTATTGGTCCGGCATCCACCCCGGACTGGAATCACGATTTTACCGCAAGCAGCATCATCTCGGTGGCGTCTGGCGGAGACACGAATAACGACGGATTCGATGATGTCCTTCTAGGAGCGAGAGGCTTTAGTCCGTCCGGAGAAAATGGAATGGTCGAACTTTTCCTCGGCTCAGCTTCAGGTCCCTCCACGATAGCTGACTGGACGGAGACAGGAGTTGGCAACGCGATAGCGCAATTCGGCGCGAGCGTCGCATCGGCAGGAGATATCAACAGCGATGGCTATGACGATGTCCTGGTTGGAAGCCCAGACGGCTTAGGTTGCACAGTCTTCATGTTTTTGGGGAGCGCCTCAGGTCCTGAGGCAACGAACGCCTGGTACGCCAGTGGGAACGACTTGAACGGGACCAACCTAGGCATCTCTGTCGCTAGCGCAGGAGATGTAGACGGCGATGGTTTTCCAGACGTGATCGTAGGAGATAACCAGCGAAGCCCATCACTATCGAACCAGGGCTCAGCTTTCATCTTTAACGATTTCAATATTCCTCGCGACAATCCGACTCCAACCCCGACGCCAACCCCAACCCCGACACCAACCCCAATCTCCGTATCGCCGGGCGGTGGTGGCCTACCGGCACCAGAAGTCACTACGAGCGGCAGAAGCGCCACGGTCACCGCGCCAAGGGTCACCCCGAAGCTCACAACTCGCGCAAGAAACGCCGGCGTGAAGAAACTCATGGCAGCAGGCTTGACCCGTGCTCAAGCCCTCAAAGCGATCGTCGACAAGAAAATTAGAGTCACCTACATCTTCACCGTCACTCTGGGAGGTGCTGCCTCAGCGGCGAGTGATGGAGCGTTGACCCCACAAGCTTCATCTATTAAACGGCGCGACAAGAAAAACAGGGTGACTTTCAATAGCCTTCCTCCTGGAGCAAAGACCGCGAGGTACCAAATCGAATTCTCGGTGCGAATCCCTGGCGGGAGCAACGTCGTGCTAGGCACAACCAAGCCGAGCGCCCAGACGCCCTTTACCATCACGCCGTAGCGGCTGCACGGCGAAAAAGGGGACAGCCGTGCTCTGTGGAAAACATTGGGCGTATCAGGACAGGTTGTAGCAGGGCATAGCACTCTTCGTCTTTATCCTAATCCTTCTCCTCCTCCTGCACCTGCACCACCTCCTATTCTTAATCAGGACATCTCCCGGAGTCGCGTGCGATATTCGTACCAAAATA
>CAZZJR010000159.1:0-2858 GCA_964654585.1 uncultured Bdellovibrionales bacterium
CGGTTAATAAACTGGCCAGAGACTCTTCGCTTTGCGCTATTGAAAGCCGCTCGGCGGAGCAAAGCAAGAGTTGAAGTCGGTGTTGAGCCAGGCCACCTAAAGAACTCTCGTGTAGTACTGAAACGGACCCATCAAGGTCCGTGGCAATGATTGAGGACCTAACCGATGAGTCGGCGGAAAAAATCGACCGATCGTTGAGGGCGGATTTTTGCTGCTTTGCCACCTCTAGCGTCACCGCCAACTCAATCGGCCCGATTTTCAGGATGTCTCCATGTCGAAGCTGCTTCTGCGAATTTGGGGAAATCCGCTTCCAGTTTACAAACGTTCCCAGTTTGCTTCCTTCGTCCGTTACCAACCATTCCGTGCCATTGAAATCGGTAACCGGTTGGTGAACACCACCCCTAAGAATTGGCGTTACGCTCTTCTCGTCGGACCTCGGCGATGGTCCAGCGGTGCTCGGGGTGGGCCTGGAGCCAGCGGTCGGGCAGCAGCTCGTGCAGTTGCTCGTCGCTCAGCCCTTGCGGCAGGCGGTTAAAGACATCGCGTAGGTATGCCCAGGGCTCGACCAGATTCTCTTTACAGCTGGCGATCAGGGTGAACAGGATCGCTGCCCGCTCTCCGGCCAAGGGACTGCCTACGAACAACCAGTTCTTCCGACCGATGGCCAGCGGACGCATTGCTCGCTCTGCCCGATTGTTGTCGATCGACAGTTCACCATCGTCGAGATACCGGCAGAGCGCGTCCCACTGGTTGAGCGTATAGGTAGCCGCCTGTCCCAGCGGGCTCTTGGGTAAAAACGTCTGGCCGTCGAGCCAGCTGCGGAACTGATCCAGCAGCGGACGGGCATGCTCGCGGCGCGCGGCCTGACGTACCTGGGGCTCGGAGTCCGCCACCGCGCGCTCGACTTCGTACAGCCGCGTGATAAACGCCAGTGCCTCGTGCGCTGGCTGCGGGCCAGACTCGCGCGCGTCGTACCACTTCCGCCGGCAATGCGCCCAGCAGGCCACTTCGAGGATCTTCCCTGCCGAGTCGAGATAGATCCCATCGTACGCGCTGTATGCATCCGCCTGCAGGTAACCTGCGAATCCTTGAAGAAACGTTTTCGGGCCATCGCGGCTGCGATCGCGTGTAAAGTCATAGACCACGTACGGCTGGCGACTGTCACCCAGATAAGCCCAGAACCGCGCGGTCTGCGAGTCCCGCAGGGGTGGTTCCAGCATTCGCACGGTCGTGTCATCGGTGTGAATAATCCGCGACTCGAGCACGCAGCGCTTGAGCAGCCCGTAAAGCGGCCGGCAGAGTTCGGCCAGTGCGGCCAGCCACTGATAGATTGTACCGCGGCGAATCTCCACACCATGTCGCGAGAAGATGTCTTCCAGACGATAGCCCGGCAGATGGTCACCGAACTTGCTGACGACCACCTGCGCCAGTAGACCGGCTGCGGCCAACCCCTTGTCGATCGGCTGCGGCGGCTTGGGGGCCGTCACCAGCTTGGCCTCGTCGTGTTTCGACGGGCAGGCATACACAGCACGGCGATGAACGATGACTTTCAGCTTCGCCGGAACATAATCCAGCTGTTTACTTTCTTCCCAGCGAATCAATTCCTGAGTGCGGCCGTCATGCGGGCATTGCCGCTCGGCCTCGGGCAGCGTGTGCTCAACCACCTCTTGCGGCAGGCCGTCAGGAATCAGTCGCCGGCCGTGAGGCTTGCGCTTCCGCCGCTGCTTCGGCTGGTCTTCGGCCAGCGTTTCTTCGATCAGCTGCTCCAAGTCTCCCAGATCAAACAGCAGCAGCTGATTCGGGTCGAGCCGTTCGCGCTGCTTGCCCTTGAGCGATTTGAGCAGCGCCTGCAGCTGCCGTTCCTTTTGCTCCAGCTTGGCCTGCTGCTCGGAGACCGTTGAGCTCAGCTCCGTGACTGTCGTGTTAAGCGTCGTGACTGTACTGCTGAGAGTCGCAACCTGCAGCTGCGAGTTCGCAAGCTGACTTCGCAGCGTCTCGACTTCCTTGAGCAGTTCGTTGGCATCCATGCCATTACTAACCGCCACGCGTGCGCAGAGTTTCAGGCCTGCAGTCGAATTATTTAAATTATTTTTTCTGCAGGTAACGCGTCCGCTGCCGCGCCGAGCGCAGCTCGATTCCGCCGAGCAGCAGCGTCAGCTGCTGCAGCGAAATCTCCATCCCAGACTGCGGCTTGTCGGCAGGCTGCAGGTCGCTGGGGAACTGGAAGGTCCCCGACTCCAGCCGCTTGTACCAGATCGCCAGGCCATCGCGGTCCCAGTAGAGAATCTTCAAACGATCGCGACCGCGATTGCGAAACAGAAACAGATGGCCCGAGAGGGGATCCTGCGTTAGCAGTTGCTGGACCATCCCCATCAGGCCATCGAAGCTGCGCCGCATATCGGTCGGTTCAAGACAAGCGTAAATCTTCAGGCCAGAGGCAACCACGTACATCAGGCAGTCTCCAACTCGCTCAGCACCGAGAGCACCAATCGCAGACACTCCCGCTCGGCAGGAAGTTCCAGTACCGCGCCGCCGCCAAGCTGGATCCTGATTGCACTGCTCGAACGCTCGACCAGTTCCAGCGGCATAAAAGGCAACCGCTTGGGCTCCTGTTCCAAAAGCGACTCGCTGGTCATCGTCGCTGCAGGCTCGGCCGCCAACTTCCGCAGCCAGCCATAAAACGAAGGGCTCGACAATCTCCGCCGCCGACAAAACTCCGCCACACTCAGCCCACTGGCCGCCTGCTCAACCACACGCTCCAGCCACCACTCTCGTCCCCGACCCCGCGCCATGCTCGCTCTCCAGAAGAAATCCGGAGATTAGCAGAGGCGTCAACCTGTAGTTAAAAATGCGCTTAC
>CAZZJR010000160.1:0-2852 GCA_964654585.1 uncultured Bdellovibrionales bacterium
CCTATTCTTAATCAGGACATCTCCCGGAGTCGCGTGCGATATTCGTACCAAAATACCCGGATGAGGACTAAGCCCCCTGTGCGGGTGCGGGAGGAGGAAGACAAGGAGAAAGATGAGGAAAAGAGCGGCCGGCCATTAAATCTCTCGAAACAGAGCAGGTTTTCCGCAGAGCATGACTGTCCCCTTTTTCGCAGACTCTGCTACTCTGATACGGTCTGCTTTTCCCGGAGGCTTTATGCGTATCTTGGTCGCTCTCTTCTCTCTCATTGCAACACTCACAGCTCCCCTCTCCGCTTTCGCTGAAGCTCACGTCGGTGGCGCAGCACCAGACTTCCGGCTGCAAGACGCCTCTGGCAAAGAAACAACTCTCTCTCAGTTCAAGGGGAAGACAGTTGTGCTGGAGTGGTTTAACCCCAACTGCCCCTTCGTGAAGAAGTTCTACTCCGGCGGCGACATGCAGCGCTTCCAGAAGGAGTCCGTAGCAAAAGGAGTCGTTTGGCTCACCATTAGCTCAAGCGCGGAGGGAAAGCCCGGCTACATCTCGCTGCAAGATGCCCCCAAGGCAGTCTCCTCTATGGACCTTCAGTCGACGGCTCTCCTTCTCGATCCGAAGGGCACCACTGGGCGCGCCTACGGAGCGCGCACGACACCACACATGTTCGTCGTAAATCCGGCTGGAACACTCGTCTACGCCGGCGCCATCGACAGCACACCGTCGACAGACTCTGAAGATATCGCGGGCGCCACGAATTACGTTCTTAACGCAGTCGACGGCATCGCCAAGGGGAAGGATTTCGACCCTGTGTCGACTGACCCGTACGGCTGCTCTGTAAAATACTAAACTAGGCGCGGCAGGATAGACGGCTGCGAGTTGCGGTCATCCAAGAAACGTAATCGTGGGCTTAGGCGCGGGGAATCTTCACAAGGAGAGCGGGGATGATGTGAGGCTTTCCCGAGCCCTGATGTGAGCCCCGGGCTGCTTACCGAGCGCGCTGAAAATAAACAAAGAGAACGGCGAGAGCAGCGAGGGGTAAGATTCAAGCTCTTCGCCGCTCTCTTTGCGAACATTCTTGCACCCGGCTCATACGTTCTTCTGAGTCCGAATCTTTTGGTTATGTAACGCGGAGGCGCGGAGCTCGCAGGTGGGAGATTGCCACAATACTCAAGAGAGCTAGCGCAGGAGAGCGACTGATTTGAGGAGACGTTCCCGATTACCCTAATTAACGGCTGCGTCCTCCGCGTCTTCCGCGCCTCCGCGTTAATTAACCAAAAAGCTAGGCAGCCGACCAACGTTGGCGAAATAGGATAATGAGCAGGGGCAAGACTCAATCACCCCCCTCGCTGCCCTCGCCGCTCTCTTTGTCAAAAAAAGACTTCCCAGTATCCCCCGGTGCGGGCCGCCCCTAAAGCGTAAGCAACTTCGACCCTCAATCGCCGATTTGTGGCAATAGAACGTCACACAGAGCACGGCGAGAGCAGCGAGAGGTAGGCGCAAAGTTACCCTTGGCGATTGACTTCACCGCTATCGCCGCCCTCTTTGTGCTCCAGCCTCGTCCATCCCCCGAGCCGGTTTCGGCCTCGCCTGCATCTTGTAGCCTGAGAATCGGGCCAGTCTGTAAAACGTCGTTATTTTACTGGCGGGGTCTTTTTGGGGTCCCCCTAGGGTTGCGCGAGGACCCAAAACCCTTGTAACAATGCACCTTCAAAAGATGTCAAAGCGCCTTGTCATAGTTGAGTCGCCCACGAAGGCGAAGACCATCGAGAAGTTCTTGCCCAAGGATTTCGAGGTGTTAGCCTCCTATGGGCACGTTCGCGACCTGCCAAACAACGCCGCTGAGATCCCGGCCGACATCAAGAAGCAGAAGTGGGCTCGCCTCGGGGTAAACGTCGATGACCACTTCAACCCTCTCTATATTATTCCCTCCGACAAAGAGAAGCGGGTCAACGAGCTAAAGCGCGCCGTCAAGAACGCCTCAGAAGTCTTCCTCGCAACCGACGAAGACCGAGAGGGGGAGTCGATCAGCTGGCACCTGATGGAGGTGCTCAACCCGAAGGTTCCCGTCAAGCGTCTGGTCTTCCACGAAATCACCAAGAAGGCGATCGAGGAGAGCCTCTCGAACGCCCGCACCATCGACGAGAATCTTGTTAAGGCTCAGGAGACTCGCCGCATCATCGACCGGCTCTACGGCTACTCGGTCAGCCCGCTGCTGTGGAAGAAGATGGTGCCGAGACTAAGCGCGGGGCGCGTGCAGAGCGTCGCCATCCGCCTGCTCGTGCAGCGTGAGCGCGAGCGAGCTCGCTTTCACTCGGCAGACTTCTGGGATCTGAAAGCGACCTTCCAGGCAGCATCTGACACCAATCTGCCGTTTGAGGCAGAGCTGTCGCATGTTGGCCAGAAGCGAGTAGCAACCGGGCGTGATTTCGACGCTGACACCGGCAAGCTTTACAAGAAAGACGACGTGATCCTGCTCGACGAGGCAGCAGCAACAAAGCTCGCCGAGAAGCTCAAGAACGGCAACCCAAAGATCAGCGAAATTGAGAGCAAGCCCTTCACGCAGAAGCCGTACGCGCCGTTCACTACAAGCACGATGCAGCAGGAAGCGAACCGCAAGCTCGGCTTCGGCGCCAAGCGCACGATGGCTGTCGCGCAGCAGCTCTACGAAAACGGCTTCATCACCTACATGCGTACCGACTCCACTTCCCTCTCGGAAGAGGCGCTCACTGCATCGCGAACGCTTATCGCGCGTGAGTTTGGGCAAGACTACCTAAGCCCGGCGCCGCGCATCTACAAGACCAAAGTGAAGAACGCGCAGGAAGCGCACGAAGCTATCCGCCCGGCAGGCACCGAGTTC
>CAZZJR010000161.1:0-2653 GCA_964654585.1 uncultured Bdellovibrionales bacterium
CACTGCTTACCGTCCACAAGCCGGTTTCGCCCGCTGCAGGAAGATTGGCATTCAGCGTAAACTGATTGTTGTTGCAATTCGACTGGCTGGCACCGGCATTAGCTACCGTGGGAACAATATTCATAAGCGTTACCGATGAGGAAGACGTACAAGCGCCAAGTGTAATTGTCCAAACCAGCGTTGCTGAACTGCCGGACAAGCTTACCCCACTGGCCGGATTGTCGGGTGAAGCGATAAGCGCATTTCCTCCGCTTACGGTCCACAGGCCGGTTTCGCCCGATGCAGGAAGATTGGCATTCAGGGTAAACTGATTGTTATTGCAATTCGACTGGCTGGCTCCGGCATTAGCTACCGTAGGAACAATATTCGTAAGCGTTACCGATGAGGAGGAGGTACAAACGCCGCGCGTAATGGTCCAAACCAGCGTTGCCGAACTGCCGGACAGGCTTACCCCACTGGCCGGATTGTCGGGTGAAGCGATAAGCGCATTGCCACTGCTTACCGTCCACAAGCCGGTTTCGCCCGCTGCAGGAAGATTGGCATTCAGGGTAAACTGATTGTTGTTGCAATTGGTCTGAGCGGGACCTGCTACTGAAACCGTTGGTAAGATATTGGTGAGTGTTACGGTCGAAGAACTGGAACAACTACCCCGGGTGATCGTCCAGCGCAACACCGCAGGACTAGTAGTGACTGTAACAGCCGAAGTCGGTGAGGATACCGTCGTAATGATAGCGCTACCGCTCACAATACTCCAGGCGCCTGTTTCTCCAGCAGCAGGTGCATTGGCCGCCATGGTGAACGAGGTTGTATTACATTTGGTTTGACCTGCACCCGCATTACTGATGGTGGAAACATTGTTGGTCAGCACAACCGTTGAAGCGCTGGTGCAGGATCCGTTGGCGATGGTCCAGGTCAGCGTTGCAGGGCTCGTCGTGACGGTTACTGAAGTTGTTGGACTACCGGGAGTTGCAATTGAGGCCGCTCCGGCTGTAACCGTCCAGGTTCCGGTTTCGCCAGTCGCAGGTGCATTCGCCGCCATGGTAAACACATTGTTGTTGCAATTGGTTTGAGCCTGACCGGCTGCTGAAACCGAGGGAACGATATTGGTAAGTGTCACTGTCGAAGAACTGGTACAACTACCTTTCGTAATCGTCCAGCGCAACGCCGCAGGACTTGTCGTAACTATAACAGCCGAAGTCGGTGATGAAACCGTCGTAATGGTGGCGCCACCGCTCACAATACTCCAGGCGCCCGTTTCTCCTGTAGCAGGTGCATTAGCCGCCATGGTGAACGAGGTTGTGTTGCATTTGGTTTGACCTGCACCCGCATTACTGATGGTGGAAACATTGTTGGTCAGCACTACCGTTGAAGCACTGGTGCAGGTTCCGTTGGCGATGGTCCAGGTCAACGTTGCCGGACTTGTCGTTACAGTAACCGTGGATGTACGGCTGTTAGGCGCAGCGATGGTGGCCGCTCCCGCAGTAACCGTCCAGGTTCCGGTTTCACCCGTGGCAGGCGCATTCGCAGCCATGGTAAACACATTGTTGTTGCAATTGGTTTGAGCCGGACCGGCTGCTGAAACCGTGGGGATGATATTAGTAAGCGTTACTGTAGATGAACTCGAGCAAGTTCCACGTGTGATGGTCCAACGTAAGACCGCAGGACTGCTCGTCACAGTTACCGTTGTATTTCTTGTAGTGAGTGAGGCAATGGTGGCAGCACCGCTGACAACAGACCAGGTAGCCGTTTCACCCGCTGCAGGCGCATTGGCAGCCAGTGTGAAGGATGAATTGTTGCATTTGGTTTGTGCAGGACCGGCATTGCTGATGGTAGAAACGTTATTGGTCAATACAACCGATGAAATACTTGTACAAGATCCGTTGGTGATGGTCCATCTTAAGGTAGCCGGACTGGTAGTAACCGTTACCGTTGAGGTCCTGCTGCTGGGTGTTGCGATAGTGGCCGCACCGCCTGTCACAGACCAGGTTCCTGTTTCACCTGTGGCCGGAGCATTCGCAGCCATGGTGAACACATTGTTGTTGCAATTGGTTTGAGCAGGGCCGGCTACAGAAACCGTGGGGATGATATTGGTGAGCGTTACTGTAGATGAGCTCGAGCAGCTGCCTCGGGTAATCGTCCACCGCAGTGTAGCCGGACTTGTGGTTACCGTAACCGTCGTATTCCCTGTATTGAGCGAGGCAATAGTGGCTGCACCGCTGACAACCGACCAGGTAGCTGTTTCACCCGCTGCAGGCGCATTGGCAGCCATGGTGAAGCTGGCCGTGTTGCACTTGGTCTGAGCCGGACCGGCATTGCTGATGGTAGAAACGTTGTTGGTCAGCACTACAGTTGAGGCGCTGGTACAGCTACCATTGGTGATGGTCCAGGTCAATGTAGCCGGACTTGTAGTTACCGTTACCGATGACGTTCTGCTGCTGGGCGTTGCAATTGTTGCAGCGCCGCCAGTCACCGACCAGGTTCCGGTTTCACCTGTGGCCGGAGCATTCGCAGCCATGGTGAACACATTGTTGTTGCAATTGGTTTGAGCAGGGCCGGCTACAGAAACCGTGGGGATGATATTGGTGAGCGTTACTGTAGATGAGCTCGAGCAGCTGCCTCGGGTAATCGTCCACCGCAGTGTAGCCGGACTTGT
>CAZZJR010000162.1:0-2609 GCA_964654585.1 uncultured Bdellovibrionales bacterium
AAAATGATAACAACAATAATAATAATCATGATTATTAAATATGCATGAGAAACAATCAATAAAGAAGATGAAAGAGGGTAAAAAGGCAAGAAGCACGAGTACGAAAAGCGGGAGAAAGAGAACGAAACAAGATGCAAAGCAAACCTAAAAGAATCGATGCAAATACAACCGCAACGTCGTGAATCGATGCCCATTCACTCGATCATGTAATGGTGCCAACCGGAAGTTCAACTCAGATGCATGGCCAGTGGAGCCGTGCTCACAACATTGCCGCCTGAAAGAAGCAAAAGAACAAAAAAGCAAACCGATGCGAGTCTGTCTGTCATGAACCCGCTGTTTCCACCAGATATTGAAAGCAAAAGTTCAACGCCCATGATATTCTGAAGCTTTGGTCCAAAGGATAACAAAAAACTCAAATGCTGTTTTGCGCAAAACACGAAACAAGAAGCCAAACAAAAATAGCAGGGAAAATTGGCAGGGAAAAGAGAAAACCGGGTCTGTGCGCTAGAGTTATCACTTCCACCACTTTCCTAGAACGTCAAAACCTGGGCCTTGGTACCGCCCAACTCTGTAACAAAGGGCAGAGCGCTTGCTCAATGCTCATTTTCAGAACGTGGCTCGGCGTGCTTCGCAAACCAAGCCCGAAAACGCAACACAGCAAACCGAGCACAAAACACCTCAAAGTTAAGCCCAACCAAAAAGTACAAACATACTACACTAAATTGTCTATCTTTTGATGAAAGAACGAGGTCTGCAGGTGCATTGTGAAGGGAGAAAGAGGCGTTTGAAAGTGCCTCAAAAAAACGATGACGTTTGCAAAATTCAAACCACCGGTTTCGCACCTTAAGGACCGAGTCCGGTGACGTATTATGACGTCAAACAGAGAAAACAGAAGGGCGCAAACAAATGCTGTTTTCGTGAAGACGACTGCATCTTTTC
Source organism: uncultured Bdellovibrionales bacterium (assembly GCA_964654585.1). GTDB lineage: Bacteria > Bdellovibrionota_C > UBA2361 > UBA2361 > OMII01 > OMII01. The sequence goes on from CAZZJR010000162.1 coordinate 940, forward strand.
ACTCGGGAACAAGTTTGCAGATATCACATGATAACATAGTATGATCATACAAAGTATGGAGGTCTGACGTTGACATGATTCGGATCACTTTTTTGTTGGTTTTGCAAAAAAAATTGGTTTTCGCCTGCTGTGTGCATAGCTCTGTGTTTCGTTGTGTCTCACCACTCTCAAAACGTTTGTCTATCATGTTCTCAGATCGGCATGTGGTCGGTTGTCTATGTTGGTCAGCGGTTGGCTTCAATCAGTGTCGTCAGCCTACTCTCTATAGGCCCAAACACGCACGTGGCGCCGTTTGCTTACATACATCAACGCACGCACTCTGACATCAATATTTTTGGTCGGCCTTCATGTTCATGATACTGGTAAGGTGTTTATCACTTTCTTTTGCTTGTCGCCTCAGTCTTGTGCTGTTTATGCATCGTCCCAAACTCACTTTTCTTGTCTTGGCTCTTGTTCGCGTTGTCGCTCGATCGACCATAGGCATGCTCAAGTGGCGAAGGACAAGAGTGACGCCAAGCGGCACCAAGCTCTGGTTATGTATGAAGATCGATAATCTCGATTGGCGCATCTTAACATCAAGAAATGGCTTCAAACGATGCGTCGGTGTGTTGGTGTGTGCTTTGCTCTTTTTGTTCGTTTTTGGCCTGTTTTTTGGTGGTCTTTTCGTCGTGATTGTGAAGCTGTTTGTATGTTTCTTGGCCACAAACGTACCAATTCGGATGCAGAATTGTTTGGTGCATGATTTGGTCTTGCTTGTGTGTATTTGCCTCGATCGCGTTGTCGTGTACACTCGTTATTCATTCTTTTTTCGTCCTTTGTGCTCGTGTAGGATGAGCTTGCTCATGGCCGACCGACCGCTTGTCGCTTTCACCGACGTGATTGATTCTGTCAATTGCATAGCCCGTGTGACGTTTGTCGATGGCAAATCAAACCGCACTCGAAAATATCAAAGAACAACGACGTGACATCGTTCGCCGTCAGGTTGGTTTTTTGCTGTTTTTTGGCCTCTTTTCGTTTGGCTTGGCTGGTGGTTTTGTTTGCTCGGTTGTGACCCCAGCTCTGATTTTCGACCCCATAAACCATATATATTCGGATGTAGAATTGATTGGTGCATGATTTTGCATTGTTTGTTTTCTTTCTTGTCGATCGTGTCGTGACTTGTGCTCGATTTTCTGACTTTTTTGTTCGTCTTGTCGTACTAGGCCGCTCTTGTCCGACCAACGATCAGCGACTTGTCGCTGCCGCCGCCATGTTTTGACATCTCAATTCGATCGTCCGTGTGATATATACCGACGGCAAAACAAACCGCATGTCCAAACATCAACAACCGGTCACACGCCATCAGGTTTGATTTGCTTCGTCCGTGCCTCTTTTCGTTCGATTTTGGCTGGGCCTGGTTCTTTGCTTGTCTTCAAGACTGTGAAGTCATTTTTGATTTTCTGGGCCACAAATCGGGCAGAATCGGAATCCTGGTGTGTTGGGGCGTTGTTTTATGCGCTTTGTTCTCTTGTCTGACCTTTGTGTCACGGTCGGGACTTGCTCATGTGTTGTCCGTGCTCTGTGGTCCGTGTGTTGTTTTCTCAGAGTCAACCAACATGACGCGACCTTTGCTGCTCGATCTGATGGCTCCCATTTCATCACCCACTGTTTGTCTATCGATTCTACTTCAA
>CAZZJR010000163.1:0-2572 GCA_964654585.1 uncultured Bdellovibrionales bacterium
CGAAACGAAGAGGAGCTCACGAAGGCTGAGATTCCGTACGAGTCGGGGATTGCCCGCTACCGGGAGATCGCGCGGGGGCAGCTCCTGGGTGACGAAAACGGCATGCTCAAGGTCCTCTTTCACCGTGAGACAGGAGAGGTGCTCGGGGTGCACATTATTGGCGAGTACGCGACTGAGCTCGTCCACATCGGCCAGGCTGTGATGGCGCTAAAAGGCGGGCTCAACTACCTGAAGGATGCAGTTTTCAACTATCCGACCCTGGCGGAGTGCTACAAGGTCGCTGCCTTCGATGGGTACAACAAAATGAGGGCGTAACACGGGTTCTCTCGGGGTGCCGGCGAGCACCGGGGCGCACCAAACAGGCAGTCTATGTGGCGGCGCGATGCCGAGCCGCCGCAAGCTGCTCCGGAGTGCCAATGTCGATCCAGTCAGCCTCAGGACACGGCTCTCCCCAGACCAGCTTTGTGGCGCGAGCAGCCGCGAGGTAGGGCTCAATGAGCGAAAAGGCCTTATTCTCTGGCATAAACGAGAAGAGCTTCGAAGATGCAACGCTCACTCCGCAGAAACCGAACAGCTCCGCGTTTGTCGGAGCGGCATTGCTCTCGCCTGTCCAGCCGACAAGAGTCTTTGCTGCATCGAGGTAGAGCCCCCGAGACGATGGTCGGCGCAGCACTGCCAGTGTGCCGATAGCGCCGCGTGAGCGGTGCAGGGTGGCGAGAGCCGAGAGATCAATGGTGCTCAGCACGTCGGCGTTGTGGATGAAGAAGGCGTCTTCTCCGGAGAAGAACGACGCGGCTTTCTTGAGTCCGCCTCCTGTGTCGAGCAGGGATTCCTCGCGCGAGAAGTGCACCGTGAGGCCGAAGTGGTTGCGAGACTCCACAAACGAAACCACTTTATCTGCTAGGTGGTGGAGATTGATCACGACTTCAGTCACTCCGGCTGCTTTGAGGCTTTCGATAACGCGCTCTAGCACGGTCTTGTCGCCTACTGTGACGAGGCACTTTGGAGTTTCTTTCGTCAGCTCTCCCAGGCGTGAGCCGACACCGGCGGCGAGAATCATCGCTTTCATGCGGCTCTTCAGATGAAACCTTTGGCTTTGAGGTTGTAGTGCACCACGGTGGGCGTGACTGCACCCTGGAAGGTGGCACCGAGGTGTTGTGCCAGCTCCTCGGCGAAGAACACCGAGCGGTGCTGTCCGCCAGTGCAGCCGAAGCTCACATTCATGAAGGTGAACTGTCTGCCAAGAAAGTTCCGCACTGCGGGCTCGACGAGAGAGATGACGGAAGTACGGAATTCTCGGGCCTCTGGAAGCGCTTCCAGGAACTCTCGCACGCCTGCATCGAGACCGGTCTGTGCCTTGAAGCGCTCTTCGCGCCCGGGATTCGGGAGCGAGCGGCAGTCGAAGACGAAACCGCCGCCGTGGCGCCCAGCATCGAGCGAGAAGAGGTGTGGCGGAAGGGGCTGCTTGAACGAGAAGCTGGTGATCTCGACGGTCAGGATTGGTGACTGAGTTGGTGCATTCATGTGGCGGTCGCGGCGAGCAGATCGTTGCAGCACTGCTCAAGGCCCGCCAGCCGAAGCGGCATGCGGGGGTCTGTAAGGCAGCGGGAGAGCGTTGCAAGCGCCAGCGGGATGCTACGAGTGAAGTACTCCTTCTTCTGTCCAAGCCCCTGGCGACCGTAGACGCTCAGCACCTGCAGCATACGGCTAACGACGAAAGCTGGGTAGCGTCCGAGAAAGTCCTCTCGGTTGATTGTGGTGTGGCGCCCCGCGGCAGCCAGGTAGGACTCAAGCAGCCGCTCGCGCTCCGAGTCGGGGATCTGGGCACTCGACTGAAAGAGGAGAGAGGCGAGGTCGTACTGGAGGGGGCCTTGGCCGCCAGACTGGAAGTCTATGAATGCGAGCTTGCCGTTTTTGACCATGATGTTACGTGCCTGGAAGTCGCGGTAGAGGAAGTAGGAGCTAGGTGCTGCTGCCAGGAAGGCGATGAGCTGCTCAAACTCTCCGGCTAGGTTGGCTGGAGGGGTGTCTGGAAGAACACGACCGACGAACTCGCGGAGGAAGGCTTCGACGTCACGCTTGAGGGTGCTCGTAAATGTGCCTTGGGAGCTGAGGCACTGCGAGAAGTCAAGAGTAGAAGCCGCCTCGATCTGGAAGCGAGGCAGCAGCTCCACAGCGGCCTGGTACAGGCTCGCTGCATCCGCCGGAAAAGGATCTCCGGAGCGGCTGCGGGATGCTTCAAGGAAATCGAGTAGCGTTTGGTCTCCGAGGTCATCTTCGAGGTACACTCCCAGCTCTGCCTTGTACGCGCGGATGGAAGGGACTGGGAGACCGCAGCGCCGAAAGTGGCGGGCGAGGGCGACGAATGAATCGTTTTCCGCGCGAGACGCGTTCACCACACCGACGAGCGAGCCGCTCGCAGATGCGAGGCGGTAGATGCGACGCTCAGAGGCGTGGGGGCGCAGGGTCTCAACAGAGGTTGGCGCACAGCCTGAGACCTCTTTGAAGCAGCGCGCCAGGATATCCTCGTCTCGGGGAAGCGTCATGGCGGCAGTCTAAAGGGGCTTTGCCC
>CAZZJR010000164.1:0-2549 GCA_964654585.1 uncultured Bdellovibrionales bacterium
CAGCTTGGAAGGCTGCCGCTCTACCACTGAGCTACTCCCGCAGAGCGCGGGATTGTAGTCCATGCTGCCTGCGGCCCGCCGGCCCGATCACTGCAGGTTGAAGTCGCGCACGATCGGCCAGGCGCTGAAGGCGCCGGACCAGCCGGCCCCGAGGAATCCCGGGGCGTTGACCTGCAGGTTGATGAAGAAGCCGCCCGTCCGGCCCGCCTCGTTGAAGGTCGACGAGTCGATCGTGTAGTGACCGTTGGCGTCGGTGACGACGGAGATGGTGGTCGCCCCTCCGAGGAAGGTGCTCGCGGGATTGCGACTGAACTGGATGGTCGCGCCCGCGATCGGATTGCCGGTCGACGCGCTGAGGACGGTTCCGGTGACGATCGCACCGCCCGGGGGCAGGCTTGCGTCCGCGATGAGGGGCAGCGTCGGCTGGTTCGCGAGATCGCCGGTGGTCACGGGCAAGGCCTCGAAGTACCCGGCCTTGCCGATGTACAGCGTGCCGGAGATCGGCCCGCCGAACAGGACGAGATCGGAGAGCGTGAACGCGTACGCGCCTGCGGCGTCGGTCGTCACGGTTCCGAAACCCGATCCGTAGAAGAACACCGTCGCTCCGGCGATCGGCGCGAGCGTCGCGCGGTCGATCACCGTGCCGCTCATCAGCGACCCGGACGAGGAGGGCAGCGCGAAGTTTCGCACCCATGGCGTCGCCGTGAAGCTGGAGGAGACGCTGGTTCCGAGGTGGCCCGGCGCGTTGACCTGCAGACTCGCGAAGAAGCCGCTGGCCAGTCCGGACTCGTTGAAGAAGGACGCGTCGATGGCATAGTCGCCGTTGGCATCGGTGGCGACGGAGATCGTCGTCGCGCCGCCGTTCCAGGAGGACATCGGCGATCGATTCACCATCAACTGCGCGCCGGCGATGCCGGTTCCGAGCGCGGCGTCCGTCACCCGGCCGACCACCACCGGCGAACCCGCCAGCAGGCTCGCGTCGAGCGACACGGGCAGCGTGGGCTGCGTGGAGAGATCCGCCACGGGTACCGCCGGCGCCTCGAAGTAGCCCTGCTTGCCGATGAAGAGGTTTCCGGAGATCGGACCGCCGCCGGGGCTGAGGGCGCCCGCCGTGAAGGCGTACTGGCCGAGGGCGTCGGTCGTCGTGGTGCCGTAGCCGGAGCCGTAGAAGAACACGGTCGCGCCCGCGATCGGGGCGAGCGTGGTGCGGTCGACGATCGTGCCCTTGATCACGGTGGACCCGGCCGCTTGGAGCGCGAAATTGCGCGTGATCGGGCTGTTGAAGCTCGTCCCCCAGTTCACGCCGATGAAGCTCGGGGCCGCCACCTGCATGCCGATCGAGAAGCCGCTCGTCAGACCGGACTCGTTGAAGAACGAGGGGTCGACGGCGTAGTCGCCGTTGGCGTCGGTGGCGACGGCGACCGTGGTGGCACCGCCGTTCCAGGTGGCCATCGGATTGCGGTTGAACACGATCGATGCGCCTGCGATGCCCAGGCCCGTTCCGGCATCGGTGACCCGGCCCTGAACGAGCGGGCCGGCCGGCAGCAGCGTCGCGTCCGCCTGCACCGGCAGCGACGGCTGCTGCGCAAGGTCGGAGATGGAGATCAGGGGCGCCTCGAAGAAGCCGGGCTTGCCGATGAAGAGGGTTCCGGAGACCGGGCCGCCGAACTGCACGAGGTCGTCGTTCTGGATGAGGTAGTGACCGAGCGCGTCGGTGGTGACCGAGCCGTAGGCCGATCCGTAGAAGAAGACCTTGGCGCCGGCGATCGGCGCGTTCGTGAGCCGATCACGGATCACGCCCTGGATCAGGTCGCGTGGGCAGGCGCCCCACTGCATGAAGGTCATCGCCAGGTCGGCGCTGGTGACGAATCCGTCCCCGTCGAGATCCTCGGGGCACGGCGAGCCGCAGGGCCCGAAGCTGAGCAGCATGAGAGAGAGGTCGGCGCCCGAGACTTCGCCGTCACCGTCGACATCGGCCGGGCAGAGATTCGCGTGGGCAGGCAGCGCCGCCGCGAGGGAAAGCACCAGGGCCATGAGCATTCGAGCGATTCGCTGGAGCATCATCTTTCTCCTCGGAGAGCCGAGCGGTGAAGTCAGCCTAACCGCCCGCCCGGGGGTGACTCAACAGGAAACGGGTGACTGCTCGGCGGTGCGATTCAGCCGCATGGCCCGAAATCGAGCATGAGAAGCGCCGCGTCGGAGAGGTCGATCGTGCCGCTCGCGTCGAGGTCCGGGGCGCAGAGACCGGCGCAGGGCCCGTAATCGAGCAGCAGCGTGACCACATCGCCGAAGTCCACGAAGCCCGTCGCGTCGAGGTCGGCCAGGCATCGCTGGCCGCCGTCGGCGGCGATGGTGGCGGAGGCGTTGGTGACGCTGGTGCCGTCGGAGAAGGTGCCGCTCATGAGCAGGTTTGCGGTGGCGCCGGGAGGCAGCACCGTGGGCAGCGTGAAGGGCACCAGCACCAGCGGCGCCGGAGCGGGCACCGGATCGTTGCGCGACATGCTGCCGCTCGCCGTGATCGTGACCATGTCGCCCTGCAGGCGAAGCGT